>NZ_FMHU01000001.1:1643388-1972066 GCF_900091415.1 Micromonospora inyonensis | reverse complement strand
AGACCGCCAGGCGGATCCCCTCTCGAACCTGCTGCACGACCTCGGCAACACACTTGTCGATATGCTCTTCGTCCAGCTCCGACACTTCGAGAACCAACGCCGGGTGAGCCACCGTGCCAAGCGCTCCGGCCTCCGAGATAGCCGCCGCCAGCCGCGCCAGGGTGATTGGACCAATGCCCCCCATTCCGGATTGCATGAGGGGAATATCTACGCCAATTTGCTCCGACAGTCTCGTGCGCAAGGCCATAAAACTCTCCATGCCCGGTCGTTGGAGTCACACAAATTCGCGGCGTACATACGCAGCCTGAACACGCACAACCCGCACCTTGCCACGCCTTCAAATGCGCTATTCGCAGCGTAGACGCTCGCTTGCCAATGTCAAGCGATGCTTACTCTTGGGGAATATCTCAAATATATAGTGCGACAATCTCGTCTATAATATTTTTTAACGGTATATTAATGGCAATTCGTGGCCATTGAGACGCTTCTATAACTGTCAAGGGTTGGTTCCTGCCGTGTGCCGGCGGCCAGGGTCCGGAAGAGCTGCCTGCTGATGTAGCGCATGAGGTTGCGCATGACCTCGCGTTTGGTGCGTCCTTCGGCGGTGCGGCGGGTGACGTAGGCGCGGGTGCGGGGGTCGTGGCCCATGCGGACCAGGGCGACGGTGTAGAGGGCTCGGTTGAGGCGGCGGTCGCCGCCGCGGTTGAGTCGGTGTCGGGTGGTGTTGCCTGATGAAGCTGGTAGTGGTGATGCGCCGGCGAGGGCGGCGAACGCGGCCTCGGAGCGGATGCGTCCGGGATGGGACCAGGCCAGCAGGACGGTTGCGGCGACGACGGCGCCGACGCCGGGCAGGCCGAGCAGTTGCGGTGCCTGCATGGTGACGGCTTCGTGCAGGGCGGTGTGGTTGGCGGCGAGTTCGGCGTCGAGGGCCCGGATGCGTCGGGCCAGGCGGATGGCCTCGGCTCGGCAGACGGCAAGGGCCGGATTCCCGTCTCGGGTGCGCCAGGCCGCGATGGTGGTGATGGTCGTGGTGGTCGGGGCGCGGCGGCCGTCGATGCCGAGGTCGACGGTCCGCAGCAGTGCGGTCAACGCGTTGACGGCCCGGGTGCGTTCGCCGCTCAACTGTTCACGGGCGACGGTCAGGACCCGCAGGGCGGTGCGGGCGCCGGTCGCGCGGGGCCAGCGCAGTTCGTTGATGTTCAGGCCGCGGGTTGCTTGGGCCATCGCGATGGCGTCCAAGGCGTCGCTTTTGCCGTGGCGGCGCCTGCTGATGGCGGGGACGTCGGATGCTTCGGAGACGCTGAAGCCAGCTGTGGTGAGCTACTCGGTGAAGGTGGCACCATAGGAGCCGGCGCCGTCGATGACGATCAGCGTTGTCGCGTCCTGGGTGTGGCGTTGGATCCAGCCGGTGGCGCGGCGTAGCCCGGCCGGGCTGGTCGGGAACTGGGCGTGCTGCTGGACTGCGCCGGTGCCGGCGGTGATGAGTGCGAGGGTGTGTGAGGCGGCGTGGGTGTCTACGTCGATGATCAGATGATCAGATGATCAGGTCGTACCGGTCTGCGACGATGGTCATTGCGGCGGCCTGCCTTCCCGGGAGACGTCGTGACGGCGCCGGCCCGGGAAAGTGCTCTCGCGGTAGGACTGTGATGGGCCACGACCTGCGGCCACGGGTCGGGCAAGCTTCTGATCAAGCCACCGAGAGGGGCAGGGCCGGCGCCCCGACCACGAACCGGGTGGGCAGATCTCACTGAGAGCACCCAGCGGGGGCCACCATTTTCATGAGCCACACCCAGGCCCGCGATCATGACGCCGACCCTGCCAGCCAGCCCCAGGCCAGCCAAGAGCAACCTTCGCAGCCATTTTCATCGTGATCAAGAAAGCCTGAGCAGGTAGGCTTGAGCGTGTCGGCGCTCCAGAAAGGACGAAGCTCCCGGTAGGACAGCAGTCGACCAAGACGCACTGCCCCGCACAGGAGCTTCGTTGCCGACCCATCCTGCCAACATCCCGCTGTCCACGCGCAGCCTGACCCGCCTGACCGAGCTAATCCGCGACCGGCGCCGCACCGCTCGGCGGCCGTTGACGCCGGCTGTCTGCGCAGCAGCAGGCGCTAAAGGGTGTCTCGTAACTCGGTGAAGGCGTCGAGGTGGGCGATGCCGGATGCGGTGTCGGTCAATGTGTGGGCGGCGCGGCGGTAGTCGCGCAGGATCTTGAAGCACTTCATGCGGGCCAGGGCGTGTTCGACCTGGGCGCGGACGGTGCGGTGTTGCTTGTTCAGGTCCGCCTTCCACTCGGGTAGCTCGCTGCCGTCGGCGGGTTTGCGGTACGGGATGGCAGGACTGGACGAAGACCGACGCCGGTTTCCGAACGGTCGTCCTGCCTCGGTTCGCGGTCGGGATGCTGATGGGTCGCAAACTCAACGCCGCCGACAATCCCCACGACGCGATCTTTGCCTCCCGGCGCGGCACCTGGCTGTCACCGCAGAACGTGCGCCGCCAGTGGCGGCAAGCCCGCGCCGACGCCGGCCTCGAATGGGTCACCCCGCACACCTTCCGCAAGACTGTCGCCACCCTGATCGACAAGGAGGCCGACGCCAAAAGCGCCGCAGCCCAGCTCGGGCACGCCACCGAGCAGGTCACCAACAAGCACTACATCGTCAAGTCCGCCCTCGCCCCGGACAGCTCCGACATTCTCGAACAGCTTAGGGCAGATCCGGAGATAACTGGCCCTGCGCCTCAAGATCGCGGGAAGCGCAGGGCCAAGTAGACCCTGCACCCCCGCTGGCAGGCACGCGGAACCTGATCGCCGGTAGGCGTTTGTGGGGGGTTTTCGGGGGGCGATTCAAAGCCGCATCGATGAAAATGAGGCCCTGACCAGCGCTGATGCTGGTCAGGGCCTCTCTCTGAGCCGCCTGACGGAATCGAACCGTCGACCTACGCATTACGAGTGCGTCGCTCTAGCCGACTGAGCTAAGGCGGCAACGATCGTCAAGTGTACGGCACGCTCCCCGCCGCAGTCTCCCGGGATCCCCCGCCGCCGCCCCTCCCTGCCCGGAACAGTCGCCTCCTGCCGGCCGAGGTGGAAGCAGGGGCCCCCTGCTACACAAAAAGCGGTAACAGGGGGCCCCTGCTTCCACCCGGCCCGGCGAACCGGACGACGAATCTCGAACCGTCCAGCACCAGACAGCGGCACCCATCGGTGCCCGTTACGCTCCGCGGAGTGAGTGACCACCACCCCTCGCCCCCCACCCCGCCCGAGACGACCAGCGCCGACGAGGGCCACCCCCGCCGCCCGCGCAGCACCGAGCCCCGGGAGCTGGGGTTCACGCCCCGCAGGGCGGTGCCGTGGCTCGCGCCGTTCCTGCTGATCAGCACCGGCATCCGTACGTTGCTCGCGATGTTCTTCGGGGCGTACCTGGACAAGCGGGAGTTGCAGAACGCCTTCTCCGACGGGGTGTTCCGGCAGGTCGGGCCGGACGGCGGGCTCTGGCTGGACTACGTCGCCGACCTGGGCGACGGGTTCGACGCCACGTACTCGGTGGCGTACCTGATCGCGCAGCCCGAGTTGGAGGTCGACGGGCACCGGCTGCCCCGGGCGCAGGCCCTGGTCATGGGCGGCGACCAGGTCTACCCGTCGGCCGGCTACGAGGCGTACGAGGACCGTTGCAAGGGGCCGTACCAGGCGGCCCTGCCGCTGGCCACGCCGGGCGGGCCCACGCTGTTCGCGGTGCCGGGCAACCACGACTGGTACGACGGCCTGACCGCGTTCCTGCGTCTCTTCGTCCGCTCCCGGGACCAGTACTTCGGCGGCTGGCGTACCGAGCAGTCCCGCTCCTACTTCGCCGTCGAGCTGCCCGCCGACTGGTGGCTGTTCGGCCTGGACGACCAGTCCGGGTCGTACCTGGACGATCCGCAACTCACCTACTTCGAGACGGCCGCCGCGCGGCTCGGCCCGCAGTCGCGGGTGATCCTGGCGGTGCCGGCACCGACCTGGGTGCGGGCGGTCGACACCCCCACCGCGTACGACTCGCTCGACTACTTCATCCGGACGGTCGTCGCGCCGACCGGAGCGACGGTGCGACTGGTGATCACCGGGGACCTGCACCACTACGCCCGCTACGCCGGCCCCGACCGGCAACTGGTCACCTGTGGCGGCGGCGGGGCGTACCTCTACCCGACGCACAAGCTCCCGGAGCGGATCGAGGTGCCGCCGCGCGACACGCTCGCCCGGCGGGCCAGCCACTCCGAGCCGTACGACCTGGCGGGCCGCTACCCCGACGCGGCCCGCTCCCGCCGGTACGGCTGGGGGATCTTCGGCCGGCTGCCGTTCCGCAATCCCGGCTTCGCCGCGCTGCTCGGCACCCTGCACACGCTGCTGATGCTGGCGATGGCCGGGGTCGCGGCGAACCGGGCGGACAGCGTCGAGCAGCGCCTGTTCAGCGTCCCCCTGATGGCGATGCTGCTGGTGACGGTCCTCGGTGCGGGCTTCTTCGCCAAGCCGCCCAGCGCGAGCGGCAAACGACACTCCCGGCACTGGATCCTGGGGATCACGCACGGGCTGGCGCACGTCGCGCTGGCCGCCGCCGGCACCTGGGTCTGGTTGCAGCTGCCGTTCTACCACTGGCCGTGGCCGCTGCCCGTGGTCGCCGCCGCAGTGGTCTACGGACCGGTGATCGGACTCGTGGCGAGCGAACTCACCGCCGCGTACCTGCTGGTCGCGGGAAGTTTCGGGGTGAACGTGAACGAACTCTTCGCCGGCCAGGGCATCGAGGACGCGAAGTCGTTCCTGCGCCTGCGGATCGACCCGGACGGCACGCTGACGATCTACCCGATCGCCGTCGACCGGGTCTCCCGGCGCTGGCAGGTCAACCCGGACCAGTCCCCCACCGCCTCCTGGCTGGTCCCGGACGCGCCCCTCGCCCCCCGTCTGGCCGAACCCCCGGTCACCCTGCGCCCCTGATCCGTCGCGAGCGGGTCAGGAGGTGTAGTGCTGGTCGTGGGCCTGGCGCGGGGCGCAGACGCTCGCCCGGGAGCAGGAGCAACGGGAACCGTCGGCGTCCATCCGCACCGTCACCGAATCCTTCGGGACGCTGTGGCCGACCACCTTGCCGTCACCCGACGGGGTCGACACGCGGGTGCCGACGGCCGGGGCCGACTCCTGGAAGCGCTGGTAGAGGGGGTCCCCTCACTACACCTAAAGCAGTACATCTGCTAGCTTGGTCGGCATGCAGATGCGCGAACGAGTCTCCACGACTCGGCGGGGTGCAGCATGACCCCCGCAGCCCCCCGTATCAAGAGCCTCGCCCGACGCCGCGCCATGAGGGGCGGGGCCGGCGTCATGGCCAACGCCAAGCGGGCCGTGATCTATTGCCGGATCAGCCTCGACAAGACCGGCCTGGGCGTCAGCCTGGAGAGCCAAGAGACCGCATGTCGAGCACTCTGCCTGGCGCAAGGGTGGTCCGTAGCGAGGGTAGTTACGGACACCATCACCGCCTCCGACGACGACCTCCCTCTCGACGCCCGCCCGGACTGGAAGACCGTGGTCCAGACCATCGAGTCCGGCGAGGGTGACGTTATCGTCGCCGCCCACATCGACCGGGTCATCCGAGGCAACATCGACCTCGAAGTGGTCATCAACCTGGCCAACGAGCACGGTATCGGGCTGGCCACGGCCACTGGGGACATCGACCTCACCACGGACGTTGGTCGAATGGTCGCCCGCATCCTTGCGGCAGTGGCGCGCGGCGAGGTCGAGCGCAAGGCCGAGCGGCAGATCCTCGCCAACGACCGACGGGTGGCCGAAGGTAAGCCGCAGTGGATCCGCCGGCCCTTCGGCTACGAGCTGGACGGCACGCTTCGCCGGGACGAGGCGGCGGCGGTCAAGAAGGGGTACCAGGATGTACTCAAGGGCAAGGCGTTGTCGGCCGTTGGGCGAGAGTGGAACGAGGCCGGCTTCCGCACGTCGGCCCCGAGTGCGGAGACGGCCCGCTCCCGAAAGCCTCGCAAGCGGGAGTACAACCCGACCGGGCTCTGGAACGGCGTCGCTGTGCGGGAGTTGCTGCGCGCCCCGCGCAACATGGCGAAGTCAACGCTGTATGGCGAGATCATGGGGGACGGCAACTGGGAGGAGATCGTGGACGAGACGCTGTGGCGGGCGGTGAACGCGAAGCTGGCCGACCAGGAGCGGCCGGACTCGGGCGGGGGCAAGCTGTCCAACCTGCTGTCCGGCATTGCTACCTGCTCGGCCTGCGACGGGACGATCGGCGTCGACCGCCGCAAGAACGGGGAGAAGGTCTACGTCTGCAAGGGGTCGACCCGGCAGCCCGAGGTCGGTCGGGGGCACTGCTCGATCGGTATCGACTTCGCCGACGGACAGGTCGTCCGCCGGCTGATCAAGCAGATGGAGGCCACCGGCCGGGTCTCGTTCCACCCACTGCCGGCCACGGTCGACACGACGGACCTGGTGAACCGGGAGGCCGAGATCGCCCGACTCATGGCCGAGCTGGTCGAGGACCGGACCCAGGGGCTGATCGACCGGGCCGCCCTGCGGGACGGGACGGCGAAGCTGCGCGCCGAGCTGGCCGATGTCCAGGCCGAGCTGGCAAAGGCCGGCGGGTACGGCCCGGTCGAGGAGGTCGACGTGGAGGCGGCGTTCGAGGAGTTTGACAAGCTGGATCTGGGTGAGCAGCGCAAGATCCTCCGGGATGCCTTCGAGTCGATCGAGGTGATCCCTCGCGGCAAGGGCCGACGCAAGGCGGGCGAGCCGGCATGGCGGCCCGAGCTGATCAGGACGGAGTTCACCCCCGCCTGGTCCTGAACGACAAGAAGCCCCCTCCCACCCGTCTTGGGCGAGAGGGGGCTTCTGCCTACTTCTTGCGCAACTCCAACCGGATTACGTTGCTGACCTGCGGGATGACGATCATCGGGCCGCCGGCCTGGGGGGAGGTGACGACTGTCAATCCCCTGGAAGCGTGGAGGGCTGTTTAAGCTGCCTGAGCCAGGCGGGCTTGGGCGATGAAGCGTTCGTAGTCGATGGGTGACATGCCATCGCAGGCGCTGTGGCGTCGGCGGGTGTTGTAGAAATCGACGATCCAGGTGGCGATCTTGAGTCGGGCTTCGGCGCGGGTGCGGAACCGCTGCCGGTGGATGTACTCGACCTTGATGGTGGAGTTGAACGCCTCCGCGGCGGCGTTGTCCAGGGCGCAGCCGACCCGGCCCATCGATTGCAGGACACCCAGCCGGCGGCAGGCGGTGGCGTATTCGGCGGCGGTGTACTCGCTGCCGCGGTCGCTGTGGAAGATCACTCCGTCCACGGTGCCGCCGCGGGTCGCGGCGGCCATGCTCAGGGTGGCCTGGGTCAGGTCGGCGTCGTGCCGGTCGCCCATGGCGTAGCCGAGCAGCCGGCGGGAGTGCAGATCGATCACCGTGGCCAGGTACAGCTTGCCCTCGTCGGTAACGATCTCGGTGATGTCGCCGCACCACAACACGTCCGGTGCGACGGCGGTGAACTGCCGCCGGACCCGGTCCGGTGCCACCGGCCGTTTGCCCTGCTTGGTGAGGGCGCGTCGGCGGCGCGGGGTGCGTCCGGCCAGACCCAGCCGCGCCATGCGGGCCGCGACGGTGTTGACCGACACCTGCCACCCGTCGGCGTGCAGGTCCTGGGTCACCCGCGGGGAGCCGTAGGTGCCGCCGGAGGCGTCGAACGCTGCCCGGATCGCCTCGTCGAGGGCATCGCGGCGGGCCTGCCGTGCGGTGGGTCGCCGGTCACGCCACTTGTAGAACCACGACTGCGACAGCCCCAGCGCCCGGCAGGTCACCGCGTGCGGCACGGCATGCTCGGTCCTCTGGGCGGCGACGAAGCGGGCCACGGTCACTTCGTCGCCTCCTTGACCCACAGGACCACGGATCGCTTGAGGACATCACGCTCCATCGCCAGCTCAGCGTTTTCCTTACGCAGCCTGGCCAGCTCGGCGCGTTCGTCCTCACCGAGACCACCCGCGGCGGCCTCGCCCCGAGCCCGACGCTCCTGCGCCACCCAGTTCGCCAAAGTGCCGTTGTTGATACCCAGATCCCGAGCGACCTGCGCGATCGGCTTACCCGTCTCCCGCACGATCCGCACGGCGCCCTCACGGAACTCCCGGTCGAACCGTCTCCTCGTTTCAGCCATGACCATCTATCCCCTTAGGTCTGGCCTCCACACTATCGGGGGAACCTCACACCTTCGGTAGCCAGGAGGAGAACCATCAGCGACCTAATGAAGCAGTGCTCACGCCGCGACCGGGCGGGCACGACATCCCATCAGCGATCAACTCTCCACACCGACCGACAGCGGCACGCTCTTTCATCAGGACTCCACGTCCAGGCACCACGAGTGCTCGCCTGCCGGCGGCTACCTACCCACCAGGAGTTTGCCGGATGGCTCACTCCCAGAACTCATTAGGCCCCTCAGCGCGATGCTGGGGGGCCTTTTCGTGTATCCGGGGGGAGGTCAGCCGACCGGGCCGATCCGCTTGGCCAGGTCAACGAACCCCTGCCACTGCGCCGGGGCGAAGGCGAGGGTGCCACCCTCGCGGTCCTTCGTGTCTCGGACGAGTATGACGCCGGCCAGGTTGTCGGCGACCTCTACGCACGACCCGCCGTTGTTCCCGCTGTAGGTGCTCTTGCGCCAGCGCGCTCCGGTCATGTCCATGATCTCGCCGCTTCCCTGATCAGGTCGAGTGAATGACTGCGGGGGAAGGCTTCGCTCCTGATGCGCTCCCACCTGCGGTTCAGGGTAGCAACCTCGGACGCATCATTTACGATCTGCGCTTTCGCCTGACTATCAACATGCGCAACATGCTCGCCGCCCGGCAGCTCGGCGACTATGAAGGGCCCACCCAACCCCGGGTACATGCCGACGCCCCTGGGCACGATGAGCACCTGGACGGACGGCAGGCCGGCGCACTCCACCAGGTGCTTGACCTGCTCGCGCATCAGCTCGCGGTCGCCGTATGCCGACTGGTAGAGCACCTGCTCGTGCATGACGGCCACCAAGAGGGGTGGACGCTCCCGGTGGAGTATGCCCTGCCGTTCGATGCGGGACGCCACTATGTCCTCGACCTCGGCCGGCGTCAGCGCCTCGCCCCGCAGAGTCGCCCGCGCGTACGCCTCGGTCTGGAGTAAGCCGGGCACCCAGGTGTGCTCGAACCACCGCAGGGCGGTCGCTTCCCGCTCCCAGTCCACCCAGGCACGCAGCCACTGCGGCTCGCGACGTCTCAGGACGTCCGGCCATAGGTCCCCAACGTCCCGTCCGAGGAGCGCGGCTATCGCTACGCGTCGGCGGGGTTGCGGCACACGTCCCGGAGAGATCCACCGCGCTGCGGTCTTCGGGTCCACCCCCGTTTGAGCTGCGAGGCTCTCCGCTGTCTCGCCGGCCTCGGCCATGGCTGCTTGAAGTGCGTGGTTCATCCCGCCTCCACGATGGACGTCCCGGACGTCCCTGAGCATAGATCAACGTCGTATACTGATCCCATAGCTGAGGAGCTGGAGCGACGCGGCTTGGAGCCGGATCTGGAGCTGGAGACGAGGCACCTCGGCTGGGTCGAGCTGGTCGCCCCGGGGGAGGTCCCGTGAGCTGCGGGGCGCTCGGTCGGAAGCCGAGGGCCGGCGAAGTCCTGCACATCACTCGGGCCGCCAGCGTGCAGTTCGTCCGCCCGTTCATGTTCCGAGTCATCCGCACGCTCGACGACATGCTGACCTACGACGGGTGGCTCTGGATCGAGGGCTATCAACTGGCCCCGTCGGGTGACGCGGTGGCTCGACGGTCCCTCTACGTGATGCCGGCGGGCTTGGTGTGGATGAGGACCGTGGATCCGAGGCCGAGGCAGGCCGCCCGTCAGTCGGTGAGTCGAGGTTCCGTCCGACCCTCGTCCTCGTAGGCGCGGCGCGAGCCGCAGACCTCGGACAGGGAGCACCTCTTAACCGCGCCGTCGGAGAGCTGCCGCACCGTGACGGTCTCGCTCGGGGGATGCTTGGACACGACTTTCCCCAGGCCATCGGGCGTCTCGACTCTCTGCCCCGGCGTCGGGTAAGTGCTGCTTCCGTCGTACAGCGGGTGTTCGTACTTCAGGCAGCACATCAGCCGGCCACACGCCCCGGAGATGCGCAGCGGGTTCAGCGGCAGGTCCTGGTCCTTCGCCATCCGGATGGTCACCGGCTCGAAGTCGTTGAGGAAGGTGGCGCAGCACAGATCCCGGCCACAGGAACCGATCCCGCCCTGCACCCGGGCCGAGTCGCGGGCGGAGAGCTGACGCAGCTCGACCCGGCAGTGCAGGGTCGCGCCGAGGTCGCGGACCAGGGCGCGGAAGTCCACCCGGTGCGGCGCGGTGAAGTAGATGGTGGTGCGACCGCTGCCCCCGGCCTCGGCACCGAGGACATGGTCGACGGCGACCACCTTCATCGGCAGCCCGTGCTCGCGGATCAGGCGCTTCGAGGCGACCTTCGCCTCGGCCTTGCGCTTGCGCAGCAACTCGTCGCGGCGCAGGTCCTCCTCGTCGGCGAGGCCGGCGAGCTTGGGGAAGCCGTCGGTGTCCTCGCCGACCCACTGCGCCGCCCAGACGCACTCGGCCACCTCGGGACCGTCGTCGGTGGGCACCAGGACGCGGTCGCCCACCTGCGGGCGGAACTCGCCCGGGTCGAGGTAGTAGAGGCGGCCGTACCGGTTGAAGCTGACCGCGCAGAGCATCCCCATGCCCTTCACCCTACGACCACGTGCCGCCTCCCACCGACCCCGGCGTCGTCACCCGGTTACCCAATGCGACGCCCCGCCCGGGACAGGGCGTCAGATGCCGCAGTTCGGGGCGACCCAGCTCCAGCCGGTGTCGGATCACGGCAGGGGTCAGTAACGGATGCGGGTGACCGTGTCGTAGCGGGTGGGCCCGAACGCCGGGCCCCGCCAGCTCACCTCGGTCAGGCTCGGCGACCACTGGCGTAGCAGCGTCTCCGCACCGTCGTACGCCACCCCCAGCACGGCCAGGACCCGGTGACCGATGTCGGCTGCGGCGAGCAGTGCCGTGCCGCTCGGCTCCACTCCGGGGGCGGTGGCGACCCGCACCCGGACCGCCTCTGCGGAGCCGAGCACGTCGGCCAGGGCTCGGGCCAACGCGCGGCGGCTGCTCTCCACCCAGTCAGCCAGCGCGTCCGCGTACCCGGCTGTCGACTCCAGCCGGCCGACCAGGCTCTCCGGCCCCTCGTCGAGGTGCCGGAGCAGCGCCGTCCGCGTCTGGTCGTACGCGGAGGCGGCCGGACCGGACCAGCTGACCGGATCGGTCAGGACGCCGCAGACACCGTCGTACGTGGGAACGAGCTGACGCACCGCCCGGCCGGCATCGGCCAGCGGCGCCGGATACAGGTCGAGGAAGCCGCGCACCGCCGTGCCGGGCAGCACTCGCATCCGGCGCAGCAGCGGCCACAGCCGGTGCCCGTCCGGGGCACCGGCGGCGAGCAGCTTGTCGACCCGGCCGAGCAGGTCCAGCCCGGGCTCGGCCAGGCGGTCCAGGGCATCCATCACACCTCCCGGCCCAGTCGCCGCCGAACGGTGTCGTCGGTCTCCACGTACCGGTCGGCAGCGCCCCGGATGGCGGACGCGGCGGCGGCCAGTCGTGCCGCAGCGATGGTCGCCTCCCGGGCCCGGTCCTCGGTGGCCTCGAGCCACCGGCGGTGCAGTGCCCGGCCGACCTCACCGGCCCGCCCGGCAATGTGCACGCCGAAGGCGGGATGCGGTGGATCGTTGGCGGTCGCCGCCCGGGCCAGGGCCTCGATGGTCGCCGCCGCCTCGTCGAGGCGGGCGGCCAGGGCGTGCAGGCTCTCCACCTCAGGCCCCCGCCAGCGGTCGGTACGCGGCGAACGTCTCGTTGTGCAGCTTCTCCCGCGCCCACTGTGCGGCGTCGGCCGCCGCGGTGACCGCCGCCTGGACCGAGTTGGCGACGTCCCGGGGATGGCGGTTGTGCAGCGGACCGAGGAAACGGACGTCGGTGATCGTGCCGGCGGCGGTGACCACCACCTCGACCAGCCCGTCGGGGGACCGCACGGTGACCTGGACTCCTGCGACCGCCGCGTCGAACTCGGCCTGGAGGGACTCGATCCGGCGGTAGCGCCGGACGGCCTCCTCGATCCAGGCTTCGTCGATCTCCCCCCGCGGCATGGGCGGACTCCTCCCGCAAGCGGTGTCACTGAGGGTGCCGTCACCGTCACCACGGCACAGGGACCGTACCGCAATCAATCGACACTGTCGATGGCCGGGGGAGCAGGGGAAGTGCCGGTCCAGCGGTACCGGGTCAGCTCAGCCCCTCCACAGGGCGAGCATCATCGCCTCCACCGCGATCCTCGGCTTGACGTTGGCTTCGATCGCCGCGCGGCACTCCAGCACCGCCTCCAGGCGGCGCAGGGCCCCCTCGGCGTCCCACTTCTCCGCACCGGCGCGGGCCATCGCCACGACGTCGGCGTGCACCGGCGCGACCGGGGCCCGCAACGCCGTGACCAGGGCGTCCCGGTAGAACCCGGCCAGGTCGACCAGGGCCCGGTCCAGCGCGTCCCGCTGCGCCCGGGTGGCCCGGGCCTTCTGTCGTTTCTCCAGCTCCTTGAGCTGCCCGGCGGCTCCGCGCATCGCACCCGCGGCGCCCCGGCCGGTGCCGCCCGCGCCGAGCGCGGTCTGCAACGCGGCCTTCTCGGCGGCGTCGGTCTCCGCGACGGCCGCGGCGGCCTCCGCCTCGGCCGCCTCGATCAGCGCGGACGCGGCGTCGAAGGCGGCCCCCACCCCGGTCAGCCGGCGTGGCACCGCCAGCACCGCGTCCCGCCGGGTGCGGGCCTCCGGGTCACCGGCCAGGCGGCGGGCCCGGCCCACGTGCCCCTGGGCGGCCGACGCCGCCCACTCGGCCACGTCGGGGGCGATCCCGTCCCGCCGGACCAGCATCTCGGCCACCGCGCCGGGCGGTGGCTGCCGCAGCGGTACGACCCGGCAGCGCGACCGGATGGTCACCGAGATGTCGTCCGGATGAGTGGACGGGGCACAGAGCAGGAAGACGGTCCGTGGGGGCGGCTCCTCGATCGCCTTGAGCAGCGCGTTCCCGGCCGCCTCGGTGAGCCGGTCGGCGTCGGAGATGATCACGACCTGCCACCGCCCGCCGGACGGGGTGCTCGCCGCCCGCAGCACCAGGGCGCGCATCTCGTTCACGCCGATGGAGAGCCCGTCGGGCACGACCAGCCGGACGTCGGCGTGGGTACCGGCCATGGTGGTGTGACAGCCCGCGCAGGTGCCGCAGCCGGTGCCGTGCACGCACTGGAGGGCGGCGGCGAAGGCGCGGGCGGCCTCCGAACGGCCCGAACCGGGCGGACCGGTGAAGATCCAGGCGTGGGTCATCCCGGCACCCGGGTCAGGCCCCGCCCCACCGTCCGGGCCGGTCCCGGCGTCTCCGGCGGCGGGGTCGGTGCCGACGGCGGGTCGGGTGCCGGCACGCAGCACGGCGGCGGCCGCGGCGGCGGCCCGGCGCAGCGTGTCGACCGCCTCGTCCTGCCCGACCAGCTCGGCGAA
This sequence comes from Micromonospora inyonensis, assembly GCF_900091415.1. Lineage (NCBI taxonomy): Bacteria > Bacillati > Actinomycetota > Actinomycetes > Micromonosporales > Micromonosporaceae > Micromonospora > Micromonospora inyonensis. Next base: position 1,958,503 of record NZ_FMHU01000001.1, on the reverse strand, counting down.
GACCTCCGGCATCAGGGGCGTTGCTCCATCGTCACCAGCTCCGCGTCGGATAACTCCGGTTGCGTCGAGGTGTCCGGTTGTTTCGCCGGAGCCGGGTGCACGATCGCGGACGGGTCGACCAGCATCTCCCCGACCCGTCCGGCAACCTGGGCGGCGATCTCCTCGGCCGGGCGGGACGCGTCGAGCACCAGGTAGCGCTTCGGGTCGGCGGCGGCGAGGTCGAGGAAGGCGTACCGGACCCGTTCGTGGAAGGCGATCGACTCGGCCTCGACGTGGTCGGTCTCCCCGCCCCGGGCGGCGACCCGGGACAGACCGGTGCGCGGGTCCACGTCGAGCAGCACCACCAGGTCGGGCTTGAGGCCGCCGGTGGCCCAGGAGGAGAGCCAGGAGACCTCGTCGACCGGCAGGGTCCGCCCGGCCCCCTGGTACGCCAGGGAGGAGTCGACGTACCGGTCGCTGACCACGACCGCGCCGCGTACCAGCGCGGGCCGGACCACGGTGGCCACGTGGTGCGCCCGGTCGGCGGCGTAGAGCAGCGCCTCGGCGCGCGGTGACGGCGTGTCCGAGCCGGGGGCCCCGAGCAGCAGGGTGCGGATCCGCTGGCCGACCGGGGTGGCCCCGGGCTCCCGGGTGACCACCACCTCGCGCCCCTGCCCGCCCAGGGTCTCGGCGAGCCGGGTGACCTGGGTGGACTTGCCGGCACCCTCGCCGCCCTCGAAGACCACGAAGAGACCGGACGAGACGAAGGGCTCGGCCGGGGTGAGCGGACGCCCCCGCATGGAGCCCCACAGGTCGGCGAGGACCGGGACGCCCTTCTTGTCGTCCATCTGCCGGAAGGCGCTGATCCCGGCGAAGATGCCGGCCAGGCCGGCGGCGAGCAGCAGCAGCCGGGTGGAGGAGATCGAGATGCCCAGGTCGGCGATGCGCAGCTCCCGGGAGCCACCGACGCCGACCAGGAGGCTGCTCAGCGCGATGGCGAAGATCAGCACGAGTCGGGTGCCGATCTGCACCACCGCGAAGACCCGGCCCCGGACCTCGTCGGCGATCTCCCCGCCGAGCAGGGTGGTACCGGCGAGGAAGGCCATGCCGGCACCCGCGCCGACCAGGATCGCGCCGAGCATCGCCATGGAGAGGTGGATGGCGAAGGCGAGCGCCAGCACGGACGCGCTGGCGAGCACGATGCTCATGCCGAACCAGCGCCGCCGGGACAGGTCCCGGACGATCATCGGACCGCCGCCGATGCCGATCGCCAGGCCGACGAAGATCGCGCCGAAGAGGAGGTAGAAGGCGGCGTCACCGGCACCGAGGGAGGCGGCGAAGAAGCGGGCGGTGCCGATCACGATGCCGCCACCGGCGAACGCGCCGAAGATGCCGAGCACCAGCCCGCGTACCAGCGGGGTCCGGCCGATGAACCGCCAGCCGTCCTTGAACTGGCGGAGCATGCTCTGCTCGGTGCGCGCCTGTTCGCTCGCCTGCCCCTGGCTGATCTCCTTGATGCCGAAGGCCACCACCAGCGCGGTGGCCAGCCGGGAGAGGGCGTTGAACCAGAGCGCGAGCTTCGCCGGCTCGGACCAGGAGGGCACCTCGCCACCGGTCGCGGCCCGGACGCTGGCGTCGAGCACCGCGATGCTCAGCGCGGCCATGATCGGGGTGAGGCCGTAGGTGGTGATCAGGGTGAGCTGGTTGGCCATCTCCAGCCGGGCGCGCGGGATGAGGTTCGGCACCGCGGCTTCCTTGGCCGGGATCCAGAGCAGGGTGATCGTCTCGATCAGGAAGGTCGCCACCGTCGCCCAGCCGACCACCACGCCACCGCTGGCGCCGAGGAGCGCGACCAACGGGATGGACGCGAAGAGCAGGAAGCGGAGCACGTCGCAGATGACCATCGTCCAGCGCCGGTCGAACCGGTCGGCGAAGACCCCGGCGATGGGGCCGAGCACGAGGGCCGGGAGCAGCCGGATCGCGATGACGGTGCCGAACGCCGCACCCTTGGCGGTGCTCCCCTCGACCTGGCCGGCGGCGAAGATGGAGGTGGCGAGGAGACCGAGCCAGTCGCCGTACGAGGCCGCGCCGAGCACGATCCACAGCCGGCGGAACGGCCGGATCCGCAGCACCGAGCGCAGGGCGGCGTAGCCCGTCCGGTCGACCTGGTTCGGCGACGACACGCCGGCCGACTCGCCGTTCTTCTGGCTTTCGATGGCCGTACCTCCACGTGCCGGCCCATCACTGGGCTTCCCCGGTGTCACACTCTAGTCGCGGTGGGCAGTCATCCCACCCAGTGACATCCTGCTGCTCGCGAGCCTAGGGCCTGGACGCACCGCCACCACACGTCAGGTCGGACACGAGGGTGTTTCGCATTAGCCGTTCCCACAGTTAGCGTGCTCACGTGGCCATCGAACGCGATCTGCTCCGCGACCGCCTCGACCGGGCGACCGCCCACCTCGACCCGCCATTCGTCGTCGTGGACCTGGCCGCCTTCGACACCAACGCCACCGCGCTGGTCGACCGGGCCGCCGGCAAGCCGCTCCGCGTCGCCAGCAAGTCGGTCCGCAGCCGCGACCTGCTCACCCGGGTTCTCGACCGGCCCGGCTGGCGGGGCGTGCTGGCGTTCACCCTGCCCGAGGCCATCCGGCTGGTCCGCACGGGCGTCAGCGACGACGTGGTGGTCGCGTACCCGACCGCCGACCGGGCGGCCCTGGCCGAACTGGCCGGCGACCCGGAACTCGCCACGGCGGTGACCCTGATGGTGGACGACCCGGCGCAACTCGACCTCGTCGACGCGGTGACCGGCCCGGGGCACCGCCCCGACCTGCGCGTCTGCCTCGACCTGGACGCCTCCTGGCGACCGCTGCGCGGACGGGTGCACGTCGGCGTGCGCCGCTCCCCGGTGCACAGCGTGGCGGCGGCCGGGGCGTTCGCCGCCGTTGTCGCCGGGCGGAGCGGCTTCCGGCTGGTCGGGGTGATGGCGTACGAGGCGCAGATCGCCGGGCTGGGCGACGCCCCGCCCGGACAGGCGCTGCGGGGCACCGCGATCCGGGCGGTGCAGCGCCGGTCGTACCGGGAACTGCTGGCCCGCCGGGGCGCGGCGGTGGACGCCGTCCGGGCGCACGGCGACCTGGAGTTCGTCAACGGCGGTGGCACCGGCAGCATCGCCGCCACCAGCGCCGACCCGGCGGTCACCGAGGTCACCGCCGGATCCGGGCTGTACGGGCCGGCGCTCTTCGACGCGTACCGCGCCTGGCGCCCCACCCCGGCGGCGTTCTTCGCCTGCGCGGTGGTCCGCCGACCCGCTCCCGGGGTGGCCACGGTGCTCGGCGGTGGCTGGATCGCCTCCGGTCCCGCCGAGCCCAGCCGGCTCCCCCGGCCCTGGCTGCCGGCCGGGTTGCGGCTGGTCGGCACCGAGGGCGCGGGTGAGGTGCAGACCCCGCTGACCGGCGCGGCGGCCGACCGGCTCCGGGTGGGTGACCGGGTCTGGTTCCGCCACGCCAAGGCCGGCGAGGTCTGCGAACGGGTGAACGAGCTGCATCTGGTCGACGGGGACGCGGTCGTGGCGAGCGTCCCCACCTACCGGGGTGCGGGATGGGCGTTCCTGTGACCGGGCGGGCGTCAGCCGGCGTCGGCGGCCACCGTGGCGGCCGAGGCACCGGCACGCCCGTCGGTGTTCGCGCTCTCCCCGGAGCTGCCGCTGTCGTCCGCGTCGTCGGGCTCGGCGGCGTTTGCCTTGACCTGGCGGTGCAGGTACTCCCGGATCAGCGCCTTGGCCTCGTCCAGCACCCGCTCGTCCCCCTCCGGCTGGCGGCGGAACGCGAGCTTGATCAACGCGTCGGCCGCCTCGACGGCGATCTCCAGGATGAACCGCAGCCGGGGCCCGTCGGCCAGACCGAACCGCTCGGTCAGCACCCGGGCCAACTGGTCGGCGATCACGCCGTTGTTGTCCCGTTGCTCGTCGAGCAGGTGCAGGTCGACCACATCGCCGAAGTGCAGGGTACGGAATCCGGGGACGGTGCGGTGCATCGTGATGTACTCGTCGATGGCCGCGTCGACGCCGTCCCACCACTCGGTGAGATCGTCCGAGGCGAACCGCGCGTCGAGCCGCTGGAGGTAGGACTCCATCGTGCGCAGGGTCAACGCCTGCACGATCGCCCGCTTGTCCGGGAAGAACTGGTAGACCGATCCGATCGCCACCTCGGCCCGCTCGGCGAGGAGAGTGGTGGTCAGCCCTTCGTACCCCACCTCGTCGACGAGCTCGGCGCAGGCGTCCAGCATCCGCTGGACCCGCGCGACACTTCGCCCCTGCACCGGAACCCTGCGCAGCGGCCCGGTCGTGGCGGCTGGTGTGGACACTCGACGCCACCCCCCTTCGACGGATGAACATTTCTGCACGTCACCGAAGCGTGACGCTACCGGTATCAACGATCGGGCCGGCGATGTGGTGTTTACCAGGCACGACGTTCTGATGGTTCCCTGGCGTACGGAGGCGCAGATGACGCGGACGGTCACGGTCGGCACCGCTTGGACAAACTGGGCGGGTAACCAGCGCAGCGTCGCCGCGGCGGTGCCGCGCCCACGCGACACCGGCGAGGTGGCCGAGGCGGTGCGGGCCGCCGCCGGGGCGGGCGTCCGGATCAGGCCGGTGGGCAGCGGCCACTCCTTCACGGCCATCGCCGCCACCGACGGGCACCGGCTGGAGCTGGCCGGCCTCGCCGAGCCGGCCCGGGTGGACCGGGAGCGCCAGCTGGTCACCGTACCGGCCGGGATGACCCTACGGGCGCTCAACGAGCTGCTCGCCGGGCACGGTCTGGCCATGCCCAACCTCGGCGACATCGACGCGCAGACCATCGCGGGGGCGATCTCCACCGGCACCCACGGCACCGGCGCGCGACTCGGCTGCCTGGCCACCGCCGTCGAGGCGCTGACCCTGGTCACCGGCACCGGGGAGGTGCTGCGCTGCTCCGCCGACGAGAATCCCGAGGTGTTCGCCGCCGCCCGGGTGGGGCTGGGCGCGCTCGGCGTCCTGACCGAGGTGACGCTGCGCTGCGTGGACGCCTTCACGCTGCTCGCCCACGAACGACCGGCGCGGCTGGCCGACGTGCTGGCCGACCTGCCCGCGCTGGTCGACGGGCACGACCACGTCGAGTTCTACTGGTTCCCGTACACCGACCGGGTGCAGGTCAAGACCAACGACCGGGTGGCCGTCGACGACCGTCCGCTGCCGGGGTGGCGGGGCTGGCTGGACGACGAGTTCCTGGCGAACACCGTCTTCGAGCGGGCCTGCCGGCTGGGCCGGGCGTCGTACCGGCTGGTCCCGGCGATCAGCGCGGTCAGCGCGCGGGCGCTGACCGAACGCCGCTACACCGGCCGCTCGGATCAGATCTTCTGCACTCCGCGCCGGGTCCGCTTCGTGGAGATGGAATACTCCCTGCCGCGCGCCGCGCTCGGCGAGGCGCTGGACGCGCTCCGGCGGATCGTCGACGGGCTGCCGTTCCCGGTGCTCTTCCCGGCCGAGGTGCGCTTCACCGCGCCGGACGACATCTGGCTGTCGCACGGGTACGGGCGCGAGTCCGCGTACATCGCCGTCCACCAGTACGTCGGCATGCCGTACGAGCCGTACTTCCGGGCGTTCGAGGAGGTGGCCCGGGGGCTGGCGGGTCGGCCGCACTGGGGCAAGCTGCACTACCGTGACGCGGCGTCGCTCGCCCCCACCTACCCCCGTTTCGCGGACTTCCAGGCCCTCCGGGACACCCTCGACCCCGCCCGCGTCTTCGCCAACCCCTACCTGACCCGCGTCCTCGGCCCCTGACCGACGTGATCGTGGTGGCGAACGGCCCTCCGGGCCCGTCGCCACCACGATCCGCGCTACTCCGCGTCCGCGACCGCCTTGCGGGGCGCGGCCTTCTTCGCCGGTGCCTTCTTGGCGGGGGTGGCCTTCTTCGTGGCGGTGCTCTTCGCGGCGGTGGTCTTCTTGGCCGCCGTGGCCTTCTTCGCGGCGGGAGCCTTCTTCGCCGCCGTGGTCTTCTTCGCGGTCTTCTTCGGCGCCGGCCCCTTCGCCCGCTTCTCGGCGAGCATCTCGGAGGCCTCCTCGATGGTCAACGCCTCCGGTGTCTGCCCGCGCCGCAGTGACGCGTTCGTCTCGCCGTCGGTGACGTACGGGCCGAACCGGCCGTCCTTGATCACCAGCGGCTTCTCGGTCAACGGGTCGACGCCCATCTCGCGCAGCGGCGGCGCGGCGGCCCGCCGTTGCCGGGTCTTCGGGGCGGCGAGCAGGGCCAGCGCCTCGTCCAGGGTGACCGTGAACATCTTCTCCTCGGAGTCCAGCGACCGGAACTCCTCGCCCTGCTTCACGTACGGCCCGTAGCGGCCGTTGTTGGCGAAGACCTCGCCCCCCGGGCCGACCCCGACCAGCCGGGGCAGGCTGAGCAGCTTCAGCGCCTCGTCGAAGGTCAGCGTGTCCGGCGACTGCGAGCGCAGCAGCGAGGACTTCCGCTCGCCGCTGGCCACGTACGGGCCGAACCGGCCGGACTTCAGCAGGATCGGCTCCCCGGTCGCCGGGTCGTCGCCGAGCTTGCGCTCACCGCCGCCGCCGAGGAACAGCTCGTGCACCTTCTCCGGGGTCAGCTCGTCAGGAGCCAGCCCCTCCGGGATCGGCGCCCGGTCGCCGGGGGTACCGCCCTCCTCGCCCTCGGCGGGCCCCGCCGGGGCCTCGCCGGGCACCGCCCGCTGGAGGTACGGCCCGTACCGGCCGACCCGGACGACCACCTCCCGGCCCTCGTCGTCGGTGAAGAGCGGGATGGAGTTGACGCTGCGCGCGTCGATCTCGGTGAGGTTCTCGGTGACCAGCTTCTTCAGCCCGCCGGAGCGGGCGATGTCCTGGTCGCCGGCACCGTTGGTGCTGCCGAAGTAGAACGCGGTGAGGAAGTCGACCGCCGCGTGGTCGCCACCGGCGATCTCGTCCAGCTCGTTCTCCATGCTGGCGGTGAAGTCGTAGTCGATCAGGCGCGGGTAGTGCCGCTCCATCAGTCCGATTACCGCGAACGCCAGGAACGACGGGATCATCGCCTGGCCGCGCTTGACGACGTACCCCCGGTCCTGGATGGTCTGCATGATCGACGCGTACGTCGACGGCCGGCCGATGCCCAGTTCCTCCAGGGCCTTCACCAGCGACGCCTCGGTGTAGCGCGACGGCGCCTGGGTGTGGTGCCCCTGCGCGGCCAGCTCGTCGGCGGTGAGCGGCTGGTCCTTCGCCAGGTTGGGCAGCCGGCGCTCGGCGTCCTCGGCCTCGGCGTTCTCGTCGTCGCTCGACTCGACGTACGCCCGCAGGAAGCCCGGGTCGGTGATGGTCTTGCCGGTCGCGCCGAAGTCGGCCTCCTCCTGCGCGCTGGAGACCGCGCGGATGCGCACCGAGACGCTGGAGCCGACCGCGTCGGTCATCTGCGAGGCGATGGTGCGCCGCCAGATCAGCTCGTAGAGCTTGAACTCGTCGCCGGAGAGTTCCTTGGCGACGTCCCCCGGGGTGCGGAAGTTGTCCCCGGCGGGGCGGATCGCCTCGTGCGCCTCCTGCGCGTTCTTCACCTTGCCGGTGTAGCGACGCGGCTCCGGCGGCACGCTGCGCTCGCCGTACAGCTCGACGATCTGCTGACGGGCCGCCGCGATGGCGGTCTCCGACAGGTTCACCGAGTCGGTACGCATGTAGGTGATGTAGCCGCTCTCGTAGAGCCGCTGCGCGGTGCGCATCGTCTGCTGCGACGAGAAGCGCAGCTTACGGGCGGCCTCCTGCTGGAGCGTGGAGGTGATGAACGGCGCGTACGGGCGGCGACGGTAGGGCTTCTCCTCGACCCGGGTGACGGTGAACGGCCGCCCCTCGAGGCGGGCGGCGAGCCCGCGCGCTCCGCTCGAGTCGAGGTGGACCACACCCGCGCCCGGCCGGACGCGACCCGTGGTCGGCTCGAAGTCCTTGCCGGTGGCGATCCGGTCGCCGTTCAGCGCGACCAGGGTGGCGTGGAAGGTGCGCGGCCCCTGGCCCGGCTCGGCCACCGCGAGAGTGGCGAGGATGTCCCAGTACTCCGCGCTGCGGAAGGCCATCCGCTGCCGCTCGCGCTCCACCACGATCCGGGTGGCCACCGACTGGACCCGGCCCGCCGAGAGCCTCGGCATGACCTTCTTCCAGAGCACGGGGGAGACCTCGTAGCCGTAGAGCCGGTCGAGGATCCGCCGGGCCTCCTGGGCGTCGACCAGGGCGCGGTCGATCTCGCGCGGGTTGGCCACCGCCGCCTGGATCGCCGGCTTGGTGATCTCGTGGAAGACCATCCGCTTGACCGGCACCCGGGGCTTGAGCGTCTCCACCAGGTGCCAGGCGATCGCCTCGCCCTCGCGGTCCTCGTCCGTGGCGAGGAGGATCTCGTCGACCTCCTTGGCCAGCCGGATCAGCTTTGTGATCTGCTGCTTCCGGTCGGCGGAGACCACGTAGAGGGCGTGGAAGCCGTTGTCGACGTCCACCCCGAGCCGGGCCCAGGGCTCGCCCTTGTACTTGGCCGGCACGTCGGCGGCGTTGCGGGGCAGGTCGCGGACGTGCCCGAAGCTGGCCTCCACGACGTATCCCGGGCCGAGGTAGCCCGAGATCGTCTTGGCCTTCGCCGGTGACTCGACGATGACCAGACGGGTGGTCCTGGCGTTGCTCGGCACGTCTCCTGCGACCTCACTCCTGATCGTGGCCCGACCGCCTCCGGGCGGCACCGCCGTGGTCCCGGGCCGCCGGCGGTCCGGATGTCCAACGTAACGCGCCGCCCGCATTCGGGGTTTCGTGGGCGGCGAAGCCACCCGACAGCGGCGGTCGCCTCCCGACGCGGCGCGGACGCATGTGCCGGACGGCGTCACCGTACACCGCGGATCCGCCCTCGGGCGGGTCACTGTGTCGAACGTCGACCCGTGACCGACCCCCCGGGGGCTCACCCGGGGACGCCGCCCGACCACCGGCTGTCCCCTACCCGACAGCAGGCCAGAGCAGTCCCGAGCGGGCCGGGAAGATCGTTTCGAAACACGCCCCGGGTCACGACCACGGTCCGGTTCGCACTTTCTGCGGGCAATCGAACACGCCGGGTGATCGATTCAGGTCGGGCCGGACGGCCACTCGGCCGCCGGCGCGGCGGCCGGACGGTCCCCGACCAGCTCAGCCAACCGGGCCAACCGGCGCCGACCACTGATCCGGTACGTCGGCCCGTCCACCCCGGCATCGAGGAACACCCCGGGGAGCCCGATCGCGGCCAGCGCCCGCCCGACCGGCGCCCGGCAGGGCCCGTCGGCCGGGCCGAGGTGCAGCCGGAAGCCGGACGGTTCGGCGACACCCGCCGCGGCCAGCCAGAGCCGCAGCCGGCGGCCGTTGAGGTGGAAGGCGACCGGCGGGCGTTTGCGCACCAGGTCCGGACCGGCCGCCGGGCCGTCGGCGTCGGGGAGCCAGGCAGCCGCGAGCGGGGCCAGGACACTGGTGTACGAGGTACGGACGCGGTACCGGTCCCCGGTCGCCTCCCAGCTCGCGTGCACCCCGCGTCGGGCCAGCTCGGCGACGAGCACGTGCACCCGCCAGGCGACGTCCACCACGACCGACAGTCGGGCGGTGCCGCCCATCCGGACGATCTCGGCCGGCCCGGCGAGCAGCCCGGCCAGGTCGGCGGGGGACGGGTCGGCCGCCTCCGTACCGAACAGGGAGAGCTGGCGGACCGGTCCGGGACCGGCCGGTGCGTCGGATGGCGGCGTCAGCGACACTCCGGGACCTCGTCGAAGGCCTGCTTGAGTTCCTCCGAGTTGAGCTTGCTGGTGTCCAGCGCGCTCGCGTCGTACTCCTTGTTGAGGGTGTCCACGGCGCCCCGCACCCCGTCGTAGAACGCGGTCGGCTGGCCGGTGCCCAGCCCGGCGATGGTCTTCCGGGCCCGCCCGTAGGCGTCCCGGACCTTCTCCAACGAGCTGAGGAACCCGGCGGAGACCTGGTCACCGTGCTCGGTGTCCGGCACGCCGGCCGCCTCGACCCTGCGGCGGGCGGTCTCGCTGGCCTTCTCGGCCCCGGCGAAGAGCCGGACCAGGTTCTCCTTGGCCTGCGCAGGGGTGGTCTGCGCGGTCATCTGCTGTTGTGTGCTGCTGGTCAGCTTGTTGATCTCCGCGCGCCAGGGGGTGAGGGCCTCGCAGACCGCCGCGGCCCAAACCCGGGGCGCCGGGCCGGCACCGCACGCGCCGACCACGAGGACGATCGTGGCCAGGACCACCGTGAGCTTTCCGGCGGTCGCCGCCCGGCACGTACGCATGCGTTGCAGCGTACGGCCTCCGTCGTGATGCGCCACCCACCCATCGATGCCGGGCACCCGGCCGGCGTGGGCGCACCCGGTCGTCCGGTCACCGGCCGACCCACCGGTCCCCGGTCGGAGACGTCGCCGACCGGGGACCGGTGGGGTGCCGGAATCAGGCGCGGGCCGGCTCCGGCCGCTGGTCCGGGCTGCCGGCGGCGGTGCCGCCCGAGCCCCCGTCGGCGTCGGACATGGCCACGCCCTTGCGCTTGCTGAACAGCACCGCCGCGACGATGACCAGCGTGGCGACGACCGCGATGGTCACCCGCAGCGGGGTGTTCCGGTCGGCACCGATGCTCCAGGCCACCACGGCCGGGGCGATCAGCAGCGAGACCAGGTTCATCACCTTGATCAGCGGGTTGATCGCCGGGCCGGCGGTGTCCTTGAACGGGTCACCGACGGTGTCGCCGATCACGGTGGCGGCGTGGGCCTCGGAGCCCTTGCCCCCGTACGCGCCGTCCTCGACCATCTTCTTGGCGTTGTCCCAGGCGCCACCGGAGTTGGACAGGAAGACCGCCATCAGGGTGCCGGCGCCGATCGCCCCGGCCAGGTACGACGCGAGCGCGCCCGGCCCGAGGCCGAAGCCCACCGCGATCGGGGCCATGATGGCCAGCAGGCCGGGGGTCATCAGCTCGCGCTGCGCGTCCCGGGTGCAGATGTCGACGACCTTGCCGTACTCAGGGCGCTGGGTGCCGTCCATGATCCCGGGCAGCTCGCGGAACTGCCGGCGTACCTCCATCACCACGGCACCCGCCGAGCGGGAGACCGCGTTGATGGCCAGTCCGGAGAAGAGGAAGACCACCGCCGCGCCGATGATCAGGCCGACCAGGTTGCGCGGGTTGGCGACGTTGAGCGCGTTGAGGATCTCCGCGCCGACGTCCCCCACCCCGGCGTCGGAGTAGGCGGAACGCAGCGTGTCGGTGTACGAGCCGAACAGCGCCGTGGCCGCGAGCACCGCCGTGGCGATGGCGATGCCCTTGGTGATCGCCTTGGTGGTGTTGCCGACCGCGTCCAGCTCGGTGAGGGTCCGCGCGCCGTGCTCGTCGATGTCACCGGACATCTCGGCCACGCCCTGCGCGTTGTCGGAGATCGGGCCGAAGGTGTCCATGGCCACGATCACGCCGACGGTGGTGAGCAGGCCGGTGCCGGCCAGCGCCACCGCGAACAGGGAGAGGGTGATCGAGCTGCCGCCGAGCAGGAACGCGCCGAACACGCCGGCACCGATGAGCAGCGCCGAGTAGACCGCCGACTCCAGGCCGACGCTGATGCCGGCGAGAATGACGGTGGCCGGGCCGGTCTGCGAGCTCTTGCCGATGTCCTGCACCGGACGCTTGTCGGTCTCGGTGAAGTAGCCGGTCAGCGCCTGGATGGCGGCGGCCAGCACGATGCCGATGACCACCGCGCCGATGGCGACCAGACGCGGGTTCCGGTCCACGTCGGTGAGGCCACCCTCGAGGTCGGCGAAGCTCGCCGGCAGGTACGCGAAGGCGGCGATCGCCACCAGCACGGCGGAGATCACCGCGGAGAGGTAGAAGGCCCGGTTGATCGCGGTCAGGCCGGAGCGGTCCGAGGCGCGCAGCCGGGTGATGAAGACACCGATGATCGCGATGACCACACCGATGGTGGAGATGATCAGCGGGAAGACCAGGCCCTCCTCACCGAACGCGGCCCGGCCGAGGATCAGGGCGGCGACCAGGGTGACCGCGTACGACTCGAACAGGTCGGCGGCCATGCCGGCGCAGTCACCGACGTTGTCGCCCACGTTGTCGGCGATGGTGGCCGCGTTGCGCGGGTCGTCCTCGGGGATGCCCTGCTCGACCTTGCCGACCAGGTCCGCACCGACGTCGGCGGCCTTGGTGAAGATGCCACCGCCGACCCGCATGAACATGGCCAGCAGGGCGGCGCCGAAGCCGAAGCCCTCCAGCACGGTCGGCGCGTCACCCCGGTAGAGCAGGACGACCAGCGCCGCGCCGAAGAGGCCGAGGCCGACGGTGAGGAAGCCGACCACACCACCGGTGCGGAAGGCGATCTTCATCGCCGCCTCGCGACCTCCCTGCCGCTCCCGGGCCGCCGCGGCGACCCGCAGGTTGGCGCGGGTGGCCAGCCACATCCCGGCGCCGCCGATGAAGGCGCTGAACACGGCGCCCACGACGAAGAAGGCCGACCGGCCGATCTTCACCATGGTCTCGCTGCCGTCGGTGTCGTGCACCGGCAGCAGGAAGAGAAGCACGACGGCGACGACCACGAACACCGCGAGTGTCCTGAACTGCCGGAGCAGATAGGCCGAGGCGCCCTCCTGGACGGCCCCGGAGATCTCCTGCATGTTGGTGGTGCCCTTACCGGCTGCCAGTACCGCCTTGGTCAAGGCGGCGGCGAAGACGAGCGCCACCAGCGCGATGACCGCGGCGATGACGACGTACGACACGTTGGCGCCGGTAAGGGAGAGCTTGCCGCCGTCGGCGGCCAAGATCCCGGACATCTGTGTCCTCCTGTACCGAACACTCGCGTCGGCCGGTGGGACGTACCGGCCGGACGCCTGGATGCGGACTCGCAAGTGTCAGCCGGCCCACCACCGACACGCGGACAGCGAAGATCACCTATAGCCGCTGGTGATGGGCGGGACACTTGCTGACAACCCGCGTACTGTAGCCCCATCCAGTGTCAGAGGTCACACCGAGGGTACGCCTCGCGTGGATGATCTTCATCGCTGTGATATGCGAGGAAATCTGATATAGGCGGTCATCACGACGAGAAGGCCGCGCCCCGTCGGCGGGGACACGACCTTCGTTGATGGACTTGAGACGTCGTGAGCGGCCGCGGTCGGCGGCGGCGCTCGGAAGCTGCGGGCGTCAGCGGCCGACGGGCCAGACCATCCGGACCTCGGTGCCGACGCCCTCGTCCACCGGCCGCACCTGGAGGTCCTCGACGAAGCCCGCGAGCAGGGCGAAGCCGACGCCGGTGGTGAGCGCCTCGTCGGTGAGGGACTCGTTGGCCAACTGGTCGGCGTCCAGCGCGGCCAGGCCGAGACCGGCCTCGATCGGAGCCCGGTCGACCACCCGCACCGCGTACGCCCCACGGTCCGACATCTCCACCAGCACCGGGTCGGGGATGTCGTACTGCCGGTGGAGGGCGACCGCCCGGGTGCACGCCTCACCGATGGCGAGGCGAACCTCGTCCAGCAGGTCCTCGCGGACCCCGGCCCGTCGGGCGACCGCCACGCCCACCAGTCGGGCGGTGCGGACGTGGACCGGCGCGGGCGAGAAGGAGAGCCGGACCGTGGCCATCACGCGCCCGGGGCGGACGGGTCGGCGGCGACCGCCGCGTCGACCGTCGGGTGCAGCGGGAAGACCTGGTCGAGCGCGGTGATCCGGAAGATCTTGAGCAACGGCTCCTTGTCGCAGACCAGAGCGAAGGTGCCGCCGGCCGACCGGAGCCGCTTCAGCGCCCCGACCAGCACTCCGAGACCGGTGGAGTCGAGGAAGTCGACCCGGCCCAGGTCGACCACCACCCGGCGCGCACCGCCGTCGATCAGCTCGATGAGACGCTCGCGCAGACGGGGGGCGGTGTAGACGTCGACCTCACCACCGACCTCGAGCACCGTGTGCTCCCCCACGGCGCGGGTCGCCAGTGACAGCTCCATCGGTCCCTCCTCGCAAGAGCCCAAACTCTCCTGGGCATCTAACCATCTCCGCCGCCGCGCCGAACGGGTCACCGGTGGCGGGAACCTCCTTACCCGGGTCCGGGTGGTCGAATTCCGGGTTCCGGTGCGAGAGTGCACGATGTGACCTCCGCAGCCACCGTCTCGACCGGCTCCGGACCCGGGCCCGCCCCGGCCGAGCTGCTGCGCCGGCTGCGCGCCCGGAGCGCCGCCGACCCGGTCACCCACGTCGAACGGGTGCCACCCCGGCCGGGCGTACCGGTGCCGTGGCCGCTGTGGGTTCCGCCGGAGCTGCGCGCGGCGTTCGAGCGGCGCGGCGTGGTCGCGCCGTGGCGGCACCAGGCGGAGGCGGCGAGCCTGGCGTACGACGGCCAGCACGTGGTGGTCGCCACCGGCACCGCGTCCGGCAAGTCCCTGGCGTACCAACTCCCGGCGCTGGCCACCCTGCTGGCCGACCCCCGGGCCACGGTGCTCTACCTCGCGCCGACCAAGGCGCTCGCCGCCGACCAGTTCCGTGCCGTAGCCGAACTGGAGCTGGACGGCGTACGCCCCGCCTGCTACGACGGGGACACTCCGCGCGCCGAGCGGGAGTGGATCCGCCGGCACTCCCGGTTCGTGCTGACCAACCCGGACATGGTGCACCACGGGATCCTCCCCGGGCACGCGCACTGGTCCGGCTTCCTGCGCCGGCTGACCCACGTCATCGTCGACGAGTGCCACACCTACCGGGGTGTCTTCGGCTCGCACGTCGCCCACGTGCTGCGCCGGCTGCGGCGGCAGTGCGCCCGGTTCCGGAGCGCCCCGGTGTTCGTGCTCGCCTCGGCCACGTCCGGCGACCCGGCTACGGCGGCCGGACGACTCACCGGACTGCCGGTGGCCGCCGTCACCGAGGACACCTCGCCGCGCGGCGGGGTGACCTTCGCGCTCTGGGAGCCACCGCTGCTGCCCGCCACCGCCGACGACGCGTCGCAGGACCTGACCCCGACCCGCCGGTCGGCGCTGCGCGAGACCGCGGACCTGCTCGCCGACACGGTCGCTGCGGGCGTACGCACCCTCGCGTTCGTCCGGTCGCGGCGAGGTGCCGAGGTGGTGGCGAGCACCGCCCGCCGCGCCCTCGACGAGGCGGTGCCGGGGCTCGGCGCGCGGGTGGCCGCGTACCGGGCCGGCTACCTGCGCGAGGAACGGCGGGCGCTGGAGCGGGCGCTGCTCGACGGCGACCTGCTCGGGCTCGCCTCGACCAACGCGCTGGAGCTCGGCGTCGACCTGGTCGGGCTGGACGCGGTGCTGATCTGCGGGTACCCGGGCACCCGGGCCTCGCTCTGGCAGCAGGCGGGGCGGGCGGGGCGCTCCGGTGGCGAGGCGCTCGCCGTGCTCATGGCCCGGGACGACCCGCTCGACACCTATCTGGTGCACCATCCGGAGGCGCTGTTCGGGGCACCGGTCGAGGCGACCGTGCTCGACCCGGCCAACCCGTACGTGCTGGCCCCACAGCTGGCCTGCGCGGCGGCCGAAGCCCCGCTGACCCCTGCCGACCTGGAACTCTTCGGCGAGGGGGCGAAGGAGGCGGTGGACACGTTGGTCGCGGCCCAGGCGCTGCGGCAGCGGCCGACCGGCTGGTACTGGCGGCACCGGGAACGACCCGAGGTGGACCTGCGCGGCTCCGGCGGCGCCCCGGTCTGCGTGGTGGAGTCGGCGACCGGACGACTGCTCGGCACGGTCGACGGAGGCTCGTCGCACTTCCTGGTCCACCCCGGCGCGGTCTACCTGCACCAGGGCGTCTCGTACGTGGTGGACGACCTGGACCTCGCCGACGGCTGCGCGCTGGTGCACGCCGAGGAGCCGGACTGGTCCACCCACGCCCGGGACGTCACCTCGCTGTCGGTGGTGTCGGTCCGCTCGTCCGTCGACGCCGGACCGGTGCGGTTGTTCCTCGGCGAGGTGGACGTGACCAGCCAGGTGGTCTCGTACCAGCGGCGGCGGCTCTCCTCCGGTGAGGTGATCGACACCCGGCCGCTGGACCTGCCGGCCCGCGAGTTGCGGACGGTCGCGGTCTGGTTCACCGTCAGGCCGGAGGCGCTGGCCGGGGCGGGGGTGGAGCCGGCCGACGTGCCGGGCGGACTGCACGCCGCCGAGCATGCGGCGATCGGCCTGCTGCCGCTGGTGGCGACCTGTGACCGGTGGGACATCGGCGGGCTCTCCACGGCGCTGCATCCGGACACCGAGGCGCCAACGGTGTTCGTCTACGACGGGCATCCCGGCGGGGCGGGCTTCGCGGAGCGGGCGTACGGGACGGCGGCGGCGTGGCTGCGGGCGACCCGGGACGCGATCGTCGAGTGCGGCTGCGAGACCGGCTGCCCGTCCTGCGTCCAGTCCCCGAAGTGCGGCAACGGCAACAACCCGCTCGGCAAGGCGGACGCGGTGCGGGTCCTCGACGTGGTGCTGGCGAACCTGCCGGACGCAACGGGCGAACCTTCGACGACGGTGCCGGTCCATCGAACGCAGGCATAGATCGACCCCGTTCGGGGCATCCGACATGGGAGCGCTTCCATGCCCGAGGAGGAGTTGTGGCCGACACCATCAGCGAGACCGTCGACCTGCTCTACGCGGTCGACCAGGAGAACCTGACCCGCGACCAGCAGATCGCCCTCGGCGCGGCGCTGGCCCAACTCGCCCAGGCCGAACGACTGGAACAGATCAACGAGCGACTGCGCGCCATCCACCAGATCCTCAACACCTGGGTCCTGCGCGCCGCCACCGACATCCGCTGAGGACCCGGTCCGCTCTGCCGATCATGGAACTGGTGCCGCCGCGCCCGTGTGTCACGAGGTCGGCTTCATGATCAAGTGTGTCTGGTGGGCGGAGATGTGCAAGAGTCGGGCGCATCGGACGGAAGGAACCTTCACGCAGCTCGACCAGCTTCAAGCCCAACAGCGGTTCCACATCCGGCAACGCCTGCGGTTCATGGTCAACCAGTACGAGGTCCACGCGGTCGCGCCGGACGGCTCCGAGGGTGGCCTGCTCGCCTTCGCGCAGCAGAAGCGGCTCGCCTTCAAGGAGCAGGTGACCCTCTACACGGACGACATTAAGCAGCAGCCCCTGCTCGGCTTCAAGGCCCGGCAGCGGCTCGACATCGGGGCGACGTACGACGTCACCGACCACCTCGGCAACCCGATCGGGCTGTTCCGCAAGGACTTCGCCCAGTCGCTGCTGCGCTCCACCTGGCACGTCGAGCAGCCCGGCCTGCCGCCGGTGACCGGGCAGAAACGCAGCATGCCGGTGGCCCTGCTGCGGCGGTTCGTCGACTCGCTCTCGTGGCTGCCGTACCACTTCGACTTCGTCGCCGGGGGTCAGCCGATCTTCTCGGTGGTCAAGCAGTGGGGGCTGGGTGACCGGTACACCGTCGAGGTGACGCACCCGCAGATCGACCGTCGCCTCGTCATCGCGATGGCCATCGGGCTGGACGCCCTCCAGGGCCGCTGACGCCGGGGAAGGTCGCCGTCGCCAGCGGCCGTGCTGCTGTTCGCCGTCACCTGCCCCCGGGCCGGGACGGTGCGCCGGCTCAGCCACGTACCGGGCCGGCACGGGAGGTGGCGGCGGCCTTCCGGTGCAGCCCGGGCAGCGGTGCGATCGTCACCTCCACCGTCACCTGGAGGTCCAGCCCGTCCAGAGCGCACCCGACCACCTGAGCACCGTTGGCGACGGCCAGTTCGGCGGCCCGGCGGCAGGCAATCTCCTCGCCCCGGAGACTGATGCCCGCCCCGGCCAGGGCCGCGAAGTCGGCCGCCACCCGCGCCTGCTGCCGAGCCGTACGGGCGACGCCGGTCGCCGCGCCGAAGAGCCCGACGAGCAGGACCACCAGTCCCACCGCGAGCAGCAGGACACTCGCCCCACCCCGATCCCCCGCTCTCGCCGTCTCCTCGTTCCTCCTGCCGCGCAAGCGCTTTCCCCTCCGACGCGGAACCGTCACGACGCGGGGAACGGGGTGCCGGGCTCGACGGCGGCGACGGCCGTCGCGGCCACCGTGATCCGGGGCAGGTTCGCGCCGAGCGCCCGCACCGGGGCCCGTACCGTCACGGTCACCCGGTCCTGACCCACCTCGACCGCGATGTCGGCCCCGGCCGGGGCGACCCGGGCCCCGGCCGGCCGCCCGCTCTCGCCCCGGGAGGCGGCGAGCGCCGCCTCCCGGGCCGCGTCCAGACAGGTGGCTTTCGTGGTCGCCGCGCTGACCACGGTCAGCCCGGCCAGGAGCAACAGCATCAGCGCCGGCAGGCCGGCCGCCAGTTCGGCCGTGAACGAACCCCGCTCACCAGCGGTCGGTGCTGCGGCGATGCGCGGGGCACGGGCACGGCCGGCCCACCGGCGGCCGGTCACTTCAGGGCCCGGTCGATCACCGCGGTCAGCGCCGACTGCACGTTTCCGCTGGTCAGAACCTTCAACAGGATGCCGGCGAAGGCGACGGCGGCGAGGGTACCCACGGCGTACTCGGCGGTGTTCATCCCGGCGTCCCCGCGCAGGCGGGCCATCAGTTTGCGCACGTTACGGTCCTTTCTCGACAGTTGTCAGAGCACGTCACCGAGGACGGCGACGATCACCGGCACCAGGCCGGCGAGAATGAAGGCCGGCAGGAAGCAGAGCCCCAGCGGCAGCACGATCAGCACGCCCGCCCGACGGGCAGACGCCTCGGCGGCGACCGCCCGGTCGGTCCGGAGGTCGTCGGCCAGGCGGCCCAGGGCCCCGGCCAGCGCCGCGCCGCTCTGCGCCGAACGGACGGCGGCGTTCACCAGTCGGTCCGCCCCGGCCACCGGGGCGAGGTGGACCCACGCCTCCTCCGGCGTCCCACCCAGCAGGAGGGTGCGGCCGACCCGACCGAGCCGATCGGCAAGCGGCCCACCGAGCGCCTCCGCCACGGCGATCACCGCCCGGTCCACGGGTGCGCCGGCGCGCATCGCCGCCGCAAGCAGGTCGGCGGCGAGCGGCAGGTCGGCGACCTCGGTGAGTCGTCGGTTGCGGACGGCCGGCGGCTCGATCCTGCGGAGCAGCCGGTCGAGGGTCGCCCCAGCCAGAGCTCCCCCGACCAGCCCGGGCCAGCCGCCGACGACCACGGCGACCGCGATCCCGGCGAGACCGGCGGTGAGCCGGACGACGTCCGGCCGTCGTCGGGACGTCGCCTCAGCATCCGGGCCCGACGGGCGTCTCCGCTGGCCGGGGGAACGGTGCGAGCGTCGGTGTGCCATGGCGACGACCAGCGCCGCGACGACCAGGCAACCGGCGGCGGCGAGCTGAGCGGCACCGGCCGGACCGGCGAAGGCCACGGGCCCGGGAGCGAGAAGGGAGGAGTCGTCGACCAGGACGGAGACGTCGACGATGTCGCCCCCGAGCCGGGCCGTGAGCCGGACGCCCATCAGGTCGCCCCACCGGGGGTCGCGCCGAGCCGTTCGGCCCAGAGCAGTCCGACGACCTGGAGGAGGGTTGCCACGACCGCGCAGCCGGCACCGACCGGGGTGTGCAGCAGCACCCGGACCGGGTCGACGCCGATCCCGTATCCGAGGGCGATGCCGCCGAGTGGCAGCGCGGCGAGCAGCCAGGCGGTGGCCCGCGCCCCGGCGGCCTGGGCGGCTGCGGCGGCCAGGCCACGATCCATCGCCCGCATGTCGGCCTCGATCCGCTCCACCAGTTCGGCCAGTGGCGCACCCGTCCGGTCGGCGAGGCGGATGGCCGCCCGGGTCAGCCGGTCGATCCGATCGAGAGGGGCCGGACCGGCGGCGTCGTCCACAGAACGCTCCGGCCGGTCGGCCGGGTCCACACCGTCCGGGGCAGCGGGTCCGTCGCCCACGCGGGCCGGGACCGACCGACCGGCCCCCGACAGCGCGGATTCGTCGGTGAGGGTGGTCGGGACCGGCAGACCGGCCCGCAGGTCGGCGGCGAGCGCGCCGAGCTGGTCCAGCCGATGCCGCCGGAGTCGTTCCGCCGACCGGGTCAGCCGACGCCGGAGCAGGGCCCGCATGCCCAGGGCGCTGTACGCGGCAGCCACCAGGGCGGCCACCGGCCCGGCGAGCAGCCCACCGCCGACCGCCCCGACACCGGCTGTCAGCACCATGTTCCGTCTCGGCGACGCCGCCCAGCGGCTGGTGACGCCCCCACCGGCATCGACGAGCCGCCGGGCCGCGTCGGTGGCCGTTGCCGGCATGGTCGGCCCGATCCCGGCGTGCCCACCGGTGGTGCCCGGTCCGCCTTCGCCGACCGGGCGAGACGGGTCGCGGCGGTTGGGTGGCCCCGCCGCAGCCCGCCCGCCGCTGGCACGCCCCGGACCGGACCGCCGGAACCCGGGGAGGTGGACGACGTGCCGCAGGTAGGCCCTGACGTCCCCGTCGACCGGAGGGGAGACCTGACGCCCGGATCGGAACAGCGCCCGGTACCGGGACCGGGCGCCGCCCGTCGGCCAACCGATGACGGCGGCGGCGGCGAGCACCAGCAGCACCACCGGCCAGGCGGCGGCGCTCACGACGGCGTCCCCGACGCACCGGGCCACGGTGGGGACAGGATCGGCGGCACCGGCACGCCGCGCTGCTGGAGCAGCGCCCCGAGGTTACGGGCGGCCCGTCCCGGACCACGTCCACGTACCCAGGCCGGCACGACCGTGACCAGGCGGTCCGGCCCGTCGGGCAGGAGCAGCGAGACCGACTCCAGCACCCGGCCGCCACGCCCCCGCCGCATCTGGAGCAGCACCTGGAGGGCGGCGGTCACCTGGGCGTGCAGGGCCGCGCGGGGCAACCCGCCGAGCAGACCGAGGGCCTCCAGCCGGGCCGGTACGTCCGACGGCGCGTTGGCGTGCAGCGTCCCGGCCCCACCGTCGTGGCCGGTGTTCAGGGCGGCGAGCAGGTCGACCACCTCACCGCCCCGGCACTCCCCGACCACGAGCCGGTCCGGCCGCATCCGCAGCGCCTGCCGCACCAGGTCGGCCAGGCCCACCGCACCCGACCCCTCCACGTTGGCGGTCCGGGCCTGCAACCCGATGACGTGCGGATGCACCGGGCGCAGTTCGGCGGCGTCCTCGACCAGGACGATCCGTTCGGTGACCGGCACCAGCCCGAGCAGGGTGTTCAGCAGAGTGGTCTTGCCGGAGCCGGTGCCCCCGGTGACCAGGTACGCCAGCCGGGCCGCCACGACGGCGGCGAGCAGCGGGGCCACCGGCGGGGACACCGTGCCGTGATCCACCAGCTCGTCGAGGGTGAACGGACGCTGCCGGAAGGTCCGCAGCGACAGGTAGGGCCCACTGGTCGCCACCGGGGGCAGAACGGCGTGCAGCCGGGTTCCGTCGGCGAGCCGGGCGTCCACGAACGGGGAACCGTCGTCCAGCCGCCGGCCCGCGCCGGCCGCGAGTCGCTGTGCCAGCCGGCGCACGTCGTCCACCGTCCCGACCGGGACGGCCACCTGCCGCAGGCCGTCGCCCCGGTCGATCCAGACCCGGGTGCCGTTCACCAGCACGTCGGTGACCTGCGGGTCGGCCAGCAGCGGCCCGAGTGGCCCGGCCCCGACGAGGTCGTCGTGCACCCGGTCGGCCATCCGCAGCACCACGGTGTCACCGAGGACGGCGGCAGCGGGCTCGGCGCGTACCGCGGAGACGACCGCGGCCGGGGTGACCGGGGTGGCCTCGGCGGCGAAGCGCTGGCGTACCCGGGCGGAGAGTTCGCCGACGGCGGCCGGACGGTCCGCCGGGTGGTGCGGCGAGCGGGGGTGGTCGGTCATGCCGCACCTTCCACGGACCGGCCGGTCAGGTCGGCGACGATGCGCTGGCAGAGGATGGCGAGCGGGCCACGGCCGGTCGCCGCCGGGGCCTCGCCCCGCTCCAGGCCACGCGAGATGCCCGGCTCGGGTCGAAGCGTGCCCGCGAGCGGCAGGCCGAGTGCCCGGGCCACCTCGGCGGCCCTGAGCCGCCCCGGCGCGGGGCCCCGGACGATCACCGCCAGGTCGGTGCAGTGCGGTGCGGCGGCGGCTGCCACCTGGGCCGCTGCGGCCGTGGCCCGCAGCTCGGCGGGGACCACCAGGAACACCCGGTCGGCAGCTTGCAGCGCGAGCACGGCGGCGTCGTCGAACTGGCGGGGCAGGTCGACCACGACCAGGTCCCGGCCTCGGCGGGCGGCGTCGAGCGTTGCGGCCATCGCGGGTGCGGGCAGCGGCAGCGGGTCGCCCCGGTCCCCGGAGAGGACCACCAGATCGCCCCGGCTGGGCAGGGCCTGGACCAGAGCGGGCGGATCGACCCGGCCGTCGGCGTCGGTGAGCGCCGGCCAGCGCAGCCCCTCCAACTGCTCCCAGCCGAGCACCAGGTCGAGGCCGCCACCGAGCGGATCGGCGTCGACGAGGAGGGTCCGGAGCCGGGCCCGGGCGGCGGTGACCGCCAGACCACCGGCGAGGACGCTCGCGCCCGCGCCACCCCGGCCACCGAGCACGGCCACCACCCGGGCATCGGCGGTGGCCTGCTGGGGCGCGCACTCGGCGAACCGGTCGACGAGCCATGGTTCGGCCGCGGGCAGGGTCGCGACGTGTTCCGCGCCGATCAGCTCGGCGACCTCCCAGCCGGGGTCGGCCGCGCCGGTGTGCCCGACCAGCACCAGCCGGGCCCGACGCGGCAGCCGGGCACGCAGGCAAGGCTGCGCCTGGTCACCGCCGACGAGCACCAGCGGGGCCGGCGACCACCGGGACCGGGCCGCCGCCGGGTCGGCAGCCACCTCGACCTCCGTACCGCCCGCTGCGGCGAGCCGGAGGAGGTCGTCGAGGAGGTCGACGTCCGCGGTGACGACCAGCGGGAGTCGTCGGTGCGGCCGGACATCGGTACGGGGTGGCATCGCGGCCTCCAGCAGTCAGGCTCGGGGGTGCTGCCGAGAGACTGCGCCGCCGGAGGCTCCTTCCGCTGGCGTGACCGCCGTACCTGTGGACAACCGGAGCGCCTGTGGACAACGCCCGTTCCCGCCGCCGATCTGCTATGGGGACGGCCTTCGGATCGCCTGTCCGCGCAGCCCCCGCCATGATCAGAATCGGCCACGCCGACAGGGTCCATCGACGCATGCAAAGATCGCTTCTGGATAATCGTGGGCCCGTGCGGCCCTGCCCGGGGCAGCACCCGAGGGGAGATCGGCCACTGATGACTCGTGCGGCAGGATCCGGACCACAGGAGACCGGCGGGCGGCGGCTCCGCTCGTCGTGGTGGGCGTACTCGCTGGTCGCGGCCATAGTGGGGGCGGTGACCGTGGCGGTGGTCTGGGCACTCGGCACCACCACCACGCCCGTACCCGGGCCGGTGGCGGACCCGTCGGTGCCGGCGATCCCGCTGCCCACCTTCGTCGGTGCGACCCCGCAGGCGGCGGCGGCCACCGCCCGGACCGTCCCGACACGATCCGTCTCCCCGACCCCTGCCTCCCCGTCACCCGCCACCCCGACGCCGTCTTCCGACCGGAGCGCCACCGCGAGCGGCAGGCCGGGCTCCGCCCCGAGCCGGTCGGCCACGCCGGGTGTCGTGGAGCTGACCCCGCTCCCCGCCGAGCAGGAACGCGACCTGCGGTCGGTCGACGGCGGGGCGGACACCACCGTCGAGTTCGTCAACCGGCGAACCGGACAGGTGACCGTCTACTGGCTCAACCAGTGGGGTTACCGGGTGCGCGTCGAGCGGCTGTCACCGGGCGAGTCCCACCGGCAGGACACGCAGGTCGGTCACCCCTGGGTGGTCACCGACGGCAACGGCCGGGCGTCGGCCGTCTTCCAGCCGGTCGCCATGCCGGGCCGGGCCACCGTCCGGTAACGGGCCGGGCATCCGTCGGGCCGGACCAGCGACCGACGGGCCGGCCGGGCGGATGCCCGCCCCTCCTCCCCCGTCGGTGTGCCGACCCGTACCTGCCGGTTCTGCTCACCCCTCGGCCAGGACCTCGCGCAGCCGGACGGCGAACCGCTCCGGATCGCCGACGAAGCCGATGTGGTCGCCGGGAAACATGGTCGGCGCGACGCCGAGCCCCGCCGCGAGCGCCCGCGAGGTGCGGTCGCAGAGCTGACCGCCGGACTCCTCCCCGATGCCGACGACGATCCGGGTGGCACCGGACCGCAGGGCCGGCAGGTCGGGCTGCCAGCGGGTGGTCGGGATAAGCATGTGCGCGTACTGGAAGTGCTCGTCCGCCACCGCCTGCGGGTCACGTTCCCCGCCGAACATCGCCTCGACCATCTCCTCGGGCATCTGGATGTTCGCCACGGCCAGGAACTGCCGCCACGCGCCCGCGGTGTCACCGGTCAGGTAGGTGGCGACCATCTCCTCGATACGGGCCCGCAACTCCTCCCGGTCGTCGAGCAACTCGTCGAGCGGCGGTTCGTGCGCGACGACGGTGTGCACCTGTCCGGGATGGGCCTGCGCGAGCGCCAGCGCGCTGACCGCGCCGCCGCTGGAGCCGAGGACCGCCGCCGGCCCGGCGTCCAGGTGGGTCAGCAGTCGGGACAGGTCGTCGGCGCGCAGTTCGGGGGTCGAGTCGCGGTCGGGGTCGTCGACCGGACTCCGGTGGATGCCCCGGGGGTCGGTGGTGAGCACGGTGTGGTCGACGGCGAGCAGGTCGGCCAGGGGCGCGAACGACGCGGCATCCATGGGCGCGCCGACCAGCACCACCAGCGGGCCCCGGCCGCGTACCTCGTAGTGGAGGGTGGCGTCGGGGACGCGCAGGGTGCCGACGGTGACGGAAGCGGTCACGGTGGGGTTCATCAGGTCCTCCGGTCGTGCGGGTGGATCGTTCGGTCGAGAAGGTGACTCCCGTCGTGGGGCAGAATCGTCCCTCGTGGGGAACATTTCTCGGACGGCCCCGGGCCCGCCCTCCGACCCGGCGGCCGGCCCTCCTCCGGGCCGACCGGCCGACGCGTCGACCGATCCGGTCCTGAACCGGGCACGGGCCGGCGACGACGAGGCGTTCGATTACCTCGTCGCGCCCCTGCGTCGGGAGCTGCACGCCCATTGCTACCGGATGCTCGGTTCGACCCACGACGCCGACGACGCACTCCAGGACGCCCTGCTGCGCGCCTGGCGGGGACTCGCCCGTTTCGAGGGGCGCAGTTCGCTGCGCTCCTGGCTGTACGCGGTGGCGACCCGGGTCTGCCTGGACACGGTGGCGGCCCGGGGGCGACGCGCACTGCCGGTGGACCTCGGTCCGGCCAGCGACAACCCGGTACTCGGCGTCGCGCCGCTGGGCCGGGTCGCCTGGCTCGGTCCGTACCCGGACGGGGAGTTGACGGACGGTCCGGCACACCCGGGCGCACGCTACGAGCAGCGGGAGGCCGTCGAACTCGCCTTCGTCGCCGCCCTCCAGCACCTACCGGGCAACCAGCGGGCGGCGCTGCTGCTCTTCGAGGTGCTCGGTTTCTCGGCCGCCGAGATCGCCACCATGATGAACACGTCGACCACGTCGGTGAACTCGGCATTGGCGCGGGCCCGTCGGCTCGTCGCAGAGCGGGTCGGCCCGTCCAGCCAGCAGCACACGCTGCGGAAGATCGGTGACGCGCGGCTGCGACAGATCGTCGACGGGTACGCCTCGGCGCTGGAGAACGCCGACGCGGACGCCCTGGTCGCGCTGCTGACCGAGGACGTCACCTGGTCCATGCCGCCGCTGCCCGCGTGGTACGCGGGCATCCGGACGGTCACCGACTTCGCGGTACGGGTGCCGTTGACCGGGTGCGGGACATGGCGTCACCTGCCCACCCACGCCAACGGGCAACCCGCCGTGGCCAGTTACCTCGACGCCGACGGCAGCGGTACGCACCGCGCCTGGTCGATCGACGTGCTGACCCTGCGCGGTGACCGCGTCGCGTCGATCACCTCGTTCCTGGATCCCGGGGTGTTCCGCCGCTTCGGCCTCCCGGCCAGCCTTCCCTGACCTGGCAGCTCGTCGGCCCCACCCCGGTCGGCCTGGCGGCCCCACCCCGGGTCGGCCGTCGGGACCGGTGGACGGTCACTCCGCCAGGTATCCGGTGGCGGGGTCGATCTGGGCGAGGAAGTCGCGGGCGGCTTCCGTCATCTCGGCCGGGCTCATCGTGAAGCCGGCCGCTCCGGAAAGCCCGAAGCCGTAGTCGTGCGGCCCGGTGAGCCAGTCGAAGTCGTAGGTGCCGGGCTCCTCGGCACGGGCACGGACGCGGAACTCGTGTCCGTCCACCACCAGCCTGACCGGTTCACCCTGGTACCTGATGGTTCGCAGGTGCTCGGGGGCGAGGCCGGGCTCAGGTGCGGTCGACATGCCTGCTCCTCTCCTCAGCCGCCAGGCAGGAGGACGCGCGATGGCGCGCTTCCACCTGGTCGAGGTGCTGGTCGTCCGACCGCCATTGTGCCGGCCGGCAGCGGGCACCTCGCCGGTCGCGACGGGAGTGACGAAAGGGACGACCCCCGTCGGGGGGAAAGTGACCTGACGTAGCAGCGAGTGCGATCAAGTGCCGTGCCGCGTGGTCAGACACCCCGGTCGTGTCGTCCAGCATGATCGAGAGTCATCACGCGGTACGGCGTTCGCTGACGATCCGCTGACTTTGGATGACGCGCTGCGGGTGCCCGAGGACGGCCGGAGGCCGCCCGCAGGGGCAGCACGCAGCGCAGAGGGCAGAGGTTTGAACCCCTAAGCCGCGAGCGGCCCTCGCATCGGGCCGAACCGGACTCATCGACGCTCCGACCTCGGCCGGACCGATGAGCGCCTCTCGACGTTTCACACCCCTTGCCACGCTCACCTGTACTGAGGTTGTACTAGTTGATCATTGAGGGCACATCGACGGGTGAGTCCCGCTTTGCAAAGATCAAGACTCTTGTCGGCCGGCGTCAGCTACTGCTGCTGACCTGCTCGTCTCGTCGGCTCGCGCCGATGTACGCCCGGCCCGGTCTGCTGGCTTGGCTGTACGTGTGGCTGTACAGCCACCCGGTTGGACCTGGCAAGATCACGGCGTGCCCGACCCCGAGCCCACCGACGGAAGTCCGTCGCCAGAGCCGTCTGCTCCGACGGCACGCAGCGAGCTGCTCACGCTACTCACACTGCTCCTCGCCTCGGCCGTTCTACTGGCGCTGTGCGTCGGCTGTGCCGTCCTCTGGCTGTACAACTAACTGGTCGCCTTTGGGGCCTATACAGCCAGGCCGGCCTCTTCGGTGTGACGCCAGCACGGCGCACCGTGGCCTGTCGTCCGCTGTCGTCCCGTGCCGCTGAGCATAACCGCTACGCCGACCAGCGGCAGACGTTGTCGACAGCAACCAGCCGTCTCGCTGCTCCCTCGCCGCCTCCGAACAGCGGATTAAGAGTGCTGTCTCTCGATCCTGGCTGTCCGTGCTGACCTCGCCTTAGAGGTCGCGCGGAATGGTGGGTTGATCGGCGCGCCTGAACGGATGCAGGCACAGAACTGGTGATCATGAAGTTGCTGACGCTCCGTGATCACGGGAGGTTCTGTGCCTGCCATCCCAGCATGGCTGATCGAGCCGTTGTGGGTCCAGTTCGCCGCGCTGCTCCCCGATCGGCCGACCTACCAACCGACACATCCGCTGGGCTGTCACCGCAAGCGGATCGATGACCGCATCGTGTTCGACAAGCTGGTCCAGGTGTTGCGGTTCGGCTGCGCCTACGAGGCGATCGCCGATGCCACCTGTTCGGCCACCACGATCCGCGGCCGCCGTGACGAGTGGATAGAGCTTGGGGTGTTCGCCCAGCTCAAACAGATCGCCCTGGACGCCTACGACCGGCTCGTCGGCCTGGTCCTCGACGACATCGCCGTGGACGGCTGCATCACCAAGGCTCCCGGCGGCGGCGAGGCCGCCGGACGCTCACCGGTCGACCGGGGCAAGCAGGGCATGAAACGCTCGTTGATGGTCGACGGCTACGGCATCCCCCTCGGCCGGGTCCTGGCCGCCGCGAACCGACACGACTCACCCCTGCTCGGCCCCACCCTCGACCACCTCGACGACCTCGGCCCACTACCCCAGGCCATCACGGTGCACCTCGACGCCGGATACGACTCCCAGGTCACCCGCGCCCTGCTGGCCGAGCGCGGCCTGACCGGTGAGATCGCCCACAAGGGCGACAAGGCGCCCATCCAGGCGAGCCAACGGTGGCACGTCGAACGGACGAACAGCTGGCACAACGCGTTCAACCGGCTGCAACGCTGCTACGAACGAACAGAGAAGGTCATCGACGCCTTCTTCGACCTCGCCGACGCGATCATCACCGTCCGCAGCCTCATCCGGCGTGCATGGACCCTCTACCGGTGGAACAACCGACCCGCCCGCCGCCGATGATCAACAACCATTCCGCGCGACCTCTTACCCCGCCCGCGAGACGTGCTCGCGGTGCTCCTCTTGCGGTCCGTTGGGGTCGCGTAGGGGTCACCCCTTCGGTCACCCTTACCGAGCCGCAACCCGGTCTGAGAGTGCGGGAGTACTGTCGACCAGCGCCGACCTCCCTCATCGCCCAGAAGCCAAGCAGAGAATCAGCCACAATGCGATCACTTCTTCCATCCACTCAAACTTGACCGGAACGGCATATCTCTGAGCCAGTCCTTGTCGTACACGCTTGGCGATGCCGTTGAAATCAGACCTCCAAGCAACAGCAGGAAGATGGATGCAATGAGTGAAAGCCAGACAGGCAGACTGCCCACCCCTTCCGTTCTGACAAGTTGCACGAATGCGTACAGACAGAATGCGGGTGGCACGGCGTGAAAGAATAGCCCTTCCAGGACTGCCGCCAGGTCAACTGTCCAGCTACGCCAAGGGACCACGAAACTCGATGGAATTCGCGAAACCAGCGGCCCGGATGAATAGGTGAAAATCCGGTCCAGCTCTGATCGATATAAGCCCTTGAACTTCGATCTAGAAAACCGGTACACGATCTGCACATACACAGCCCGATCGCGACCAATTGCCATGAGGCGAAGAAAAAGGTAGCCTGCAATCACAGGTGCCAGAACCCTAAGGAAGTCCAACTTGGCGAGCTTAAACCCACCGAGCGCGGTTTCACTTACAAGCCTTCTATTGAGCAACTCGAAAACAAGAAATACAGCCAAACCGTATAACGCGGCACGCCTCTGAAACGAGGTCATTTCCCTGAGCTGATCAACGATCCTCCAGAAACACTCACGGATGAACTCAGGATCACTATCCTTCGCTAACAGGAACTCGTCTACTTGGCTCTGAAGGTCGCGATCCCTGGGACGCTCATCCAGGTCGGAATCGTTAGGCACGACGATAGAGCATATAGGCGGCCTCATCCATTCGCCATCCCGCCTGCCGCCGACCCACACCACTGTGGAGCGAACCAATGCCAGGGCGACAAGATGGAGCAGCCAACCGGACGAACGACCTTGTCACCCTGGCCCCGGTCCGCTCGGCTTGCATGGGCCGGTGGCTGGCGGGATGGCATCCCACCTCAAGCACCCACCCACCCGAACCGTTCGGCAACTCGGCGGTGCTTGCGGTGCTCGTCTTGCGGCCGTTGGGTCGCGTAGGGGTCGAACCCTCGGCCACTCTTCCCGGCCGCAACCCCGGCCTTGCAAAGATCAAGACTGCTGTCGGCCGGTGTCGGTGACTGCCGCTGGCCTGCTCGCTGTGTCGCCCATCGTCGGCCCCGGCCCACGTCCGTCGGTCGTCTTGGCTGTACGGATGGCTGTACAACCTGAGCCTCTTCGCGATACGCCGGCCCGTCGCCCCCAGCTCGCGCCAGCCGGCTTAGGATGCCCTCCTTGACGCACCGGTCCATAATGGACGAGCGGGTGTGGACGGATTGCGCTGGGGCGAGATCACGGGTTTAAGCCTCTGGCACTTAGTACACGCGGCTGCGGCGAAACCTGAACCTGGGAGTTGGATTGATACTTCGCGAGTTCCTCTATGTTGACATTGAAAAAGTTCGCGGAATGCTGGCGCAATTAGACGGAGGAATCGCCGAGGAAGCGCGAAACACGACTAAGAATGATAAGCGGACTGAGGCTGGCGTTAAAGGATTTGCAGGACATTATCAGGGCTGGGGCGAGGAGAATTACACCACAAAGTCTCTCGGCGACGCCCTATTTCCCACCCTGGAAGATGCGCTGGATTCAAGTGGCCTAATCAAGGACCTCTCTGACCAACTGCAGAGTGCGCCCTTCTGGACCTCCACTGAGTTGCGAGAATCAACACCCCCAGGCACCCTCGTGCGCATAGCCGCCCCAGGGTCACTCTTCGACGCTCGATACGTCGCGGCAAGTCTAGCGGGATTCGCATCGACTCATTCAGGCCTAGAAGGCATAGGTGCGGCAACCGCTACTTCCTCCTCTCCACCTGCACGCCAGGGCAAGGGCCGACCAGCAAGAGCAAAAGGGGATAAATCACCCGAAACAATTAATCAACTTGAAGACACGATCCCCGACTTCAACCCCATGAGGAACACCGACGGAAGCCAGGGAATCGGACCCGAGTTCTTTCGCGGGCTCGTAAAGATTGCTCGCGGACTATTCACGCCCGGACTACACCTGAACCTATACCCAACCGATAACGACACCCACAGCATCGGTGTACGACTTCAAGAAGGGAGGCAGTTCCTCGACGGCGACCCGGAAATACTTTTTGCTCGGTATGGGACAGGCAACCAAAACTGGACTGTTGTTGGGACCATCGGACACTATGCAAATGCCAAAGATCGGGTCTCTCCAGAGTATGCAGACATCACTGACGGGGCTGGCCAGGTAGTTCGAGGACGGACCGCTGCTTTCGTCAACTCGTACATGCGTTTCCTAGGAGCGCTGGGATTCGCCGACGTTCCCCAATGGCCTGGCTTTAATGTCGTCCCGTTGGCCGTCTATCGCATTATCGCATCCTCAGCCAGCGAAGTCGAAGCTCCTTAACCACGCGGCGGCCATCCCGTCTGCCGCCGACCCACACTCCGTGGAGCGGGCCAGGGCCAGGGCGACAAGGTGGAGCGCCCTACCGGACGAACGACCTTGTCGCCCTGGCCCTGGTCTGCTCGGCTCTGCCTGGGTCGGTGGCGGGCGGGATGGCATCCCTCCTCAACCACCCACCCACCGGAACCGTTCGGCAACTCCATCCCGGAGTCGTCTGGCCCCCGCCGGAGGCGCTCCGACCCGGCGTCCGCCGGCCGCCTGCGCAGCCCGTGGAACCGTTCGGCAACTCCACCTCGGGTTAGACCAGCCACCGAATGACCACCCCGACGTACCCGGCGGCCGTCCGACCGGCGCGAGGAGTCACCTCGACCGGGCCGGCGGGTGACCACTCCTCACGGTTCTTCAAGCCGGGCACCTCCACCACCAGGCAGTGACGCGCGGGCAGCTCCCCACCCTGCCCATCTCCCACCCCGCCCCCTCACCCTCTCCCCGCCCCCGGATACCGAGCGGCCTCGCGTTCCGTTCGGCAACTCCACCGCCGGCGTCCCCGGTACGGCTTCGAGGCTCGTCGGGTGGATGCGACCGGCGGTAGGGCTTCGTCGCGTCGCCCTGGTCGAGCCAGGCTCGTCACCGGGTCACCTCACTGACCCCGGGGATGACGCGCGGGGCGTGGTTTGCGGGCCGGCTGACTTTCCGCCCCGGCGCCGTAGGCGGCCGGGGCGGCGGCTCCGCAGGAGCCGGTTGCCGCGCCCCGCGCCGCGCGTCAGCGCCTTGATCTCTACTGAGATCGTTTCGGCAATGAACTGGGCTGAAGCCACCAGCCGACGTGATCGGAGCTTTCGGCGCTTACCTGGGTAGGGACCGGCGGAGGCGTTCGACGGCGACGAAGATCTGTTGCTCGGGACCGGGCCGACCGGGTCGCCACTCGGTGAGCAGCGGCCGGACGGCTTCCACAAGCTGGGCCACAGCTACCGCGCTGTCCGGCTCGGGCATCGACTCGACGGCACGGAACACGTTCACGGTGGTCTCGTAGCGGTGGACGTTCGCGGGAGTGTTCTGCCAGCCTGGCTGGCTGCGCCACTCGCGTACGCGGGCGTGTACCTCGATGACGGCGGCGCGGATGGCCCTCGCGCGCTGGCGAGCGGTGTGGCCGTCCAAGTTCTGGTGGCGGTCGTCGGGTTCTTGCGGCGGCGTGTCGGCGTCGCGCATGGCGGCGATGGTACCGGCGAGCATGATCAGCTCGTCCGGTCCGCCGTCCTGGCAACCGGTACGGACGGCGTCAGCCTTCCTCGTGGCTCCACTCTGGCGCGAGGATGGAGTAGAGCAGGGAGTCGCGCCAGGCACCGTTGGTGAAGACGTGATCCCGGAGGCGGCCTTCGTACTGCATGCCGAGTCTCTCGGCAACGGCGATGGAGGCGGCGTTGTCGGGGCCGATGGCGGCGGTGATGCGGTGGAGCTTCAGCTCGCGGAAGCCGTAGCTGACGATGGTGCGGGCGGCGTCGCTGGCGTAGCCGTGACCCCAGTGGTCGGCGCTGATGGCGTACCCGAGCTTGGCGGCCTGGTGGCCGGTTAGGCCGAGTCGGGCAAAGCCGATCATGCGATCCGTGCTGTCGGCGACGGCTAGGTAGTACTCGGTCCGGGGTTCGAGCTGGGCGCGGGTGATGGTGCCTTCGATCATGGCTACGGTGGCGGCCTGGTCGCGGCTGTCGAAGGAGAGCCAGCGGGTGACGCGGTCGTCTCCGACGATCGCCAAAGCGTCGGCCGCGTCATCGGAGCGCATCTCGCGCAGGTTGATGACGCGGCCGGGGATGGTGATCGGGTACATGCCCCCGATGGTGCCTTATCGGGGCAGGGCGTTCGCGGGGGCGTGGGTGAAGTGCTCGATGCCGTCGATGAGTTCGCGGGCGTCGCCGGCGAGACCGTTGCGGATGATCGCCTGGTGCACCCGGCGGACGGAGTGCATGATGCCGTTGATGCGCTGCTCGGCGGGCAACTCCAGGACGGGGGCCAGGGCGTCGGTGGCGGCGTCGAGTTCCCGGTTGGCGACTCGGGCTATCGCCAGGTTGGTGTGGGAGCCGGCCTGGTCGCCGAAGGCCCATGCGGGGTCGTTCGGGTCGGCGTACGCGTGGACGGCGCGTAGGGCGTACTGCTCGGTGTTGCGGGCCTCACCGGGGAGCCAGGCGAGAGCATCGCTGGCGTAGTACAGAGTCCGGGGCTGGTTGAAGGTGCAGATGCCGCCCATCTCGTCCATCTCGTCGGGCATCACGCGCGACCAGGCGTCCTCGGCCTCGGTGATGGCGGCCTTGGCCTGCTCTGCGTTGCCCAGGGCGGCGTAGGCGCGAGCGGCACTGACCGGAAGCCAGACGGCGGTGGTCCCGCCGGCTCGGGTGGCGAACTTCCGGCCGGCTTCGGCGTAGCGGACGGCCTCGGCG
Source organism: Micromonospora inyonensis (assembly GCF_900091415.1). NCBI lineage: Bacteria > Bacillati > Actinomycetota > Actinomycetes > Micromonosporales > Micromonosporaceae > Micromonospora > Micromonospora inyonensis. The sequence goes on along the minus strand of NZ_FMHU01000001.1, from coordinate 1,925,240 downwards.
TACCTGCCGGCCCAGTAGGCGACCAGCGATTGCATCCCGCGCAGCCACGCCTGCAATCCGGGGTGCCCGGCCTGGTCGGCGCAGAGCACGGCGGTACGGGCCTGGAGCATCGCGGAATGCGGGTCGGCCATGTCGTGCGAGACCTTGGCGAGCAGGCCGCTCGCAATGCCGGCGAGGAAGTGCAGGTTCCGCGACTGGGCCGGAGGCTGGCGGCGTTCGAGGAGCGTGAACAGGGTGTCCTGGGTCTCGACCAGGTCGGAGAGGATGTGACTGACCGGCCGCTGCGGGTAGGCCAATGCGAGGCGCTGCACCTCCTCGGCGAGTTGGTCGATGGCTGCCGGGGAGGTGGCTTCGGCGGCGAGCATGGCGTACTGACGGGCGCGTTGTGCGGCCATGGCGAGGAGGTTCCTTTCGGTGCCGGCGCCGACGGGCTCGACCACGAGGTGACGGTCCGGCGCGGGGATAAGAGAGGTGGAAGTCCAGGGGCGCTGTAGTTCGTCGACGGACTTGCCGAACATGGCCTGCATCGCGCGCCGGGTGGCGGGCGTGGATGAGGCCAGGTCACGTTCGCCGCGTGCCAGCCGCCCGAGGTGCCGCGCGCTGATGGCAGCACGCGGATCCATCCGGGAGAACTCGTCGGCCAGTTCCTCGTAGGTGCGGTCACTCTGCTGGATGAGGTGCTCCAACACGGTGCGAGGTTCGCGGCGTTCTCGTGCCATCGTCATGCCTTCCTGATGGGCTGTCTCCACGCTCGCCTGGTGAGGTCCCTCGGGACAATGCAGGTCCCCATGGTGTCCACTCGATGTCCCCCAGAGGTGCCTGTCCGGGTCCTCGATCGGTCTCCATCGTCCGACGGAAGATCTCCACCATGGACGCCTCACCCACCGCAATTGTCCACGTACTTGCCGCTGACGCACATGGGCTGATCCGTCGTCGGCCTGGTCGGGCGCGAGTCGGCTCGGTCATCGACCCCGGCACCGTTCCGGGAGGCGTCCGCCTGGTCCGGTGCGTGGACGGCTCGCGTTCGCAGCCGGGGCCGTGCCGGTCGTCGCCGCCGGCTCCCCCGGTCTGTCGAGCGTGTGAGGGCCGGGGATGGAAGATCGCGAGTCCGCGCCGGGCACTGCGGGCACCGTGCGACCCGGACCGGTTGCAGCGGCGGCAGTGCCCTGACTGCGCCGGTACCGGCCGGGGTTTCCAGCAACCGACGGCGGTGACGGCTCCGGCGGGATAGCCGCTGACGGACGGCGGTAGGCGTACGTCCCTCGAAGCAGGGCACCGGGGCGGGTGCCGGCAGGAAGCGCGGTGTCGGCCGTGCTCGTGAAGCCCGCTCGCCTCGGTGCCCATCCACATCATCCGGCGAAGGTGACCCTCGATGGACCCGAAACCGGGCGAAGTCGTCCTCTTGGATGCGCGGGCCTCGGTGCAGTTCGCCGGTACCCGCGCCCTGGTCGTCCGCGTGATCAAGGTGGAGGAGCGTCCGCCGTACGACCGGTGGGGCTGGATGACCGGCTACGTGCTCGACGACGTCGGTACCGCGACCGACCGTCGGGAGCTCTACGTCCAGTTCGAGGGACTGACCCGAGTCACGTCACCGCTCCAGACGGTGGCACGCCGGCAGCGCGTTCCCGAATCACCGGCAAAGCGGAACAGGCCGGCTCGCAAGGCAACGACAGGTTCCTGAACTTTGACAGGAGGGCTCCCATGGCGAATCGAGCAGTAGGAGTTTTTCGGGCATCTTCCCGGCTGGCACGGCTCTGCCCTGACCAGGTCAGGAGGACCCGCTTTCGCCGCACGGGGCTCGGCCGGCGCGGCTTGGCCGAAGATCACGTCTATGCGTTCCTCCGTCGGATCGCCGACGAGCTGACCGCCAGGAATGCGGCCGAAGCGGGACTCCGAGAGGAGAACGCGCGACTCAAGAACGCCTTACGTGAGTGGCAGAGTCTTCACGGATCGAAGCCGCGCCACCTGGCTGACCAGGGCTGATGGACAAATCCTGAACAGCACAGATAGCCTGTTGACAAGCTGAGTTGCCGTCTGGGGTGAAACGGTGCCGATCGAAGTTGCGCCGCCGAAGTACGTCATGATCGTCAATGCGGTGCAACAGCGCATCGATGACGGCACGTACCCATCGGGAACGATGCTGCCCAGCGAAACCGAGTTGATCCGGGAGTTCGGTGCTTCCCGGCCGGTTGTGGTCCGGGCGTTAGACCTGCTCCGGCAGGATGGCTGGATCGAGAGCAGGCAGGGCAAGGGCCGGTTCGTGCTCGGTCGGCCTGGTGGGGGCCAACGTCAGCGGGAACGCCGCTACGGGGTGCTGGAGGACGACGAGCGGGCCGAGTCAACGCTGCTCGATGCTGGGCCAACGACTGCCACGCCACGAGCGGCGGCAGCCCTGGGGCTGAAACCGGGTGCGCCGGTGGTCGCGCGTCGTCGCCTGATCACCGTTGATGGAGTCGGCCCGGTCGAGCTGGGTACGGCGTTCCTCCCCGCTGATCTGGCGAAGGGTACCGGCGTGGGAGGGAAGGACGCGCTGCCCGACGGGCTGCTCCGGCACGTGGCATCCCGCAAGCGGGTGCGCTTCGACCACGTGACCGAGCGGATTTCGGCGCGACTGCCCACACCGGAGGAAGCCGGATTGTTGCAGGTGGACGCGGCCGAACCTGTCCTTACCGTCCTACTGTCCGTTTGCGACCGGACCGGGAAACCGCTCCTTGGCGTGGACCTGCTCCTTCCGCCATCGCGGCACGATCTCGAAGACGTGTACCCCCTCGACTGATCCAGGTAGATACCTCACTTGACAAGTCGAGTTCGACGGCCCCATCTTTGACTCAACTTAACAAGTCAAGTTGTTGAGTTAGCGAGTGAATGTGGAGGCTTTCCGTGGTTCCGATGACGTTGAAGGTGCCGGTCCCGTTCGAGTACGTCTTCCCGGCCGGGGCGCTGTGCCTGGGTGTGGCGCCGCAGGTCGACTTTGATCGTCGGGGTGAGGCGGACAACCAGGCGCGGGACAAGGAGACCGGTGAGCGGGTGTGGGTGGTGCGGGTGATGGATCTGGACCCGGAGGCCGGGAAGTTCGGTCGGTCGACCGAGGTGAAGGTGAAGGTGAAGGTGGTGGCGGCGCATCAGCCGGTGCCTCCGGCGTCGACGGTGCCGGGTTACCCGCCTGCGGTGCAGTTCGAGGTCTGACCCTGACGCCGTACGTGGATTCGCAGCGGTGCAAGCCGGGGCGTTCGTCGGGTGAGTGCCGGTCGCGGATGGCGTACTCGCTGCGGGCGATGGCAATGCGTCCGGCGGCGGTGGCCACCGGCTCGGCTGCGGCCTGACTGCCTGCTCTCTTCTGCGCGCGGGGCGGGTCGTTTCCCCGCCAAGAGTCCCGGCCCGTCCCGCGCTCTCCCATCCCTCACGTGTGAAGGAGGGCGTGATGCCCACCGTAGTTCAGCCTGCCCTGATCCCCCTCACGCTCCTGCTGCTCGTCGGGGCGGCGGTCGTGTTCTCCCGCCGTCCCCTCGTCGCCCTGCGGTACGCCTTCCGGGAGATGGAGGCGGTCGTCCGGTCGGCGCTGCGGCTGCCGCCGGCTGCGGCGAAGGTGTGCGCGATCCGCTGTCCGCGTTGCCGCCGTTGGGTGAAGCCGCGCCGGTTCGACCTACAGCGGATGGCCTGCCGGGGATGCCTCATCCGGTTCGGCGCGCGGTCGGTGCGGGGCGGTGACTTGTGCCTCTGATCAACATCATCCCCGGCGACAAGATCCCAGTAGCACCGATGAACCTGCGCCTGCCGGCGTGGCGGGTACCGGGTTGGCTGCTGGTGTTCTGGTGGCTCCTACGCGGCCTGGTCCGGGTGACGGTCCTGGCGGTGCGGTACTGGTGGCTGACCGTCCCGACCGGGCTCGCTCTCTGGCTTCGGTTGGAGTATGGCGGCCTGCTCCTCGCCTCCGTCGCACTGGCCGTTGCCGCCGTCTGCCTGGCCTGGTGGCGGTGGCATCCGGTGTCATGGCTGCGGTTCGGCTGGTATCCGATGGTCGCCCGGGTGCGGGCGCTGCTGATCTACCGGGTCCGGTGGGCGTCGGTGATGGCGACGTGCGGTCTGGCGACGGTGTTCGGCGGTGACCGGTACGTGCCCCGGCTGCTGCGGGTGCGCTGCGACCGGTTCGGCGATGAGCTGACGGTGCGGATGCTGCCCGGCCAGATCCCCGACGACTGGGCACAGGCGGCCGAACGCCTCGCGTACGCCTTCCGGCTCCGCGACGGCCACGCCCGGTCGACCAGCCGCCCGGATCGGGTGGTGGTCCGCTTCCTACGCCGCGATCCCCTTGCCACGACCATCGATCCGCTGCCCGTGCCCGACGTGCCAGACCTCGACGGTCTGGCACTCGGGGTGCGGGAGGACGGGCTGCCGTACCGGCTGCGCCTAGCCGGTAGTCATGTGCTCGTCGCCGGGGCGACGAATGCGGGGAAGGGCTCGGTCCTCTGGTCGCTGATCCGCTCTCTGGCCGGTGGTATCCGGTCGGGGTTGGTGGAGGTGTGGGCGTTCGACCCCAAGGGCGGCATGGAACTCGCCGCCGGTGCCCCGCTGTTCGCGCGATTCGTCTACGACGACCCGGACGGCATGGCCGGCGTCCTGGAAGAGGCCGTCAAGCGCATGCGGCTACGGGCCGCCCGGCTGCGTGGGGTCACCCGCCAGCATGTGCCGTCGGTGGAGGATCCGCTCCTGGTACTGGTGGTCGACGAGCTGGCCGCGTTGACCGCGTACCTGACCGATCGGAAGGTCCGCGACCGGATCAAGGAAGCCCTCGGCCTGCTCCTCTCTCAAGGCCGCGCGGTCGGAGTGCACGTGATCGCGGCGTTGCAGGACCCGCGTAAGGACGTGCTGCCGTTCCGGGACCTGTTCCCCACCCGCATCGGCCTGCGGCTGACCGAAGCCGAACAGGTGCACATGGTCCTCGGCGACGGCGCACGCGACCGGGGCGCTCTCTGCGACCGGATCCCCGACTCCCTGCCTGGGGTCGGCTACGTCGCCCTCGACGGCGTCCGGGAACCCGCTCGGGTGCGGTTTTCCTACCTCACGGATGACGACATCCGGCAACTGGGCCGGGACTACCAACGGCACGACCGCAACGACGACGACCAGGAGGTGACCGAGTGAAGACGCACGCGGACCGGGTAGAGGACGTAATCCTGGTGCTCATCGTCCTCGTCGTCGGCGGGCTCGCCGGGGCGGCGTCGTTCACCCACGTCCACGACTGGACCATGGCGAACTCCCCAGCCGGTACCGGGGACTGGTTCGGGTGGGCCAACGCCGCGATCTCCGAACTGCTGCCCCTAGCTTGATCTTTAACCTGGGGTCGGTTGCATCGCCCCCCGGGCGATCATGGCCGCAGCCCTTGATCGATCATTCCTCTTGTCTAGGGAAGAAGATCAGGACCAAGGGCTGCGGGATGATCAGTGTGCATGACGCCGCGCGTGGAAGCGCGGTTGGGGACCTCGCGACGTTCCGTACGGAACTGCATCGCTGTCTGAGCGCCAGAGCTGATGCGCTGTTCGAGTTGGCCGACGCGGTGTTGTGCGCGGACGGGCCGGTACGGTCGCTGCCGGCCTTGTCCCTGGTGGCGGAGCACCGTCGAGGTCACGGCGCGTTGTACGACGCGCTTGGCGCCGGTCGGATCGATGTGGAACGGTTGCGGACCGTGGTGGCCTCGATGCCGATGCCACGGGCCGCCGACGGGCGGATCGTCCTGGCCGTGGATGTCACCTGCTGGCTGCGGCCGGAAGCGCACACCGTGCCGGAGCGGATCCTGTGCCACACCTACGGCCGTGGCAAAGACCAGCACATCGGTGTGCCGGGCTGGCCGTACTCGTTTGTGGTGGCCCTGGAGTCCGGGCGCAGTTCGTGGACCGCGCCGCTGGACGCGGTCCGGCTGGCCCCGGGCACCGAGCTGGCCGCGGTCACCGCCGAGCAGCTGCGCGCGGTGGTGGACCGACTGATCACCGCTGGGCACTGGCAGCCTGGTGACCCGGCGGTCTGGGTGGTGATGGATGCCGGCTACGACGCGGCCCGGCTGGCCTGGCTGCTACGGGACCTGCCGGTACGCGTCCTGGCCCGGATGCGATCCGACCGGGTGCTGCGCCGCCCGCCGGGGCCATGGATACCGGGCCCCAAGTGCGGTCGGCCACCACGGCATGGCAGCGAGTTCATCTTCGGCGACCCGGCCAGCTGGGGCACCCCGGACGTCACCACCGTGACCGAGACCCGCCTCTACGGCACCGCGACCGCCCGTGCCTGGCACCGGCTGCACCCCAGGCTGACCCGCCGCGCCGCCTGGGCCGACTGCCCTGAGCTGCCCATCCTGGAAGGCACCCTCATCCGCCTGGACGTGCAACGGCTGCCCTCCGGCGCGACCGCGAAGCCGGTCTGGCTGTGGTGGTTCACCGGCCTCGGCCACCAGTCCGGCGGCGACAACCCCGACCCGACCATGATCGACCTGCTGTGGCAGGCGTTCCTACGCCGTTTCGACATCGAACACACCTTCCGGCTGCTCAAGCAGACCCTCGGCTGGTGCGTGCCGAAACTGCGCGACCCGCACGCCGCCGACCGCTGGACCTGGCTGATCATCGCCGCCTACACCCAGCTACGGCTGGCCCGCCCCCTCGCCTCCGACCTGCGTCGCCCCTGGGAACGACCAGCCCCACCCGAACGGCTCACCCCCGCCCGGGTCCGCCGCGGATTTCGGCACCTGCGCGCCAACAGCCCCTGTCCCGCCGGTGCACCGAAACCCACCCGACCAGGACCCGGCCGCCCACCCGGACGACCCAACCGCCATCCCACCCGCCGCTACGACGTCCACATCGCCACCAGCAACGCGACCAGGAAGACAACCTCTTCGAAGAAGAAATCGGCCAATCCCCGGCCGCGCCGCACAGGTTAAAGATCAAGCTAGGCCGTGTGTCATAAGTGCCGTTCGAGGCGTCGGAGCCAGATGTCGATCATGCTGATGGTGGCGGTGGCTTCGTACCGCACGGCGAGCTTGTCGTATCGGGTGGCCACGGCACGGTGCTGTTTGAGCAGGTTGATGCCGCACTCCACGGCGTGACGCTGCCGGTATGCGCTGGGGTCGAAGGCGGGTGGACGGCCACCCGCCGAGCCCTTCTTGCGTCGGTTCGCGGCCTGGTCGGCCTTGACCGGGATGACGCAGCCGATGCCGCGCCGGCGCAGGTAGCTCCGGTTGGCCTTGCTGCTGTACGCCTTGTCGGCCAGGACCCGGTCCGGCCGGCACCGGGGTCGGCCGACGCCGAGGCGAGGCACCCGGATGCGGTGCAGCACCGTGGTGAACTGCGGGCTGTCGCCGCGCTGCCCACCGGTGATGACAAACGCCAGCACCATGCGGCCCTGCTCGCAGGCCAGGTGCAGCTTCGTCGTCAGACCGCCACGCGAGCGGCCCAGCGCGTGATCGGCCGGCTCGACGGCGTCACTGCCGCCCGGCGGCTCGACCTGCGTGTGACTGTCCCGGCGGGCACCGGCGGCGTGCTGATGCGCCCGGGCGATCGTGGAGTCCACGCTCACGTCCCAGGTGATCAACCCGACCGCGTCGGCCCTACCCTGCAACCCGGCCAGGATCCGCGCCCACACACCGGCCCGCTGCCAGCGCCGGTACAGCCCGTACACCGTGCGCCAGTGCCCGTAGCAGTCCGGCACGTCCCGCCACGGCGCACCCGTGCGGACCCGCCACCTGATCCCGTCAATGAGCTGCCGCTTGCTCCACTTCGGCGGTCGACCTGCCTTCTTCGGTCTGGGCAGCAGCGGCTCCAACACCGCAAACTGCGCGTCAGTCAGGTCGTGCCGCCTCGTCACCGCTACGCTGGCCACGAGGTCTCCGTGCAGATGGTTGTCTTGGTCGATAACCCATCTACCGGAGACCTCACCGCGTATCGATCACCGACACGCCCAGCCGATCTACCTCACAGCCAGGACCACGGGCACTTATGACACACGGCCTAGCGGCGCTGTTGACCATCCGGCGTCGACGCCGCACCGGCGGACCGATCGGCTACCCCATGTTCCTCCTTGTCGCTGCTGTCGCGCTCTCCTTGGCAGCGCAACTGGCGGTGGCGAAACCGGGCCTGTCCGGGTGGCTGCTCTCGGCCGTGCCCGCGCTGGCGTTCCTCGGCCTGACCAAACTCGTCTTCTCCAGCACCCCGACCCCCGTCGCCGCACCCCGGGCAGACAAGCCGGCCGACGACGGCGGTTGGGCCGCTGTACCTCCCGAGGTCGTTGACGACCAGGCGCACACCGACACCGACGGGACGGCGACCGTTGATCAGTGGGAGCGTGGCGACCAGGCCGTGACGGTCGACCAGCCGGACGGCGACGGCCAAGCGGTGACCGTCGAACCGATCCAGCCGGTGATGCCGGTCCGGCGTGCGGGTCTGGTGCCGGTGTCGGCGGCGGCGTTCGTCCCGCGTAACGGGTCGTCGTTCGCCTCGGAGGGCGGCCGATGAGTCAACTCGAACTGATCCCGTCGACCCCGGCCACCGAGGAGCCTCGGCCAGGGTCGCGGGCGGCCCGGATGCGCCAACCCCTCGCCAAGGAAGCCCTCAAGCAGCTCGCCGAACAGCATGGCGTCTGTGTCCGCCCGCTCGCCCTGCGGCGCATCGACACCGTCACCGGTCTGACCGAGGTGGTGGAGGTCCCGTGCGGGGCGACCCTCGCGGTGAAGTGCAAGCCCTGCGCCGAGCGGGGACGGCGGCTGCGTATCCAGCAGATCCGGGAAGGCTGGCACCTCGCCGACGAACCCGCCGTACAACCCGACCGGCCCGGTGAGGACGCGCTCGCCCTGGTCCGCGTGCGGGCGCATCTGGAGTTCGAACGTGAGGCGTTGAACTACCAGCCGATGCACCCCGACCAGCGGGCCGCGCAGATCGCCGACGTCGACGCCGCGATAGCCGAACTGGACGAGGCACTCGCCGAAACCAGCCTCCGTGGTCACCTGACGCCGAAGGATCGCGACGAGCGGCCACGCCGGAAGCGGTCGACCCGACGGCGGCAGGACTCACCCGACCTGCCCCGGCTGCCCGTCGACCCGCGCACCGTCGGCCGGGCCTACTCCGGGCGGTCCGGCAAGACCCACCGGCCGTCGATGCTGGTCACGCTGACGCTCGGCTCGCACGGGCCGGTGCACTCCCACATCCGGCGGGGCGCCTACGTCGCGCCGTGCGAGTGCGGGCAGCGGCATGGGCCACACGATGACCTCCTCGGCACCCCGGTCGATCCGACCAGCTACGACTACCGTCGCGCCGCTCTCGACGCGATCCACTTCGCGCGTGTCCTCGACCGGTGGTGGCAGAACGTCCGCCGGGCCGCCGGCTGGAACGTCCAGTACGCCGGAGCGGTCGAGCTGCAACGCCGACTCGCCCCACAGGTGAGGCGCGGCCGAGCACGATCAGTCGGGAGACCTTCCTCGGTCGGCTGCTTCCCGCTGTTCCGGCAGAGCACCGGGCGATCGTCTGCGCCGCCGCCGGGGCGGGACTGCGCTGGGGTGAGTGCGCCGGCCTGGCCTGGTCCGCCGTCGACCTGGATCAGGGGGTCCTGCGGGTCGTCCAGGTGGCGATCGAGACACACTCCGGGATCATGCTTCGGACGTACCCGAAGAGCCGGGCGGGACTGCGGACGGTGCCGCTGCCGGGGTTCCTGGCGGACGCGTTGCGCCAGCGGCGCGGGGCGACCGACCCGGACGGGCGGGCGTTGATCTTCGCCGATCGGGACGGCGGGCCACAACGCCGGTCGAACTTCCGGCGGCGGGTGTGGTTGCCGTCCCTGGTGCGGGCGGGGCTGCTCGGTCGGGTGGCCGAGATCGGGCCGGGCCGGTGGGTGGCGCAGTGGCCCGACCGGGCCGGCGCCGAGCACCAGGCGGAGTTTCCCAGCGAGGCGGCGGCCGTGGCCCAGGTAGCGGCGGCGGCGTATGGCGGGCTGCGCTTCCACGACCTGCGGCACTCGTACGCGACGTGGCTCGTTACCGACGGGGTACCGATCAACATCGTCCAGCGGGTGATGGGGCACGAGCAGGCGTCGACGACCCTCGACCGGTACACCCACACGCCCGACGGCTACGCCGACCGGGTCCGGCAGACCTTCGCTGACGATCTGCTGACTTTCCGGCCTCTCACGCCGTCTCAGGAGCGTGGATCGGGGGCAGAAGGTGGCGCTGACCAGGAACGTGAACCGGAGCGGAAAAAGGGACGACCCCCGTCGGGGGGAGACGGGGGTCGTCGGGGAGTTCGGCTCCGGGGGGGATTGAGCCGAACTCGCTCAGCGGTTACGGGGGGTGCAACCGCCGAGGGTCCGTGTTGTTGTACACATGCGAAAAGTCGTCGCAAGTACAAGCATGCCGTAGCAGACCTGCTCACGTCGAGTGGCGCAACCTCCACTCCCTGCGAAATTATGCCTACGGGGTGTGGCCGTGATCACTCCGATCGAGGGGCTTCGAAGCATGTTCGCAGGTGAGTGAGCTTCGCCACCCCCGGGCACCCGCCGACCCTAGACCATCGGGCTAGACTTTCGCGCCGTGGGCCGAGGTGCCGCTTTCTTCGATCTGGACAAGACCGTCATCGCCAAGTCAAGTGCCCTGGCGTTCGGTCGGCCGTTCTACCGGGACGGCCTGATCACCCGTCGGGACGTGGTCAAGTCCGCGTACGCCCAGCTCATGTTCCGGCTCGGCGGCACCGACGAGCAGACCATGGCCCGCACCCGGGACTACCTGGCGACCCTCTGCAAGGGCTGGCAGGTGGAACAGGTCCGGCAGATCGTCGCGGAGACACTCCACGAGCTGATCAATCCTTACGTGTACGCCGAGGCAGCCGCCCTCATCGAGGAGCACCAGGCCGCCGGCCGGGACGTCGTCCTGGTCTCCGCCTCCGGCGAGGAGATGGTCCGTCCGATCGGGGAACTGCTCGGCGTCACCGACGTGATCGCCACCCGCATGGCGGTACAGGACGGCCGGTACAGCGGCGAGGTCGAGTTCTACGCCGCCGGTCCGAGCAAGGTCGACGCGGTCGGCGAGCTGGCCACGAAGCGGGGCTACGACCTGGCCGAGTCGTACGCGTACTCCGACTCGTACAGTGACCGGCCCCTGTTGGAGTGCGTCGGGCATCCCACGGTGGTGAACCCCGACCGACAGCTGCGCAGGCTGGCCACCGAGAACTCCTGGCCGGTGCTGGAGTTCCGGCACCCGATCCCGCTGGGCCGCCGCCTGCGGGAGCGCCCGGGGGTTCCGGTGGCCGCCGCCGCGCTCGGCGTCGGCGTGGGGGTCGCCATCGGCATCGCCTGGTACGGCCGGCACCGCCGCACCCGCATCGCCCCGGTCGCCTGACCGGTCACGCGCCCCCGCACACCCGCGACCCGCACCTTCTCAGGCCCGGCCGGCGGCGGCACGGCGGTTCAGGAAGCGGCGAGGATCTCGTCGCCGACGAGGGTGAGCTGGTCGGCGGCGACCTCGATGGCGGTCGTGTAGTGGCGCAGCCAGGACCGTAGCCCGTCCGGGGTGCCGGTGGCGAAGGCTCCGGCCGAGCCGACGTACTCGGGCTCCCGCTCGCGGTGCCCGACGTCCACCGCCACCAGGCCACGTGGGTCCAGGCCGGTCGACATGAGCACCAGTCGGGCAGCGGCGCGGGCCACCACACCCGACGGGCCGGCGAACGGCCGGAGCGCCAGCAGCTCTCCGTGCACCACGGCGGCGAGCAGCAGCGGCGGGGCCTTCGTGCCCCCGGCGACCAACCCGGCCAGGCCGTCCAGCCGGGCCCCGACCACCGGGTCGGCGACCGGCCGCCCCAGTTCCTCCTCGGCCACCACGTCCCGGGCGGCGAGCACGTGCAGCCTCGCCAGCACCTGCCTGGGCGCCCTCGACCAGCGTTCGGTCAGTCCTGGCAGCGCCCCGGCCACCCGCAGCGCCCCCTGGAGCACCGGGTCGGTGACCGTGCCGGCCCGGACCGCCTCGCGCTCGTGGGCGTACCCCTCGAGGGCGGCGCTGGCCACCGCGGACCGCAGGCTCACCTCGGCGGCGACCTGCCCGCCGTGCCGGCGCAGCGCGCGGTGCCGCATCGCCTGGTCGACGTGGTCGCGGGCGCGCTCGACGGCGGGTCCGACGTCGGCGAGCGTGAGGAGCGGGGCGAGCGGGTCGGAGGTCACCCGCCCACGCTAGCGACCGGCTCGGACGGGCCGACCGGCAACGGGTCGGGTTGCGGTGCGTCGCGCGGCGCTGGGGTGGTTGCAGGGGGCCCTTCCTCGACAGAAAGCGGTAGCAGGGGACCCCTGCAACCACCCCAGCCCGCCGGCCACGCCGATCGGCGCGTCGGATGGGCCGCTGGGCGCGTCGGTGACGATGGCAGTCGCGGGGGCTGGCCGGCGAAGTTAACCTCTCTGCAACGAGACGCAGGTCATCCGAGCGACGAGGAGTCACGCCCATGAGCGAGGCCTTGGCCAATTTGCTGAACGAGACGCGGCAGTTCCCGCCGCCGGCCGCGCTCGCCGCGAACGCCAACGTCAAGGCCGACGCGTACGCCGAGGCCGCGGCCGACCGGCTCGGTTTCTGGGAGCGACAGGCCCGTCGGCTGACCTGGACGAAGGAGTGGGACCAGGTGCTCGACTGGTCCAACCCGCCGTTCGCGAAGTGGTTCGTCGGCGGCCAGTTGAACGTGGCGTACAACTGCCTGGACCGGCACGTCGAGGCGGGGCTGGGTGACCGGGTCGCCATCCACTGGGAGGGCGAGCCGGGCGACACCCGCACCATCACCTACGCCGAACTGCACAGGCTGACCTGTCAGACGGCGAACGCCCTGACCGACCTGGGCGTGGTGGCCGGTGACCGGGTGGCGATCTACCTGCCGATGGTGCCGGAGGCGGCGGTCGCGATGCTGGCCTGCGCCCGGATCGGGGCGACGCACAGCGTGGTCTTCGGAGGTTTCTCCGCCGACGCGCTGACCAACCGGATCCAGGACGCCAGCGCCAAGGTGGTGATCACCGCCGACGGTGGTTTCCGCCGGGGCAAGCCGTCGGCGCTGAAGCCGACCGTGGACGAGGCGCTGGCGAACTGCCCGTCGGTGGAGCACGTGCTGGTGGTCCGCCGGACCGGCGAGGAGGTCGCCTGGTCGGAGAAGGACCGCTGGTGGCACGAGACGGTGGAGACTGCCTCGACCGCGCACACCGCCCAGCCGTTCGACGCCGAGCACCCGCTGTTCATCCTCTACACCTCCGGCACCACCGCCCGCCCGAAAGGCATCCTGCACACCACCGGCGGCTACCTGACCCAGACGGCGTACACCACGCACGCGGTGTTCGACCTGAAGCCGGAGACCGACGTCTACTGGTGCACCGCCGACATCGGCTGGGTGACCGGCCACTCCTACATCGTGTACGGCCCGCTGGCCAACGGCGCCACCCAGGTGATGTACGAGGGCACCCCGGACACGCCGCACAAGGGCCGCTTCTGGGAGATCGTCGACCGGTACGGGGTGACCATCCTCTACACCGCGCCGACGCTGATCCGCACCATGATGAAGTGGGGCGAGGGCATCCCGGCGCAGCACGACCTGTCGTCGCTGCGGCTGCTCGGCAGCGTGGGCGAGCCGATCAACCCCGAGGCGTGGATCTGGTACCGCCAGCACGTCGGCCGGGGTGAGCGGCCCATCGTCGACACCTGGTGGCAGACCGAGACCGGGGCGATGATGATCTCACCGCTGCCGGGGGTGACCGAGGCCAAGCCGGGCAGCGCGATGACCCCGCTGCCGGGGATCAGCGCGGACGTGGTGGACGACCAGGGCCAGTCGGTGCCGAACGGCGGCGGCGGTTACCTGGTGCTGCGCGAGCCGTGGCCGTCGATGCTGCGGACCATCTGGGGCGACGACAACCGGTTCATCGAGACGTACTGGTCGCGGTTCGAGGGCATGTACTTCGCCGGGGACGGCGCGAAGCGCGACGACGACGGGCACATCTGGCTGCTCGGCCGGGTGGACGACGTCATGCTGGTCTCCGGGCACAACATCTCCACCACCGAGGTCGAGTCGGCGCTGGTGTCGCATCCGTCGGTGGCGGAGGCGGCGGTGGTCGGCGCGACCGACCCGACGACCGGGCAGGCCATCGTCGCGTTCGCCATCCCGCGCGGCACCGTGGACACCTCCGGCGAGGCGGGCGAGCAGCTCATCGCGGACCTGCGCAACCACGTGGCCCGTACGCTCGGCCCGATCGCCAAGCCCCGGCAGATCATGCTGGTGGCGGAGCTGCCGAAGACCCGCTCGGGCAAGATCATGCGTCGGCTGCTGCGGGACGTGGCGGAGCACCGGTCCCTCGGTGACGTGACCACGCTCCAGGACTCCTCGGTGATGGAGTTGATCTCCTCGGGCATGGGTGGCGGGAAGTCCGACGAGGACTGACGCTGCGCGTACCCCTTCCGGTGGGTGATGGTCCGCACGGGCCGTCACCCACCGTCTTTTTCGCCGGAGTACGCCCTCCGGGTGGTTGCAGGGGTCCCCTGCTACACGGAAGGCGGTAGCAGGGGACCCCTGCAACCACCAAAGCACCGGCGCCGAGCCAGGTGGACCGTCGGGTTCGGACGGTCGGGTGAGCCCCGGCGGGCTGATCGGGTGGAGAGCGCCCGGGGACCTGTCCCCCGGTCGATTTCTGAATTACGTTCACGCCGTCGGACCCGTTGACGTCGGTCGTTGCACGACGTCGACGATTCCGGCGTTCTCTCCCCATGCCCAGAATTGGAGTGGCATGCACCAAACTGGTCCGCAACGCGGGTCGCGGCGACGTCTGCTCGTCGCGCTGCCCGCGATCGCGCTCGCCGCCTCGGCACTGGTCGTGCCGGGCAACGCCTCGGCCGAGCAGGCCGAGGGAATCCGCGCCAAGATCGGCACGGACGAGTTCTACATCAACTACGCCGAACCCGCGGTCCAGCCGGACAGCGAGGGTCGGGAGGTCAAGGGTGCCGGCGGCATCCACGCGCCGGCGGTCGACTCGGCCCGCGCGTACGACCGCAAGTACGCCCGGGGCAACCCGTTGGCCGCCCGTGAGCTGGCGCGCAACGAGGCTCGGGCGATCCGTACCGGCAAGAGCCCACGGCAGTTCAAGAAGGCTCCGCAGACACAGACCGCCAAGCTGCTGACCCTGCTGGTGGAGTTCAACGACAAGGCGAACGACGACTTCACCGGCACAATGGTGCCGAAGACGGTCTTCGGTGACCGGAGCTGCGTTCCCGGAACAGTCCAGAACGGCCCGTTGCACAACAACATCCCGAACCCGGCCTCGTACGCCAACGAGGACAACAACTCGTTCTGGGTGCCGAACTTCTCGCCCGAGCACTACAACAAGATGCTCTACAGCACGGAGGGCATCACCCAGCGGGTCCGCACCGACCTGACCGGGCCGGACGGCAAGCCGGGCATCGACATCTCCGGCCGCAGCATGCGCAACATGTACCTGGAGATGTCGAAGGGGGCGTACACGGTCGACGGGCAGGCCAGCCCGTGGATCAAGCTGCCGCACTCGGAGGGCTGGTACGCCGCGTCCCGCTGCTTCCAGGACGAGAACGGCAACTGGGTGGCCGGTCGCGAGCAGTCGCACAACGGGCACCCGGACAACCCGCTCGGCGCGGGCCGGCTCGCCACCGACGCGGTGGACGCGCTGGCGCAGATGGACCCGAGCTTCCCCTGGGCCGACTACGACATCGAGGACCAGGGCGACCGGGACGGTGACGGCAACGTCAACGAGCCGGACGGCGTGATCGACCACCTGGTGCTGGTGCACGCCGGCCAGGGCAAGTCCCGGGGCGGCGGCGCGCAGGGCACGTACGCCATCTGGGCGCACTCCTCGGCGGTGGCCGGCGGCTACCGCATCCCCGGCACCAACCTCCAGGTCTCGAACTACATCGTGCAGCCGGAGGACGCCGGGGTCGGCGTCTTCGCCCACGAGTACGGCCACGACCTGGGCCTGCCGGATCTCTACGACACCTCCGGCAACGCCGACTCGGACGTCGACTTCTGGGACCTGATGAGCTCGGGCTCGCACGCCGGCGAGGTGTTCCAGGCGCTCCCCACCCACATGGGCATCTGGGACAAGTGGGTGCTCGGCTGGGCCGACCCGCTGGAGATCCCGGTCGGCGCGGACCCCCGGACGGTGCTGCTCGGGCAGACCTCCCGCACCCCGCGCGGCGCCAAGGACGGCCTGAAGGTCAACCTGCCGGACAAGGTGATCACCCTGGCCACCCCGCACAGCGGGGCGAACATGTGGCACAGCGGCGGCGACCAGGACTGGGCGGACGT
The DNA here is from genome assembly GCF_900091415.1 of Micromonospora inyonensis. Taxonomy (NCBI): domain Bacteria; kingdom Bacillati; phylum Actinomycetota; class Actinomycetes; order Micromonosporales; family Micromonosporaceae; genus Micromonospora; species Micromonospora inyonensis. The sequence goes on along the minus strand of NZ_FMHU01000001.1, from coordinate 1,908,936 downwards.
CAAGCTCAGCCGCGAGGTGGCCGTACCGGCCGCCGCGGACGCGAAGTTCTGGATGTGGAACAACTACACCATCGAGGAGGACTGGGACTACGGCTTCGTCGAGGTGTCCACCAACGGTGGCTCCACCTGGACCGAGCTGAAGGTCTACGACGAGGCCGGCAACCTGGTCAGCACCAACGACGGCTACGCCGACCCGAACGGCCGGATGGCCGACTACGGCGGCAAGAAGTACGGCCTGCACGGTGACTCGCACGGCTGGCGGCACGACTACGTCGACCTGTCCGCGTACGCGGGCAGCACCGTGCAGGTGCGGCTGCGCTACGCCACCGACGCCGCGTTCGCCGATCGTGGCTGGTTCGCCGACGACTTCTCGGTCACCGGCGGCGGGGCCACCACCTGGAGCGACGACGTCGAGGGTGGCGCGAACGGCTGGACCCAGACGGGTGGCTCGTTCACCGACACCACCGGCGGCGGCTGGCGGATCGACACCGGCACCCGGGTGCAGGCGCACTACTACCTGGCCGAGTGGCGCAACCTCGACGGCTTCGACAAGGGCCTGAAGTACACCTACGACACGGTGTACTCCAACGAGGCCTGGAAGGTCGACCGGATCGCGTACAACGCGCCGGGCATGCTGGTCTGGTACCGGGACACCACCCTGGGAGACATCAACCACGTGACCGCGCAGATGACCGCGCTGCCCAGCTACGGCGCCAAGGGCGGGCTGCTCATCGTCGACTCGCACTTCGACCCGCTGCGCCGCACCGGCGAGGCAGCCGTGAAGGACCCGTCGACGCTGGACAACCTGCCGAGCCGTCCCCAGTCCTCGAACGCGGCGTTCGGGCTGCGCCCGACGTCCCCGTTCACCGAGTGCCTGGAGGCGACCGGGGAGCCGTACAGCGAGTACTGCACCAGCTTCCCGTCGCAGCCGGCGGTGCGGGGCTTCACCGACGCCAAGGGCTGGTACCCGGGCATCGAGGTGCGCAACGGTTCGCAACTGTTCGCCCGGGACAACGACGCCTCGGTGGTCGTGCCGTCCCGGGACGGCACGCCGTACACGACCCGGGTGGTCAACCCGGACGGCACCCCGGCGACCGGACTGTACGGACAGGACCTCGGCTTCACCATCCTGGGCACGGGCAACCCCGGCGACCAGGGCGTGAGCTACGGCGTCTCGATCACCATCAAGCGCACCGCGCGGGACAACACGTACGCCTCGGTGTACGTCACCCCGGCCACGAGGTGACGCCCGCCCCGTGAGGGGCAACCCGGTGGGTGGCTGTCGGCCGTCCCGCCAGCGGCCCGCTCGGAGCAGTCTGCTCCGGGCGGGCCGCGCCCGTTCCGGCATGTGACGTTTTCGCTCGCCTCGACGCTCCCCTAGGGGAACCACATAATCGCGATCACCTTAAGTGATCGTGGCCAAAACGTAACGTTACAGATTTTCTGGCACGCCTCTCATTTCGAGCGCTTTTGCCCTGATTGATGCAGCAGTAGAACACCCATCCATCGACGTTTGGCGGATGACAAGCACCATCCCGTCTGCAAGGGTGAGTGCCGCATCACGTGACAGTGCCCCCCACAGGCTGCCCTGCCATGTAACAGGTCCACAAAGGGGGAGAACCTCTGAGGAGACGGCAAGGGCACCACCACCCAGGTGACCCTCGGTCCGGCCGGTGACAGCGACGGGCCGAAGGCCCAGGCGGTCGTGGTCAACCTGCCCCCGCAGACCCAGACCACCTCGTACAACACCCCCTACGCGGGCTCGTACGAGTGGTGGGGCGGCAGCGCGGACGACCTCAACACCACGCTGACCCGCACGCTGGACCTGACCGGGACGACGTCCGCGTCGATCACGGCCAAGGCGTGGTACGACATCGAAGAGGACTACGACTACCTCTACGCCGAGGTCTCCACCAACGGTGGCTCCTCCTGGATGGCGCTGGGCAACGCGGGGATCGACGCGGGCGAGACCGGCGTCGACGGTTCGAGCAACGGCGCGTGGGTCGACCTGACCTACGACCTGTCCGCGTACGCCGGCCAGACCGTGCAGTTCCGCTACCGCTACCAGACCGACGGCGGCGTGCACCTCGCCGGCGCGTTCCTGGACAACGTCTCGCTGGTCTCCGGCGGTGCCACCGCCTGGACCGACGACGCCGAGACGCTGGCGGCGGAGTGGACCGCCCGGGGCTGGACCCGCAGCACCGGTTCGGTGACCGACTCGTACCCGCGCTACTACATCGCGGAGAACCGCACCTACGTCGGGTACGACGACAACCTCCGCACCGGTGGCTACAACTTCGGGTTCAACAACACCCGGCCGAACTTCGTGGAGCGGTTCTCGGTCCAGCCGGGCATGCTCGTCTGGTACGTGAACACCGCGTACGGCGACAACAACACCTCGGAGCACCCGGGCTACGGCCTGAACCTGCCGGTGGACGTCCGCCCGAGTGCCATCAAGGTCCCGGGGCAGGGCACCATCACCAACCGGCGTGGCGGCTACGACGCCACGTTCAGCAGGTTCGCCAAGCCGGCGCAGACCTTCCACCTCAACGGGGTGCCGGTCACCGTGCCGGAGCTGGAGCCGAACCCGGTGTTCAGCGACAGCGGGGCGAACCGCTACTGGAACGCCAACAACCCGCAGAACTCGGTGAAGGTGGCCGGCACCGGCACCCGCATCGAGATCATCGAGCAGGGCACCAACCCGACCGACGACATGGTCGTGCGGATCGGCAACTGACGATGGTTCCCCACGGGGCCGGTGGCGATCACGCCACCGGCCCCGTGCCGTACCGGCGGAGCACGGTGAATGTGACACTCATTTACATCCAGGACCGGGCTGTGCAACAAATCGACGTCAGTGTCTTCCCCGCGGTCCCAGCAGTGTCTATGTTCACAGTGGTCCCACTCGTGGGATCTCTTCCACCGGCCCCGAACCCCGATCGGGTCGGTTTCCCTTACACCGGAGGTACCACGTGCGCAAAGTCGCAGTGGGTCTGCTCGGGTTGACGCTGACGGCCACCGGCTTGACGGTTGGCACGACCGCCAGCGCCGCGCCCCCGGCCGGCACGCCGGGAGCGGCCCCGTCGGCCGCCGAGTCCGCCCATGCCGAGCACGACCTGCCCAACCCGCTGGAGAACAAGCGGCGCGCGCTGCGCCAGGAGGGTCTCAGCGAGGTCCTCTCCGGCCGGGTCAAGGCCGAGCGGATCAACGGCAGCACCGTCGTCAAGGTCGGCAAGACCCAGGCCACCAGCGGCCCGTCCGCCCGGTCCGCAACCGGCGCCAGCCAGACCCGGGACCAGTACGTCGAACTGGCCCGCGAGCAGACCGACCGGATCTTCGTGATCCTCGCCGAGTTCGGCAACGACCGGCACCCCAGTTACCCGGACCAGGACACCGACCCGGACACCCCGGGACCGGCCCGCTTCGACGGTCCGCTGCGCAACGAGATCCCCCAGCCGAACCGCGCGGTGGACAACTCCACCGTCTGGCAGGCGGACTACAGCTCGGACTACTTCCGCAAGCTCTACTTCGGTACCGGCGAGGGCGACGAGTCGCTCAAGCAGTACTACGAGGCCCAGTCCTCGGGTCGGTACACCGTCGACGGCACCGTCACCGACTGGGTGAAGGTGAAGTACAACGAGGCCCGGTACGGCCGGTCCAACGGCTACCCGTGCGACGACACCACCTGTAGCAACGTCTGGGCGCTGGTCCGCGACGCCGCGAACCAGTGGGTCGCCGACCAGAAGGCCGCCGGCCGCACCGACGCGCAGATCGCCGCCGACATGAAGTCCTTCGACAAGTGGGACCGGTACGACCACGACGGCGACGGGAACTTCAACGAGTCGGACGGCTACATCGACCACTTCCAGATCGTGCACGCCGGTGGCGACCAGGCCGACGGCGACCCGTACCAGGGTGAGGACGCGATCTGGAGCCACCGCTGGTACGCCTACGCCAGCGACCAGGGTGTCACCGGCCCGCCGAACTTCCCGGCCGGCGGTACCCAGATCGGCAACACCGGCATCTGGGTCGGCGACTACACCATCCAGCCGGAGAACGGCGGCCGGAGCGTCTTCTACCACGAGTACGCTCACGACCTGGGCCTGCCGGACGACTACAACCTCTACAACGGCGGCGACAACAACAACGAGCACTGGACCCTGATGGCCCAGAGCCGGCTCGGCGCCAAGGGTGACGAGGGCATCGGCGAGCGCGGCGGTGACCTCGGCGCGTGGAACAAGCTCCAGCTCGGCTGGCTCGACTACGAGGTGGTCGTGGCCGGGCAGAAGCGCACCATGACCCTCGGCCCACAGGAGTACAACTCCGACAAGCCGCAGGCCGCCGTGGTGGTCCTCCCGCAGCGGGACTACACCTTCGACAACGGCAAGCCGTTCGAGGGCACCAAGCAGTTCTTCTCCGGCAACGACGACGACCTGAACAACACGATGACCCGGACGATCGACCTGACCGGGAAGTCGTCGGCGTCGCTGTCGATGAAGGGCCGCTACAACATCGAGGCCGGGTACGACTACCTGTTCTTCGAGGCCTCGGTGGACGGTGGGCAGACCTGGGCCGCCCTGCCGGGCACGGTGAACGGGCAGCCGCTTCCCGAGGTCGCCCCGGGCCGCCCCGCGCTGGACGGCTCCAGCGACGGTCAGTGGGTCGACATCGCCATCCCGATGGACTTCGCCGCCGACAAGACGGTGCAGTTCCGGCTCCGGTACCAGACCGACGGCGGTGTCTCCTCGGGCGGCTTCTACGGTGACGCCATCACCGTGACCGCCGACGGTGCGACCGTCTTCTCCGACGGCGCCGAGAACGGCACCGCCGGCTGGACCGTCGCCGGCTGGTCGGCCGTCGAGGCGACCTACACCCGGGCGTTCGACAACTACTACATCGCCGGTCACCGCTCGTACGTCCAGTACGACAAGTACCTGAAGACCGGCCCGTACTACTTCGGCTACGCGAACACCCGCCCGGACTACGTGGACCACTACGCGTACCAGGAGGGTCTGCTGATCTCGTACTGGAACCTGCGGTGGCCGGACAACGACACGTTCGAGCACCCGGGTGAGGGTCGCAACATGATCATCGACGCGCACCCGCGGCCGATCTACAACCTGACCGGGCAGCCCTGGCGGGCCCGCGTCCAGGTCTACGACGCGCCGTTCAGCCTGAAGAAGGCGGACTCGTTCACGCTGCACCACAACAGCCAGCCGCAGTACATCCGCGGCCAGGCGGCGCAGCCGCTGTTCGACGACACCTTGCAGTACTGGTACCCGGAGCTGCCGAACCACGGCGTCAAGCTCCCGGCGACCGGCACCAAGATCAAGGTGCTGGAGCAGGACGGAACCTCCATCAAGGTCCGCTTCTCCTGATCCGAGAAGGTCATCGACGGCGCCCGGGGCACCCGCCCCGGGCGCCGTCCCGTTTTCCCCTCAGCCGATCCGCCCGACCCGCCCGAGCAGGCATGATGCCTGCGGGCCCTAGGCTTACCGACATGACCGACCAGCATGACGGGCCGATCGACGAGTCCTGCGTCCTGACCGACGGGCCGTGGACGCACCGGTTCGTCGGGGCGAACGGCAGCCGGTTCCACGTGGTCGAGGCCGGCACCGGCCCGATGGTCCTCTTCCTGCACGGGTTCCCCGAGTTCTGGTGGGCGTGGCACGAGATGCTGCCCACCGTCGCGGACGCCGGCTTCCGGGCCGTCGCGGTGGACCTGCGCGGCTACGGCGCGACCGACAAGCCACCCCGGGGGTACGACGGCTACACCCTCGCTGCCGACGTCGCCGGCCTGATCCGGGCCCTCGGCGAGCGCTCCGCCACCGTGGTCGGCACCGGGGCCGGCGGGCTGCTCGGCTGGACCGCCGCCTCGTTCCACCCACGACTGGTCCGGCGGCTGGTGGTGCTCGGCGCACCGCACCCGCTGCGGCTGCGGGCGGGCATCTTCGCCGACCCCCGGGGGCAGTTCAGCGCCGCCACCCCGACGCTCAAGTTCCAGCTCCCCCGCTACGAGCACCTGCTCACCCGGGACGACGCGGTCCGGGTCGAGGAGATGCTGCGCCGGTGGGGCGGCCGGCGCTGGGTGGACAGCCCCTCCTTCGCCCCGTACGCGGCCCGTTGCCGGGAGGCGATGCGGATCCCGCAGGCCGCCTTCTGCGCCCTGGAGGCGTACCGGTGGGCGTTCCGCTCGGTGCTGCGGCTACACGGGTACCGCTTCGTCAAGCTGATGCAGAAGCCGTTGGTCACCCCGACCCTGCAACTGCACGGCGCGGAGGACGTCGCCTCGCTGCCGCGCACCGCCCAGGGTTCCGGCCGCTACGTGCTGGCCCCGTACGAGTGGCGGCTGCTCGACGGCGTCGGGCACTTCCCGCACCTGGAGGCACCGGACGTGGTGCTCGGCGAGATCCTCCGCTGGGCGAAGTCCTGACCGGGCCGGATACCGGGTCAGACCCGGTGCTCGCGCAGGTCGGCGACCTCACTGGCCGGGGCCCAGCCCTGGTACACCCCGAAGTCGAAGACCTCCAGCCCCATCGACTGCGCCACCGGCCAGCGCCCACCGGTGTACTCCACCCGTAGCCAGCCGTCGTGCTCGGCGAGGACGATGAACGGCTGTCCCTGCCAGGTGCAGGTGGTCCGGATGTACGCCAGGTCGTCGACCTCGTCCACCGGCAACACCCGCACGTAGCGGCCGGGACGGACCTCCTCGAAGCCGTCACCCGGTTCCGGCTGGTAGATCCGGACGTCGCTGCCGTCCGGGCTGGCCTGGTACTCCCGCCCGCGCCAGCGGGCCACGTAGCCGTCGCGCATCACCGCTCCCCGGCCTGTCGCCAGAGCAGGGCGTCGGTGTCCAGGGTGGCGACCACCCGCTCGCTGCCGTCCGCCCCGATCCGCCAGAGCTGCGCCCCGTGCGGCAGCCGGGCGCTGTCCACCTTGAACTCGGCCACCACGTCGCTGCTCTCTCCCGGGGCGAAACCGTTGCCCCGGAACGGTGGCCGCTCGATCACCCAGCCCTCCATGGCCCGCATCGCGCTCTCGTTCTGCCCGCCGTACGGAATCCGGTAGAGGCTCGGCCGGTACGCCGGCCAGCGCAGCACGTAGATCTCCTCCGCGTCGGGGGAGAACGGGGAGTCGGGGTACGCGAGACCGAGCGCCGCGTGCAGCTTCGCCGGGGTGTTCAGATGGGCGACCTCGCCGGCCCGGTGCACGAAGCCGGAGACCCGGTCGTAGCCCCGATCCAGGTAGTAGGCGAGCTGGCTGGGGGCGACCGCCTTCTGCATCATCGGCGGACGGTTCGGGTCCTCCGGCGTGGTGGCGTACCGGGCGGGGCTGGCCGGCTCCTCGGCCGGCGGGGCGGTGACCGGTTCCGGCTCCACGTCGTCGCCCAACCCGACCTCGGCGGCCCAGTTGGCCAGCGCGACGATCTGCTCACCGGGCAGCTTCGCGCCGACCGGGGTGCCCGGGTTGACGGCGAACGACCACTGTTCGTCCGGCCACCGCCGGATGAGCTGGACGAACTTGACCAGGACCGTCTCGACCGGCGTGTCGACATGGTCGGCCAGCCGCTCCGGCGAGGTGTAGACGACCACGTACGGCTCGCCGTCGAGCTGCTCGGTCCGCCACACGAAGCCACTCTCGCCGGGGCGGGCACCCGGCGCGGAGTCGGGGGCGACGGGCAGCAGCACGCGGGCCAGGAGAAGGGTGGACAGGAACGTGTCGGTGCTGCCGGTGCCGGCGGCGGAGAGCAGTTCCTCCTCGACGTCGTTGGCGGGACGGAAGTCGAGCGCCGGGGACACCGGAGGAGGCGGACCGACCACCCCGGCACCGGCGTCCGGGTCCGCCGGTACCGGGTCGACGAGGTCGTGGGACTCGACGACGGTCCCCTCGATGACCAGCGGCGACGGCGACCGGGCCGGCTCGGGCCCGGCGTACCCCGCCGGTTCGGCGGTCCCGACGTCGGCGTAGGTGCTCGACGCGGTGGGCTGCCCGACCTCGGCGTGGCTGACCGGCTCGGCCGGCGGCGGGTCGGCGGGGTGCACCGGTCCGGAAGGCTGCGGGATCGGCTGGGTCGGCTCCTGACCCGCCATCTCACTGCCGCCCGGTGGCACCCGTCGGGGCAACAGCTGGGTGGGCTCGGCTGCCGGCTGGGGCGGCACCCGGCGGGGCAGGGCCTGGGTCGGCTCACCGACGGCCGGGTCCGGTCGCGGCTGGCGCCGGGGCAACGCCTGGGTCTGTTCGGCCGCCGGGGTCTGAGTCGGGAACCGGTCCGGCGGTGGGGCGGGCTGCTCGGCCGGAGCCGACTCGGCGAACCGGAACGCCCGGGTGGGCTCGTCCCCGGCCTGGTCCGGTCGGTAGGGCCGCCGCCGGGGGAAGGCGCGGCCCGGTTCGCCCAGCCGGGACGGGGGAACGGCCCGGTCCTGCGCCCGCAGCGGGGAGATCGGTGCCGGGCCGGTGCCGCGACCCGGCGGTGCCGGATCGAAGAACGAACTCCGGCCGGCGGGGTGGCCGTTGGACGGTGGGGTCGCTCCCGGGTCAGGGGGTGCCTGCTCCGGGCGGAGCTGGCGGCGTGGGTTGGTCAACCAGCTCGAGGTCGGCTCGGTGGCCCCGTTCGACGACGGGGGTTCGGCCGCACCGCGCGGGTCGGGCTGCCCCGTGCGGAGCGCCTCCGTGGCCTCGTCGGACTGGTCGGGCAGATCCCGGCGGGGCGGCGTCGCGACGGGCTGCCGGTTGGCTCCGTACGGCGGGGCCGGCGGCGACGCCCGGGGCGGCTCCGGGGCCGACGACGCCCGGGGCGGCTCCGGCGCGGGCGGCTCGCCACCGGTCGCCCGGCTGCGGGCGAGCTGTTCCATCTGCTCCAGGCGCGCCCGCGCGCCCAGGGTGCGGCCGGGTAGCCGGACGTCGCCCCGGGAGAGCTGCGACACGAACCAGGCCGGCAGGTAGCCCTCGATGGGCAGGCCGGGGTTGACCGCCAGCCACCACTCGTGGTTGGGCCAGCCCGCCGCCAGGTCGTGGTAGGCGCAGCGCCGGCTCGACCCGCCGGTGGAACCCAGGCAGGCCCGGAGGGCGGCGTCGGAGGTGAAGGCCAGCACGTGCGTCCGGCCGTTGGTGGTCCAGGTGCCCCAGCCCATCGGGGCCTGCCCCGCCAGGGCTTCCGCGGAGATCGGCAGCAGCAGGTCCGTGCGGGCCAGGATCCGGAAGTAGAGTTCCTGGTCGTTGGAGCGAAGCGCGTCCCGCATCGCCGCCTCGGCCTCGGTAGCCGGCTCCCAGTCGGTCACGGCCACCTCTCCTCCCGTGAACAGGCCATAGGCATCGCGTACAACCTACAAGGTAGTAACAAGATCACAATGTCTGGCCGGTGCGATCCGCGTCGATGACTTCGGGGGCGATAACATGCCGTCCCGGAGCCGACACGATACGGAGGCGACGAATGCCGCGATCGACTCCACGTCCGGCCGCCGCCGCGCTGGTCGCCATCCTGGCGGCCGCGCTCCCGGCCGCACCGGGCTCGGCCGCACCGGGCTGCACCGCCCCGCTCGCGCCGACCCGACCGGTCGCCGAGGCACCTTGGCCACAGTTACGGTACGCCCCCGACCGGCTGACCCCGTTGGCGACCGGTGCGGGAACCGTCGTCGCGGTGATCGACTCGGGGGTGGACCGCCGGCACCCGCAGCTCGCCGGCCGGGTGCTCGACGGTACGGACTACCTCGACCCGGGCGACGACGGCGGGCGGGACTGCGCCGGGCACGGGACCGGGGTGGCGAGCGTCATCGCCGCCGCGCCACGGGCGGGGGTCGCCTTCCGCGGGTTGGCCCCGGGGGCCCGCATCCTGCCGGTACGCGTCAGCGAGCAGCAGGTCGTCGACGGCCGCGAGTCGGGGCGCACGGTCAGCGCGGCGGTCTTCGCCCGGGCGATCCGGTGGGCCGTCGACCGGGGCGCGGACGTGCTCAACCTCTCCGTCGTGCTGTACGCCGACGACCCGGCCGTCCGCGCTGCCGTCGCGTACGCGGTGGAACGGGACGTGGTGGTCGTGGCCGCCGCCGGCAACCTGCACGCCGAGGGCGACCCTCGCCCGTACCCGGCTGCCTACGACGGTGTGATCGGGGTCGGCGCGATCTCCGCGAACGGGCTCCGGGCCGACTTCTCGCAGGTCGGTGGCCATGTCGATGTGGTCGCCCCGGGCAGCGACGTGCTGATGGCCGCGCCCGGCCGGGGCCACCGGCGCGCGGAGGGGACCAGCTACGCCACACCGTTCGTGGCGGCGACCGCCGCCCTCCTGCGCGACTACCGGCCGGAGCTGACCGCCGCCCAGATCGCGCAGCGGATCGTGGCCACCGCCGACCCCGCTCCCGGGCGGGGGGCCGGGTACGGCGCGGGGGTGCTCAACCCGTACCGGGCGGTCACCGGGACCGGGGCCGGGACGACCGGCACGTCCCGCCGGGCCGACGCGCTCCCCGCCGAGCGGGTGGACCCGGCGCGGCTGGCGCGGGACGCCCGGCGGGCCGACACCCGCGAGCGGGCCCTGCTGGTCGCCGCCGTGACCGCCGCCCTAGCCGTCACCGCCCTGCTGCTCGCGGTGGTCGTGCCGCGCGGTTCCCGCCGTGGCTGGCGGCCGGGCTGACCCGGACCGCGTCACCGGCGGGCGCGGTCCCGGCCGGGGCACCCCGCCGGGACCGCCCGGTCCTACTGGAAGAGGTTGACGTTGCGCTTCTCCGTGTTGAGGTAGTCGGCGGCGGAGTCGTCCACGGCGACCTTGATGTCCCGCAGCATCGCCTGGAGATCCTGCGAGGCGGAACGCCACCGGGTCTGACGCACCGAGTACGCCTCCCGCGCCTCGCCGGTCCAGCTCGCCACGAGCGGGGCGGCGTCCCGCTCCAACTGGCCGAGCTGCGAGTCGAGCGTGTTCAGCGCCCGCTGGATGTCCGCGCCCGCCTGCTGGAGCGCGGCGAAGTTGACGACCAGCACACCGTTGTCCATCAGTTCTTCCCCTCAGTCGCGGATCGGTCAGAGCGGCAGCTGGATGCCACGGTTGGTGCCGGCCACCCGGCTGGCCGCCTCGGCGTCCGACGTGTCGTACTGCGTACCGGCGGTACGGATGGCCTGGGCGGTCTCCCGCAGGGCCCGCTGCAACGCCGCCTGGTCCTGCGACCACTGCTGCCGGACCTGCTCGAACGACCGGCCCCCGGCCCCGCGCCAGGCCTGCTGCAACACCTCCAGCTCGGCCATGAGCTGGGTCAGCATGGTCTGCAACGACTGGTCGACCTGCTCGAACTTCGCGGCGGTCTGCTGCATCACCGCGGCTTCTGCCTGGGTCTGGGACACCCGGACGTCACCTCGTCTCGTGTGGTCGTGGCTGCCCGCCGACGCCCGGTGCGGACGCGTCGGCCGCCCGCCGTGGTGACGGGCCATGGTGGATCGGGCCAGCGGAACTCGTCGCTGACGGTAGCGGGTGTCATCTGCTACTGCTACCCCGCCCCGGTCGCCTGTGGACAGTGCGCTGTCTCCACCCGGTCGTCCGAACCCCTACCATGGGCCGCTGTACCACGTAATCGTGACGGCGGAGGAGGCGCACGGTGACGGTGGCGACGACCCGCCGGCCGACCCCGGCAGCCGGCGTTCCGGCCCCGACCGGGCCGGCGGACCGGAGCGGGACGCCCACCACGCCGGGCACCGGATCCGCGTCCCGGCCACCGCGGCCGGCCCGGTGGACCGTACGCCGGTCCCGCCCCGCACGCGGGGTCCGGGCCGGACAGGTCGTCGCCGCCCAGGTGGCGCTCGCCCTGGTCGGCGCCGCCCTCGGCCGGGGTGTCCCGGCCACCGCCGGTGCGGTGCTGGTCGCGGTGCTGCTGCTGGCGGTCGCCTGGCTGCGGATCCGACGACGGTGGCTCTTCGAATGGCTGGGCACCGCCACCGGTCACCTGACCCGACGCCGGGTCCTGCCGCCGGCCACCGCCCCGCCCGCACTGCTCGCCCTGGTCGCGCCGGACGCCTCGGTCCACGGTGCCGAACTGGCCGGCGACCCCGCTGCGGTGGTAAGTGATCCCGAAGGGCTGACCGCCCTGCTCGAACTGACCGACCCGGGCGGCATGCTCGGTGACGGCGAGCGGAACCTGCCCGATCCGGCGGCGCTGCTCCCCCCGGCCGGCCCGGACACGCCGCCGCTGCGGATCCAGCTGCTGCTCGCCGGCACGCCCGCCCCCGGCCCGGGGGCGGGGGGCAGCCAGGTGGCGGCCTCCTACCGCCAGCTCACCGAGGGGCGGGTGCCCGGCTATGAGCGGGCGGTGCTGGCCGTGCGGGCGTTGCGGGTGGACGGCTGGTCCGACGAGGAGCTGCGCCGGGCCCTCTCCGGTGCGGTACGCAAGGTGGTCCGCCGTCTCTCGCCGGTCACCGCCCGCCCGCTGGGCCCGGAGGCCGCGCTGCGCGTACTCGGTGAACTGGCCCACCACGACGGCGGCCAGCCGGGCCGGGAGAGCTGGCAGGTGCTCCGCCTGGGCGGCCTGTTCCAGTCCACCCACCGGCTGCGGCGCTGGCCCGACCTGCGCACCGAGGGCGGTCGGCAGCTGGTGCCACGGCTGCTGGGACTGCCCGCCTCGGCAATCACCGTCTCGCTCTGCGCCGGTCCGCGCGGCGGCGGTCAGACGGCGCTGCCGGTCGAGCTGTCGGTACGCGTGGCCGCCGACACCCCCGGTGACCTCTCCGTCGCCGAGCAGGCGCTGCGTCGACTGGTGGACGGCCTGGGCGGGGAGGTACGCCGGCTCGACGGGGACCAGCTCCCCGGGTTGACCGCCACGCTGCCGCTCGCCCGCGCCGGGGTCGGGGGGCCGACCGCCACCGGGCCCCTCGACGGGGTGGTACTGCCGCTCGGTACCGCCGGTCTGGTGATCGGCGCGAACCGGCACGGTGGCCCGGTCACCCTGCGGGTGTTCCGCCCCGAGGCCACCCGGATCGTCCTGGCCGGCGGGGTACGCGCCGCCCAACTGGTCGCTCTGCGGGCGATGGCGCTCGGGGCCCGGGTCGTGGTGCAGACCGCGCGCCCCCGGGCCTGGGAACCGTTCGTCCGGGGGGTGGGCGTGCCGGGCGGCGCGGTCGCGATGCTCCCGCCCGGACGGCCGCCGGGCGGGGTGCCCGGCTCGCCGCTGCACCCGCTGCTGGTGGTGGTGGACGCCGGCCCGGTGACCGCCGACGCCGCGCCCGGTCCGGGCTGGCAGACCACCCTCGTCGTACGGGACGAGCTGACCCCGGCCGACGGTGACGCCCTCGCCCGGGCCGACCTGGCGGTGCTGCAACCGCTGAATCCGGCCGAGGCCGCCGTGGCCGGCACCGCGCTCGGGCTGGGCGGCTCCGCAGAGTGGCTGACCCGGATCCGGGAGGACATGGTGGCGGTGGTGAACCGGCGGGCGCTGCGCTGGGCGCTGATCGCTCCGACCCCGATCGAGGCGCAGCTGATCGGCCCGCCCAGTCGCCGCTGACCGGTCCACCCAGTGACCGCTGACCGGCCCGCCCAGTCGCCGCCGGCCCGTACCGCACGGGTTCCGTCGGTTGGCCGGGCGTGGCACCATCGCCGCCATGACGTCTCTGCTGATCCGGTTGGGAAGCACGGTGGTGGCTCTCTGGCTGGCCACCCTCCTGATTCCCGGGATCGCCCTCAACTCCGACTCGACCACCGAGACGGTCACCACGCTGGTCCTCGTCTCGGTGATCTTCGGCGTGGTCAACGCCGTGCTCCAGCCGATCATCAAGACCGTGGGCTGCGGCTTCTACCTGCTGACGCTCGGTCTCATCGCGCTGGTCGTCAACGGACTGCTCTTCCTGCTCACCAGCTGGATCGCCGGCCAGGCCGGGCTGCCGTTCGAGGTGGCGAACTTCTGGCCGGCGGCGGTGCTCGGCGCGCTCCTGGTCAGCGTGGTCACCTGGCTCCTCGGCGCCCTCCTCGACCGGGAGTGAGCCCGCCGCCCCGGGTGGCGCGAGCCGCATCCCGGGAAGTGGCTGTTCCACCCCCTGGTCGTCGGGGTTAGCCTCGCCACGTGCTGAACCTGACCCGCGCCGACGGCTACCAACTCTCCACCGACCCGGCCCGCCTCGACCTGGACCGCGTACACCACTGGCTCTCCACCGACGCGTACTGGGCGCTGGGGCGGGACCGGGAGACGGTGGTCCGCGCGTTCGCCAACTCGCTGCCGTTCGGGGTGTACCGGCCGGGCGACGGCGTCCAGGTGGCGGTGGCCCGGGTGGTCACCGACCGGGCCACCTTCGCCTGGCTCGCCGACGTCTACGTCGACCCGGCGGAGCGGGGCAGCGGGCTGGGCACCTGGCTGGCCGGCGCGGTCCGCGACCACGTCAGCGGGTTCGGCGTGCGCCGGCTGGTGCTGGCCACGAACGACGCGCACGGGGTGTACGCGAAGGTCGGGTTCGGGCCGCTGGACCGCCCGGACCGCTGGATGCAGCTCGCCCGGCGCGCCGGGTCGTGACGCCCCTGCGGCTGGGCTACCTGTACGCCCTCGGGGCGTACCTGGTGTGGGGCTTCTTCCCGCTCTACCTGCGCCTGCTGCGCCCGGCCGGACCGGTCGAGGTGCTCGCCCACCGGATCGTCTGGTCGGCGGTCGTTGTCGCGTTGCTGCTGGCCGCGCTGCGCCGGATCGCCGTCCTGCGGGACCTGCTGCGCCGCCCCCGCACCCTTGCCGGGGTCGCGCTCGCCGCCTCGCTGATCGCGGTGAACTGGGGCGTCTACACCTACGGGGTCGACACCGACCAGGTGGTGGAGACCGCGCTCGGGTACTTCGTCAACCCGCTGGTGTCGGTGCTGCTCGGGGTGACCGTGCTGCGGGAGCGGATGCGGCCCGCGCAGTGGGTGGCGGTGGGCGTCGGCGGGCTGGCGGTCGCCGTGCTCACCGTCGACTACGGCCGCCCGCCGTACCTGGCGCTGATCCTCGCGCTCAGCTTCGGCGGGTACGGCCTGGTCAAGAAGCGACTCGGGCTGCCCGCCGCCGAGGGCCTGTTCGTGGAGTCGGCGGTGCTGCTGCTGCCCGCCGTCGGCTACCTGGCCTGGCTCTGGTCCGCCGGTGGGCTCACCTTCGGCCGGATCTCGGCCGGCCACACCGCCCTGCTGGTGCTGACCGGCGCGGCGACCGCCGTCCCGCTGCTCTGCTTCGCCGGGGCGGCCAACCGGCTGCCGCTGACCGCGCTCGGCATGATGCAGTACCTCACGCCGACCCTCCAGCTCGCCTGCGGCGTGCTGATCCTGCACGAGCCGATGCCGCCGGCCCGGCTGGCCGGCTTCGGGCTGGTCTGGGCGGCCCTGGTGGTGTTCACCGTGGATGCTCTCCGGCACGCCCGCCGACGCCGCGCTACGGCGGCACCGGACGGTCCCGCCGTCGGTCCGGCCGACGTGGACGCGACCGGCGGCTCGCGCGACGTGTCCCCGCCCCGCCCGGCTCAGCGGACGTCGTAGCCGAGCACGGGGGTGCCGTCGGCGCGCAGCAGTTCCAGCCGGACCAGTTCCGCGTCGGTGAACCGGGTCGCCCCGGTGAACCGGACCTCGTCGCCAGGGGCGGCCACCCAGGACCCGACCTGCTCCGACGCCCCGCCCGGCCCGTACGCCACCAGCCGGAAGACGTACGCCTTGACGTAGTCGGGACGCGGGTCGTACCCGCAGCGCATGGTGATCTCGGTGCCCCACTCGGTGTCGGTCAGCCCGATCTCGGCGCGCACCGGGGCAGCCCCGGCGACCGGCCGCATCGCCACCATCCGGACCCGGTCGTCGGGCTGCCCGGCGGGGCGCAACGCGGCCACGCCGAAGCCCACGACCAGCGTGAACACGGCAGCGGTCAGCACGGTCACGGCATACCGCCAGCGGTTCCGCCGTCGCTCGCGGCGACGCTGCTCGTCGGCGGCGGCGAGCAGCGCCGGCACCCGGGGTTGTTCCGGCGTCGGCACCAGGTGCTCCACCTCGGCCGCGTCGAGGCGGCCGAGCAGGCCGGGCAGGGCGGCCACCTCGGCCACCGCCGTCCGGCAGTCCGCGCAGCCGGCCAGGTGCCGTTCGTACGCGGCCCGCTCGGCGGGAGCGAGGGCACCGAGCACGTACGGGCCGTCGTCGTACGCGAACTCGCAGCCCCTCACTTCGTCACCCCCATCTCGGCCAGCACCAACCGTAGTGACCGCAACGCGTAGTGGGTGCGGGACTTGACCGTCCCGGGCGGCACACCGAGCCGGGCCGCCGCCTCGGCCACCGAACGCCCCTGGTAGAAGCACTCGACCAGCACCTCCCGGTGGGTCGGGCTGAGCCGGGAGAGCGCCTCGGCGATCGTCCACGCCTCCACCGCCCGCTCGGCCTCGTCGACCGTCGGCGGTGGTTCGGGCAGCGCGTGGGTGACCACCTCACCCACCCGGGTCGACCGCCGCCGCCACGCGTCGATGGCCAGGTTGCGGGCGGTGGTGAAGAGCCAGGCCCGCACCGAACCACGTTCCGGGTCCAGGGACGCGGGACTGCGCCAGGCCCGGAGCAGGGTCTCCTGCACCAGGTCCTCGGCCCGTTGCCGGTCGCCGTCGACCAGGCGCAGGGCGTACGCGTGGAGCGCGTCGGCGTGCTCGTCGTGCAGGGCGCGGAGCAGGTGGGCGTCGTGGTCGCTGATGGCGGTCTCCTCGCAGTCGCCGCAGCGGGGCGTACGCCGCAACATACGCGCCACCGGCCGGACCGGTTCACTGAGCTGGAGGTGTTCATGTCCGGTTCACGCCGAGGCCGACGTCCGCTCAACCAGCCCTCCTAGCGTCCGGCAGGACACGCGCCCAGAGTCGTCCTGCGCGCGCACCCACCCTCCAGGAGGCTCCTCCCCATGAGCGACCGACGCCGGCTGCTTCCCCTGCTGGGCGCGAAACGCCACGGCAACCGCGACTCGATGACCTGTCTGTACCGGTGCGGCAACGCCTGCGACCACCCGGTCCCCAACACCTCCGACAACCCGTACCTCGGCGACATGGTCAACGCCGAGGTGTCCCGGCGCGGGGTCGTCCGGGCCGGCGCGGTCGGCGCGCTCGTCCTCGGGGTCGGCGGCACGCTCGTCCGAGCCGGCGTGGCCTCCGCCGCCCCGGCCGGTGCCGCCGCTCCCGCACTACCCGAGGTGGAGAACTTCGCCGCCCGCCAGCGGACCGGCAACGGCGCGCTGACCTTCCGGGCCGTCCCGCCGAACAAGCTGGACACCTTCGTCGTGCCGAACGGCTACGACCACGCGGTGGTGATCCGCTGGGGCGACGAGGTCGTGCCGGGCGCGCCCGAGCTGGACGTGCACCACCAGACCGGGGCCAGCCAGTCGAAGCAGTTCGGCTACAACAACGACTTCGTCGGGGTGCTCCCGCTGGACCGGCGCGGCCGGCGCGCGCTGCTCGTGGTCAACCACGAGTACACCAACGAGGACCTGATGTTCCCCGGCTTCACCAGCCAGGACGCGCTCACCGTGGAGCAGGTGCGGGCCGCGATGGCCGCACACGGCCTGTCGGTCGTCGAGATCGAGCGGGTCGGCGACACCGGCCGGTGGCAGCCGGTGGCCCGGGGTGCCCGCCCGTACAACCGGCGGATCACCGCGCTGGCGACGAAGTTCGACGTGACCGGCCCGGCCGCCGGCTCGGCGTGGCTGAGGACCGCCGCCGACCCGTCGGGGCGGACCGTCGTCGGCACGCTGAACAACTGCGCCGGCGGGATCACCCCGTGGGGCACCGTGCTCTCCGGCGAGGAGAACTTCAACCAGTACTTCGTCGGCGGGGACGCCGTGTCGGAGGAACTCAGGCCGAAGCTGGCCCGGTACGGCATCGACACCGCCAAGCGGTACCCGTCCGGCAGCCGGAAGTGGGAACGCGCCGACGAGCGGTTCGACCTGGCCAGGCACCCGAACGAGGCGAACCGGCACGGCTGGATCGTCGAGGTCGACCCGTTCGACCCGGACGGTCGGCCGCGCAAGCACACCGCGCTCGGCCGGTTCAAGCACGAGGGCGCGAACGTGATCGTCGCCAAGGACGGCCACGTGGTGGCGTACATGGGCGACGACGAGCGGTTCGACTACCTGTACAAGTTCGTCGCGGACAAGAAGTACCTGAAGGGCAACTCCTGGCACGCCCGCCGGCACAACCTGACGCTGCTCGAGTCGGGCACGCTCTACGTCGCGAAGCTGGAGTACACCAGCGCCGACGAGGTCGACGGCTCCGGCAAGCTCCCCACCGACGGCGCGTTCGACGGCCGGGGCCGGTGGATCAAGCTGGTCAGCGGCAACCGCTCGTACGTCGACGGGATGACCGCCGCCGACGTGCTGACCTTCACCCGGCTCGCCGGTGACCGGGTCGGGGCCACCAAGATGGACCGCCCGGAGGACGTCGAGCCGAGCCTCGCCACCGGCAAGGTGTACGTCGCGCTGACCAACAACTCCAACCGGGGCGTCGGCAGCAACCCGAAGGCGGACGAGGCCAACCCGCGTACCGCCAACAAGCACGGGCACGTCCTGGAACTGGTGGAGGACCGGGGAGACAACACGGCCGAGACGTTCGCCTGGTCGCTGCCGATCGTCTGCGGCGACCCGACCGACCCGTCGACCTACTTCGCCGGGTACGACAAGACGAAGGTCTCGCCGATCTCCTGCCCGGACAACGTCGCCTTCGACAGCGTCGGCAACCTCTGGATCTCCACCGACGGCAACGCGCTGGGCAGCAACGACGGTCTCTTCGCCACGCCGGTCGAGGGCCCGGAGCGGGGTCACCTGAAGCAGTTCCTCACCGTGCCCCTCGGCGCGGAGGCCTGTGGCCCGTTCATCACCACCGACGACCGCTCGGTCTTCGTCGCCGTCCAGCACCCCGGTGAGATCAGCGGTGCCTCGATCGAGAACCCGGCGTCGAACTGGCCGGACGGCGACTTCGCCAAGCCGGGCGTGGTCGTGACCTGGCGCCTCGACGGCGGCCACATCGGCGCCTGAGGTGGAAGCAGGGGTCCCTTGTTACACAAAAAGCGGTAACAGGGGACCCCTGCTACCAAGCAGCCGAGGGCGGGGCGGACCGGCGGCGGAGGGCAGGGTGGGGCGGGCCGAGGGCTCAGTGTTCGGCGGTGAGGCCCTCGGCGACGGTCCGGGCAACGGTGAGCAGCTTGGCGCGGACCACCCGGGCGGAGGTCATCAGCTCACCGGCCGGCATGGCACAGGCGAGCACCACCCGACGCTCGATGTCCTTGTCCGGCGCGACGAGGACCGCCGCGCAGGCCACCCCCTGCCGGAACTGGCCCAGTTCCATCTGCATGCCGCGCCGGTCACCGGCGGTCAGGTCGGCCTCGAACGCCTCGACCGTGGTCAGCGTGGCGGCGGTGAACGGACGCATGCCGTACTCCCGCAGGTAGCGGAAGCGTTGCTCGGCGGTGAGGGTGGCCAGCATGGCCTTGCCGAGCGCCGTGGCGTGGGCGGCCTCGTCGAACCCGGGCATCAGATCCTCCAGGTACGGCGAGCGCGCCCCCTCGGCCACCGCCGTGACCGCCACCTGGCCGCCCACGAACCGGCCGAGGAAGTGGCTGTAGCCGCTGTCCAGGGCCGCCCGGCGCAGCGTCTCACCGACCACGCTGGGGCCGCGGAAGGCGGTCACCAGTTCCCGGTACCGGTCAGCGATCTCCAGCCCGACGATGTACGTGCCGTCCTCCCGCCTGATCACGTATCCCTCGTAGGCGAGGGTCCGGACGAGATGGTAGGTGGTGGCCACCGTCAACTCGCAGCGCCGGGCGATCTGCTTGACGGTCAGGCCCTTTGGGGCGCGACCGACCGCCTCGAGCACTCGTAGCGCGCGGGACACGCTCCGGATGAGATCGGAAGGTTCCGCCAAGGGGTCGCGCACAACCACCTCCGCCGCCGGGGATCTACACCATATGAAAAACAGGCCTCGTAGGAAATGCCTGCCCGATCGAGGATGCCAGATATCCATCGACTGTGTGTGCACCGACAGACACCGTGGGTTGATCGACTGTGATCCGCCCGGCGAATTCATCGGGAGTTGACCCCCGCTGGGTAGGTTGGCCGCACCATGACCGACACCGTCCCCGCCGCTGCCGTCCACCCGGCCCCGGCCCGACCGGTACGCGTCGGCGTCGGCGCGGTCACCACCACCGTCGCCTGCGTGCTGCCTGTCTTCCTGGTCGGCGGCCTGGCCGTGCAGATGGGCTCCGAGCTGGGCTTCTCCGCCACCGGGCTGGGCATGGCCGTCGCCGTCTACTTCGGGGTGAGCGCGCTCGCCTCGGTCCCCTCGGGGGCGCTGGTCGAGCGGTACGGCCCCGCCCGGATCGCCCGGGCCGGCATCCTGCTCGCCGCCGGGTCGCTGCTTGCCGTGGCCACGGCCGCGCGATCGTACCCGGTTCTGGTGGCTCTGCTGGCGGTGAGCGCCGCCGCGAACGCGCTCGGCCAGCTCGCCAGCAACGCCGCCCTGGCCCGGCACGTGCCCACCCGCCGGCAGGGGCTGTCGTTCGGCGTGAAACAGGCCGCCGTACCGGTCGCCACCCTGCTGGCCGGTGCCGCCGTACCGGCGGTCGCGTTGACCGTCGGCTGGCGCTGGGCGTTCGTCGTCGCGGCGGGCGCGGCCGTGGCCGCGTTGTTCGCCGTACCGGGTGGGGAGGCCGGCCCGGTACGGCGTGACGGCACCGGCCGGTGGAGCCGGGCCCCGGCGCCGCTGGTGCTGGTCGGGGTGGCCGCGACGCTCGCCGCCGCCGCCGCGAACGCGCTCGGCACCTTCCTCGTCGACTCCGCCGCCGCCCGTGGACTGGATCCGGGGCTGGCCGGTCTGACGCTGACCCTGGGCAGCGCGGTCTGCGTCCTGGCCCGGGTGTCGGCCGGTTGGCTCGCCGACCGGCGCACCGGCAGTCACGTGGCGGTCATCGCCGGGATGCTGGGCGTGGGCGCGGTGGGGCTGGCGCTGCTCGCCGTGGCCGGCACGGTCCCGCTGGTGGCCGGCGTGGTGCTCGGCTTCGGTCTGGGTTGGGCGTGGCCCGGGGTGATGACCTTCGCCGTGGTCCGGCTCTACCCGCCGGCCCCGGCCGCCGCCACCTCGATCACCCAGACCGGCGTGTACGCCGGCGGCTGCCTCGGCCCGCTGGTGCTCGGCCTGCTGGCCGACCGGTTCGGCTACCACGTCATGTGGGCCACCGGCGCGGTGGCGATGCTGCTGGCCGCCGCCCTCATGCTCACCGCCACCCGTACGCTCCCCCGCCCGTCGACCAGCGAGCCCCCAGGCCCGTCGACCACGACGGTGGCGGGGCGATCGGTGACCGGGAACGCCGCCGCGGCGGGTGGGTCAGCTGGTGCGGTCGGCCACGAAGTCGCAGAGGGACTCGAGGGCCCGGCGGGCAGGACCGTCGGGGAGCGGTGAGAGCTGCTCCCGGGCCTCCTCGGCGTAGCTGCGCACCGTCTCCCTGGCCCGCTTCAGAGCCGGACTCTCCCGCAGGAGGCCGAGCGCCTCGGCGTGCAGGTCGTCGTCGGTGAGGGGGCCGGTGGCCAGGATCTCCCGCAGCCGCACCGACGCGGCGTCGGCGTCGTCCGAGGCCAGCGCGTAGAGCACCGGCAGGGTGGGGACACCCTCGCGCAGGTCCGTACCCGGGGTCTTGCCCGACTGCACCGACTCCGACGAGATGTCGAGCAGGTCGTCGGAGAGCTGGAAGGCCAGGCCGATGGTCTCGCCGTACCCGGCGAGCGCCTCGACGTGGGCCGCCGGGGCACCGCCGAACATGCCGCCGAACCGGGCCGAGGTCGCGATCAGTGACCCGGTCTTCTCCGCGATCACCTGAAGGTAGTGCTGCACCGGATCGTCCCCGGGGCGCGGGCCCACCGTCTCGGCGATCTGGCCGTGCACTAGGCGGGCGAACGTGCGCGCCTGGAGGCGGACGGCCTCGACGCCCAGGTCGGCCGCGATGTCCGCGGCGCGGGCGAAGAGGTAGTCGCCGACCAGGATGGCGATCGAGTTGGTCCACCGGGAGTTGGCGCTGGGCGCGCCCCGGCGCACCGCGGCCTCGTCCATCACGTCGTCGTGGTAGAGCGTGGCCAGGTGGGTGAGTTCCATCACCACCGCCGCCGGGACCACCTGCGGGCCGGTCGGGTCGCCGAACTGCGCACCGAGCGCCACCAGCAGCGGCCGGAACCGCTTGCCGCCGGCCTCCACCAGGTGCCGGGCGGCCTCGGTGACGAGCGGGTTGGCACTTGCCACGCTCGACCTCAGCTCGGCCTCGACCGTCTCCAGCAGTCCGAGGACGGACGCCTCGACCCTGGCGTCCGCGAGGTAGAGACCGAGCGAGTCGAATTGCCCCGTTCCCGGCCGGCTCCGACGACCGCCGGAGCCGGGGGCACCTGTTCGCTGGCCAGCCGCTGTCTCCACGCCCTCAACCATGCCACACCCGCTCGACCAGGTCCGGTCGGGGCGGTCCCGGCGGCACCCGGCCGACCATCGGCGCGACCGTCCCGGCCGCCACCTCGGAGACCCGCCGGGGCTGCCGACCGGTCAGAACCGGCCGGACGGGACTCAGGGGCGGGAAGGGGCGTACGAAACGGCCGGCCGGTCCCGGCCACTGCCGTGGCGTCCGGTGGACCGGAGGCGACGACGGTGGCCGGGACCGGCCGGCCGGACGGATCATCGAAGGAACTGGGCGGCACCGTCTGCCAGGTCGAGCAGCGGAGCCGGGGCCACCCCGAGGAGCACGGTGGCGGCCACACCGATCATCAGGGCGGCGGCGGTCAGCCCACCGGGCACGGTGACCGTCGGGGTGGAGTCACCCGGCTCGGAGAGCCACATCATCACCACGACCCGCAGGTACGGGAAGGCGAGCACCATGCTGGTCAGCACACCGGCGATCACCAGCCACGCCTGCCCGCCGTCCAGGGCCGGACCGAAGACCGCGACCTTGCTCATGAAGCCGCTGGTCAGCGGGATACCGGCGAATGCCAGCAGGATGAGGGTGAAAAGGGCGGCGTAGAACGGCGACCGTCGCCCCAGGCCCGCCCAGCGGGACAGGTGGGTGGCCTCACCGTCGGCGTCGCGCACCAGGGTCACCACGGCGAACGCGGCGAGCACCGAGAAGCCGTACGCGACCAGGTAGAACATCGTGCCGGAGAGACCGTCCCGACCCGGGGCGAGCACCCCGACCAGCAGGTAGCCGGCGTTCGCGATGGACGAGTACGCCAGCAGCCGCTTGATGTCGGTCTGGGTGACCGCCAGCACCGCGCCGATCAGCATGGTGAGCACCGCCACCGCGCCGAGCACCGGGGTGAAGTCCCAGGCGGCCCCGCCGAAGGCGACGTGGAAGATCCGCAGCAGCGCGCCGAAGGCGGCGACCTTGGTGCAGGCGGCCATGAAGCCGGTGATCGGGGTCGGCGCGCCCTGGTACACGTCCGGGGTCCAGACGTGGAAGGGGGCCGCCGCGGCCTTGAACAGCAGGCCGATGGAGAGCAGGGCGATACCGGCGAAGAGCAGCACCCGACTGGAGGTCGACTCGCCCACCGCCGCAGCCACCGTGTCCAGGTCGACCCCGGCGTCCCGGCCCGGCGTGCCGGAGGTGAAGCCGTAGATCAGCGCCACACCGAACAGGAAGAACGCCGAGGCGTACGCGCCGAGCATGAAGTACTTCAGGGCGGCTTCCTGGCTCAGCAGCCGGCGCCGGCGGGCCAGCGCGCAGAGCAGGTAGAGCGGCAGCGAGAAGACCTCGAGGGCGATGAACATGGTCAGCAGGTCGTTCGCCGCCACGAAGATCAGCATGCCGGCGATGGCGAAGGTGGTCAGCGGGAAGACCTCGGTCGCCCCGTTCTGCCCGTCCGCCTGCCGCCGGTCCTCGGTCGACTCGGCCCGGACCGCGGCCTGGGCCACGAACGCCCCGCCCCGCTCGACGGTCCGCTCGCCGATCAGCAGCAGCGCCACCGCGGCGAGGAGCAGGATGCCGCCCTGGAGGAACAGGGTCGGCCCGTCCACCGCGATCGCCCCGCCGGCGGTGATGCCGCGCCGGTCGTCGGCGAGGACCACCGCCACGAAGGCGGCCACCACGGCCGCCAGGGCGAGCAGGAGCTGGACCGGGTGGCGACCCCGGCGCGGCACGAACGCCTCGACCAGGACGCCGAGCAGGGCCGCGCCCAGCATGATCAGAATCGGCAGGAGCGCCCGATAGTCGATCGAGGGCAACTCGAGTTCGGTCACTTTGCGGCCTCCTGGACGCTGCCGACCGTCGGGGCGGGGTCGGTCTTGCCGACGTCCTGCATGGTCGCCTGGACGGCGGGGTTGATGACATCGGTGAGCGGCTTGGGATAGAAGCCGAGCAGCACGATCAGCGCGATCAGCGGGGCGACCACGACCTTCTCGCGCAGGTTCAGGTCACGCCGCATGCCCTCGACCTCGGTCAGCGCCGGGTTCAGCGTGCCCTGCGTGGTGCGCTGCACCATCCAGAGCACGTACGCGGCGGCCAGGATGATGCCGAGCGTGGCGATCACCGCGACCGGCTTGTTCACCGTGAAGGTGCCGACCAGCACCAGGAACTCGGAGATGAACGGCGCGGTGCCGGGCAGTGCCAGCGAGGCGAGACCGGCGAAGAAGAGCACCCCGGCCAGGACCGGGACCAGCTTGCCCGCACCGCCGAAGTCGCTGATCAGGGCAGAGCCACGACGGGCGATCAGCATACCCACCACCAGGAAGAGCAGGCCGGTGGCGAGCCCGTGGTTGACCATGTAGAGCACCGCGCCGGTGCCGGCCTGGGTGGTGAAGGCGAAGATGCCGACCCCGATGAAGCCGAAGTGGGCGATCGACGTGTACGACACCAGCCGCTTCAGGTCGTTCTGCCCGACCGCCAGCAGCGCGGCGTAGACGATGCCGATCAGGCCCAGCGCCAGCGCCCACGGCGCGAACCACTTCGACGCCTCCGGGAACATCGGCAGGCAGTACCGCAGGATGCCGAAGGTGCCGACCTTGTCCATGACGCCGACCAGCAGCGCGGCGGAACCGGCCGGAGCGGCGCCACCGGCGTCCGGGAGCCAGGTGTGGAACGGGAAGAACGGCGCCTTGATCGCGAAGGCGACGAAGAAGCCGAGGAAGAGCCAGCGCTCGGTGCCGGCGGAGATGTCCGCCTGCACCAGCGCCTGCCAGTCGAAGGTCTTCCCGCCGACGACCCAGAGGCCGATCACCGCGGCCAGCATGAACAGGCCGCCGACCAGCGAGTAGAGGAAGAACTTCACCGCGGCGTACTGGCGCTGGTGGCCGCCGTAGCTGCCGATGAGGAAGTACATCGGCACCAGCATGACTTCGAAGAACACGTAGAACAGGAAGACGTCGGCGGCGGCGAAGACGCCGATCATCGTGCTCTCGAGCACCAGCAGCAGGGCGAAGTAGGCCGGCACCGACCGCTTCGAGGCGTCCGCGTCGTGCCAGGAGGCCAGGATCACCAGCGGCACCAGCACCGCGATCAGCATCAGCATCACCAGGGCGATGCCGTCGGCGGCGAAGGTGAACCGGGCGTCCCACTGCGGGATCCAGGTGTAGGACTCGCGGAACTGGAACCGCTCGCCACCGGCCTTGAACGCCACCCACATGCCGACGGTCAGCGCCAGCACCGCCAGGGACCAGACGAAGGCCACCTGCTTGGCGAACTCCGGTCGGCTACGCGGCAGGAAGGCCACGATCAGGGCGCCGACCAGCGGCGCCACGGTCAGCACCGAGAGGAAGGGGAAGTCGGACATTATGCGGCCTTACCTCCGTCGTGACTGCGCGGTCCGCCGGCGGCGGCGACCGCCGGGAAGAGGTCGATCACGCCAACCACCCCGCCTGTACGGCCAGGAACGCCGCCACCACCAGCAGCGCGCCGGTCAGGATCGACGTCGCGTACGACCGGACGAAGCCGGTCTGGAGCCGCCGGAGCCGGCCGGAACCCCCGCCGACCGCTGCGGCGAGACCGTTGACCAGCCCGTCGACGCCACGGTTGTCGAGGTAGACGAGCGCCCGGGTGAGGAAGATGCCCGGCTTCTCGAAGACCGCCTCGTTGAACGCGTCGGTGTAGAGGTTGCGCCGGGCGGCGGTGACCAGCACCCCGGCCGGCTGTGGCGCGGTGGCGGTGCCGTTGCGGAACAGCATCCAGGCCAACCCGGCACCGAGCACCGTGACCAGGAGCGAGAGCACCGTGATGACGGTGTGCGACAGGACCGCCTCGTGGTGCCCTTCCTCGCCGCCCAGGCCGGCGGTGGCGGTCAGCCAGTCCGGCACGGAGGTGGAGAGGAGGAAACCGGCACCGACCGAGCCGGCGGCCAAGAGGATCAGCGGGATGGTCATCAGGGCCGGCGACTCGTGCGGGTGCTCGATGTCCTCGGTCCACCGCTTCGGGCTGTGGAAGGTGAGCACGAAGAGCCGGGTCATGTAGAAGGCGGTCAGCCCCGCGCCGAGCAGCGCCGCGCCACCGAACAGCCAGGCCGTCCAGTCGTCCCGCTCGAACGCGGCCACGATGATCGGCTCCTTGGAGAAGAAGCCGGAGAACGGGAACATGCCGATGATGGCGAGCCAGCCCATCATGAAGGTGATCCAGGTGATCTTCATGTACTTCGACAGCCCGCCGAAGCGGCGGATGTCCACCTGGTCGCGCATGCCGTGCATGACCGAGCCGGCCCCGAGGAACATGTTGGCCTTGAAGAAGCCGTGCGCCAGCAGGTGCACGATGGCCAGCGCGTACGCCGCGCCGCCGAGCCCCACGCCGAGGAACATGTAGCCGATCTGGCTCACCGTCGACCAGGCCAGCACCCGCTTGATGTCGTCCTTGGCCGCGCCGATGACGCAGCCGATCAGCAGGGTGAGCGCACCGACGCTGACCACCACGAGCTGGAGGGTCTCGTTGGCCGAGTAGATCGGGTTGGAGCGGGCGATCAGGTAGACGCCCGCGGTGACCATGGTGGCCGCGTGGATGAGCGCGGACACCGGGGTCGGGCCCTCCATCGCGTCCGGGAGCCACGCCTGGAGCGGGAACTGGCCGGACTTGCCGGTCGCGCCGAGCAGCAGCAGCAGGCCGAGGAGCAGGACGGTCCCGCCGGCGAGGCCGCCCACCCCGTTGAACACCTCGTCGTACTGGGTGGTGCCGAGGGTGGCGAACATGATGAAGATGCCGATGGCCAGGCCGGCGTCGCCGACCCGGTTCATCAGGAACGCCTTCTTGCCGGCGGTGGCCGCGCTCGGCCGGTCGTACCAGAAGGAGATCAGCAGGTACGACGCCAGACCGACGCCCTCCCAGCCGAAGTAGAGCATCACGTAGTTGTTGCCGAGCACCAGCAGGAGCATGGCGGCGACGAACAGGTTGAAGTACGCGAAGAACCGCCGCCGACCCGCGTCGTGCGACATGTACTCCACCGCGTACAGGTGGATCAGGAAGCCCACGCCGGTGATCAGCAGGACGAAGACCGCGGCCAGCGGGTCGAAGAGCAGGCCGAAGTCCACCCGGAAATCCCCGACGGCGATGAAGTCCCAGAGGCTTCGCTCGACCGACTTGTTCTCCAGGCCACGCAGCTGGAAGAAGTAGGTGAGGCCGAGGACGAACGCGGCACCGATGGCGGCCACGCCGAGCCAGTGCCCCCAGCGGTCGGCCCGCCGGCCCAGCAGCAGCAGGATCGCCGCGCTGACCAGGGGGATGGCCACCAGCAGCCAGACGCTGCCGAGCAAACCCGTGGCCTCTGCGTAACGCACAGTTTCTTCCACTGCGTCGGCCCCTCTAGTACTTGAGCAGGTTGGCGTCGTCGACGCTCGCCGAGCGTCGAGTCCGGAAGATCGACATGATGATCGCGAGTCCGACCACGACCTCGGCGGCGGCCACCACCATCACGAAGAAGGCCATGATCTGCCCGTTCAGGTCACCGTTGATCCGGGCGAAGGTGACCAGGGTCAGGTTGGCCGCGTTGAGCATCAGCTCGATGCACATGAACAGCACGATCGCGTTGCGTCGGATGAGCACCCCGACCGCGCCGATGGTGAAGAGCACCGCGGCCAGGATCAGGTAGTAGTCCGGAGTCATCCCTGAGCCTGCCTTTCGTTCGCGACTGCGGGGCTCCGCTCCGCTGCACTCCTCGCGCTCACCGGTCGGTTCCCTTCAGCGTCGTCTCCTCCGCGCTCAGCTCCCGGACCGGCATGATCTCGGGGATGCTGCGCTCGGTCAGCCGGCCGTCGGGCAGGCGGGCCGGAGTGGCCACCGACGAGGAGGTGGCGAACACACCCGGGCCCGGCTTCGGGCCGGGGTAGTTGCCGGGGGCGAAGCGGGCCGTCATGGTCGCTATCTGGTCCATCTTGTCCTCCCGGCGCCGCTCGACGTGCGCCAGCACCATCGCCCCGACCGCAGCGGTGATCAGCAGCGCCGAGGTCAGCTCGAAGGCGAAGACGTACTTGGTGAAGAGCAGCCGGGCGATGCCCTGCACGTTCCCCTCGGCGTTGGCCTCGTCGAGGCCGACCGGCGTGGTGCCGTCGAGCGCGCGGGCCAGACCGCCGGCGACCAGGCCGGCGAAGCCGAGACCGAGCAGGATCGCCGCGACGCGCTGGCCGCGCAGCGTCTCGATCAGCGAGTCCGACGAGTCCCGGCCGACCAGCATCAGCACGAACAGGAACAGCATCATGATCGCGCCGGTGTAGACGATGATCTGCACCATGCCGATGAACGGGCCCGCCTGGAGCACGTAGAACACACCCAGGCAGAGCATCGTCAGCACCAGCCAGAGCGCCGAGTGCACCGCGTTGCGTGCCCAGAGCATGCCGATCGCGCCGAGCAGGGCCAGCGGGGCGAGGATCCAGAAGGTGATCTCCTCACCGCCGGACACCTCGCCCGCCGCGGCCAGCACCGTAGACGTGGTCATGCCCTGTCTCCCTTGCTGCCCTTGGCCGCCTCGGCCCGCTGGGCCGCCTGCTCGGCGCCGGGGAACGTCACGCCCGGGGTCTCGTCGAGCGCGTACCGGCCGGGCCCCATCGGGGAGCGCTCGGCTCCGGCCGAGGTGCCCGGGTTCTCCAGCGCGCCGACGTAGTAGTCCTTCTCGCTGTCGCCCAGTCGCATCGGGTGCGGCGGCTGCTCCATCCCCTCGAGCAGCGGCGCGAGCAGCTGCTCCTTGGTGAAGATCAGGTCCTGCCGGTTGTCCCGGGCCAGCTCGTACTCGTTGCTCATGGTCAGCGAACGGGTCGGGCAGGCCTCGATGCAGAGCCCGCAGAAGATGCAGCGGGCATAGTTGATCTGGTAGATGCTGGCGTACCGCTCACCCGGCGAGAAGCGCTGCTCGTCGGTGTTGTCGCCACCCTCGACGTAGATCGCGTCCGCCGGGCAGGCCCAGGCGCACAGCTCGCAGCCGATGCACTTTTCCAGCCCGTCCGGATGCCGGTTGAGGATGTGCCGCCCGTGGTAGCGCGGCGCCGGGGTCGGCGGCTTGAACGGGTAGTCGGTCGTGACGACCTTCCTGAACATGTGCGAGAAGGTGACGCCGAAGCCCTTGAACGTTCCGGTGATCCCGCCCACGTCACACCTCCTTCGAGTCCGGGCCGGCGCCGATGTTGGCCGGCTCCCGCTCGGCCACCACCCGCTTGGTGCGCGGGCTCGGTGGCACCTGCAGGTCCATGGGGGGCACCGGGAAACTGCCGTGCGGCCGGCTGTCGACCTGCTCCTGCAGACTGGGCTTGCGCACCGGCTTGCGACTCGGCCAGAGCAGCACGGCCAGGAGCAGCACTCCGGCCAGCACACCGACGCCGGTCAGCCGGCCCCGGGTGTCCCAGTCCTCGATCGAACGCAGCCAGGCCAGCACCAGGATCCAGACCAGGTTGATCGGGAGCAGGACCTTCCAGCCCAGCCGCATGAACTGGTCGTACCGGAGCCGGGGCAGGGTGCCCCGCAGCCAGACGAAGACGAAGACCAGCATGACGACCTTGGCGAAGAACCAGAGCATCGGCCACCAGCCGGAGTTCGCCCCCGCCCAGAAGGTGGTGATCGGCGCGGGCGCCCGCCAGCCGCCGAGGAACAGCGTCACGGTGAAGGCCGACATGGTCACCATCGCGACGTACTCGGAGAGCATGAAGAGCGCGAACTTCAGTGAGCTGTACTCGGTCATGAAGCCCGCGACCAGCTCCGACTCCGCCTCCGGCAGGTCGAACGGTGCCCGGTTGGTCTCACCGACGGTGGCGATGAAGAAGATGATGAAGCTCGGCATGAGCAGGATCGCGTACCAGCCCGGGGCGGAGAACTCCTGCCCGAAGACGTTCAGCTGGGTGCCGTTGGCCTGGGCGGCGACGATCCCGCTGGTGGACATCGTGCCGGCGGTCATGAAGACGGCGACGATGCTCAGTCCGAGCGCGACCTCGTACGAGATCATCTGGGCACTGGAGCGGAGACCACCGAGCAGCGGGTACGTGGACCCGGAGGCCCAGCCACCGAGCACGATGCCGTAGACCGCCATCGAGGAGCAGGCCAGCACCACCAGCACCGCCACCGACACGTCGGTGACCTGGAGCGGCGTCCGGTGGCCGAAGATGCTCACCATCGGGCCGAACGGGATCACCGACAGCGCGGTGACCGCGCAGATCACCGAGACGGCCGGGGCGAAGAAGTAGACGACCTTGTCCGCCGCCTTCGGGAGGATGTCCTCCTTGAAGGCCATCTTGAGACCGTCGGCGAGGGTCTGGAGCAGACCGAACGGCCCGATCTGGTTCGGGCCCGGCCGGACCTGCATGTAACCCACCACGCGGCGCTCGAACCAGACGCCGAGCAGGGTGGCGAGCAGGCCGAAGGCGAAGGCGAAGACGATCTTGATCAGGACCAGCCACCACGGGTCCCTGCCGAAGTCGGCCAGCGTCGGGTCCTGCGCGAGGTAGACCGCGTTCACTGGGATACACCCCCGGTGTTGAGGAGCGGACCCGGGCGGTCGGCGGCGTCCAGGGCCACGCGTTCCGGCGAGGTGGACGGCCCCGCCGCAGCGGAGACGCGTACCACCGCGCCGGACGTCGCGCCGAGGCTGCGCCGGACGGTCGAACCGGGTGAATTGGTTGGCAGCCAGACGACGCCCTCCGGCATCTCGGTGATGGCCGCCGGCAGGGTCAGTGCCCCCCGGTCGGTCCCCACCGTCACCGCGTCACCGTCGGCGACGCCGAGCGCCTCGGCGGTGCCCTTGCCCAGCCGCACCACCGGCGTCCGGGCGGTGCCGCCCAGGTGCTCGTCACCGTCGATGAGGCTGCCCAGGTCGACGAGCTGGTGCCAGGTGGCGAGAACCGCCTCGCCCGCGCCCGGCTGGGGTGCCGGCTGTGGCTCCACGGACGGCGCCGACGGCCGGTCGGTCCGGGTGGCCGGCAGGGAACCCAGCTCGCGGCGGACGCTCAGCACGTCACCGGTGCCGAGTCGGACCCCGAGCCGGTCGGCGATCGCGTCGAGCACCCGGCCGTCGGACATCGCCGGGGTCTGGAGCACCGCGTCGAACGGCCGCAGCCGCCCCTCCCAGTCCAGGAAGCTGCCGGCCTTCTCGACCACCGGGGCCACCGGGAGGACCACGTCGGCCCGGCGGGCCACCGCGCTCATCCGCAGCTCCAGGCTGACCAGGAACGGCACCTCGTCGAGGGCCTGCTCGGCCAGTCGCGGGTCGGCCAGGTCGGCCGGGTCGACCCCAGCCACCACCAGCGCGCCCAGCGTGCCGGCCGCCGCGGCGGCGATGATGCCGTCGGTGTCCCGACCGGCCTGGCTCGGGATCACCCCGGCCGCGATGTCCCACGCCTCGCCCAGCTCGGCGCGGGCCGCCGGCTCGGTGACCAGGCGCCCGCCGGGCAGCAGGTTCGGCAGGCAGCCGGTGTCCACCGCGCCCCGGTCACCCGCGCGCCGCGGCACCCAGGCCAGCTTCGCACCGGTACGCCGGGCCACGTCGGCAGCGGCGGAGAGGCCACCGGGGACGGTGGCCAGCCGCTCGCCGACGAGCAGGATCGCGCCCTCGGCGCTCAGCGCCTCGGTGACCGTGGCGTGGTCGGCCAGCAGCGGCGCCTCCTCGCCCGGCACCACCCGGGCGAGCTTCGCGCCGAGCTTCTCCAGACCCCGGGTGGCGAACGGCGCCAGCGCGTAGATTTTGAGCTTCTTCTTCAGGTACGCCTTGCGCAGTCGCAGGAAGAGGATCGGGCACTCCTCCTCCGGCTCCAGGCCGGCCAGCACCACCGCCGAGGCGTTCTCGACGTCGGCGTAGGTGACCTCGGTGATCCCGGCGACGTTGCTGGCCAGGAACTCGGTCTCCTCGCGGGAGACCGGGCGGGCACGGAAGTCGATGTCGTTGGTGTTCAGGGCGACCCGGGCGAACTTGGCGTACGCGTAGGCGTCCTCGACGGTCAGCCGGCCACCGGTGAGCACCGCGGTGCCCTGCCCACCGTCGCGGGCGGCGGCCAGCCCCTCGGCGGCCACGGTGAGCGCCTCGCTCCAGGACGCCTCGCGCAGCTCACCGGTCTTGGCGTCCCGCACGAGCGGGGTGGTGATCCGGTCGAAGGCGCGGGCGTACTGGAAGCCCCAACGGCCCTTGTCGCAGTTCCACTCCTCGTTGACCTGCGGGTCGTCACCGGCCAGCCGGCGCAGCACCTTGCCCCGTCGCCAGTCGGTGCGCTGGGAGCACCCGGCCGAGCAGTGCTCGCAGACACTCGGGGTGGAGACCAGGTCGAACGGGCGGGCCCGGAAGCGGTACTGGGCCCCGGTGAGCGCGCCGACCGGGCAGATCTGCACGGTGTTGCCGGAGAAGTACGAGTTGAACGGCACGTCGCCGTCGTCCTCGCCGTCGGCGGCACCGTACGCCTCGTCCCGGTAGATGTTGATCTCCTCGGCGGAGGAGCGGCCCATCAGGTCGATGAACTTGTCCCCGGCGATCTCCTCGGAGAAGCGGGTGCACCGCTGGCAGAGGACGCACCGCTCGCGGTCCAGCAGGACCTGGGTGGAGATGTTCAGCGGCTTCTCGTACTCCCGCTTGTGCTCGTGGAAGCGGGAGTCGGCGCGGCCGGTGGACATCGCCTGGTTCTGCAACGGGCACTCGCCGCCCTTGTCGCACATCGGGCAGTCGAGGGGGTGGTTGAGGAGCAGCAGCTCCATCACCCCCTCCTGCGCCTTCTTCGCGACCGGGGAGGTGAGCTGGGTGCGGACCACCATGCCCTCGGCCACCGTCTGGGTGCAGGAGGCGACCGGCTTGCGCTGCCCCTCCACGTCGACGAGGCACTGCCGGCACGCGCCGGCCGGGGCCAGCAGCGGGTGATCGCAGAACCGGGGGATCGCGATGCCCATCTGCTCGGCGACCCGGATCAGCAGCGCCCCCTTCGGGGCGGTGACCTGGACGCCGTCGATGGTGAGGGTGACGGTCTCGGTCTGCTTCGCTACGTCGGTCATCAGTGCGCTCCCACCAGCTGCTTGGCCGACAGCCTCGGCGCGGTACGTCCCTCGATGTAGTCGAGGTAGTCCTGCTTGAAGTACCTAAGGGACGAGGTCACCGAGCTGGTCGCACCGTCGCCCAGACCACAGAACGAGCGGCCGAGGATGTTGTCACAGGTGTCGAGCAGGGTGTCCAGGTCCTCGTGGGTGCCCTGGCCGGCGAGGATCCGCCGGTAGACCCGGACCATCCAGTAGTTGCCCTCGCGGCACGGGGTGCACTTGCCGCACGACTCGTGGTGGTAGAACTCCAGCCACCGGTAGACCGCGTAAACCGGGCAGTCCTGGTCGGAGAAGATCTGCGTGGCGGTGGTGCCGAGGATCGAGCCGGCCGCCGCGACGCCCTCGAAGTCCAGCGGGACGTCGAGGTGCTCGGCGGTGAGCAGCGGCGTCGACGAGCCACCCGGCGTCCAGAACCGCAGGTTGTGGCCGGGCTGCATGCCGCCGGCCAGCTCCAGCAGCTCGCGCAGGGTGATGCCCATGGAGCACTCGTACTGGCCCGGGTTGGCGATCCGGCCGGAGAGCGAGTAGATCATCGGCCCGGAGGACTTCTCCGTGCCCATGGTCTTCCACCAGTCGGCCCCGCCCAGCACGATGTACGGCACGCTGGCGATGGTGCCGACGTTGTTGACCACCGTCGGGCTGGCGTAGAGGCCGTGCGTCGCCGGGAAGGGCGGACGCAGTCGGGGCTGGCCCCGGAAGCCCTCCAGCGAATCCAGCAGCGCGGTCTCCTCGCCGCAGATGTACGCGCCCGCGCCCGAGTGCACCACCAGGTCCAGGTCGAACCCGGAGCCGAGGATGTTCCGGCCGAGGTAGCCCCGGTCGTACGCCTCCCGCACCGCGTTGCGCAGCCGGCGGGCGGCGTGCACCGCCTCACCGCGGATGTAGATGTACGCGCGGCTGGCCCGGATCGCGTACGACGCGATGATCACGCCCTCGACCAGCGAGTGCGGGTCGTGCGTCATCAGCGGCAGGTCCTTGCAGGTGCCCGGCTCGCCCTCGTCGGCGTTGACCACGAGGTAGTGCGGCTTGCCGTCGCCCTGCGGGATGAAGCCCCACTTCAGGCCGGTCGGGAAGCCGGCGCCACCCCGACCGCGCAGCCCGGAGTCCTTGACCAGCTGGATCAGGTCGTCCGGGTGCGCCCTGAGCGCCTTGCGCAGGGCGGCGTAGCCGTCCAGCCGCTGGTAGGTGTCGATCCGCCAGGCGTCCGGCGAGAGCCAGCGCTTGGTGAGCACCGGGGTCAGCTTGGCCAGCGTCTCCGGCCGAGGCGTGGTCACTTGTTGGCCTCCGCTTCCTTGAGCGAGCGCTCCTGCGCAGCGGCGTTGTCACCGGCGGGCTTGCCGTCGCCCGCCGGTGCGTTGGCCGCCGCGCCCTCGGCCTCGGCGGCCCGCGCGCCGCGGGTGTCCGGCGAGGTGCCGTCGGCCGGCACCTTGGCGCCGGGCGCGTCCGCGACGGCGGTCTTCGCGTCCGGCTGCCGGGTCTCGGCGGCGCGCACCTCGGGCGACTTGGCGTCGGGGGCCTTCACGTCGGGCGCGGTGCTGCCGGTGGCCGCCTGCGGCGACGCCGGGGCCGGCTGGCCCGCCGGGGCCGGCTTCGCGGCCTCGGCCCGGGCCTTCGCCTCGGCGGCGACCCGGTCGGCCTCGGCCTTGCTGCGGATCGGGGTGTTCGGGTCGAAGCCCGGCACCGAGATGCCGTGCTGCTGCGCCAGGCGCAGCCCGCGCAGGGTCGGCTCGCCCGGCCCGCCGTCGGCGACCGCGCCCTCCCGCTCGTCGGCGAAGCCGGCGAGCTGGACCGCCATCTCCTTGAGGGTGCAGAGGCGGGCGCCCCGGGTCGGCATCGGCCGACCGCCGGAGCGCAGCTCCTCGACCACCCCGAGCGCCGCCTGCGGGTCCACGCCGTCGAAGAAGTCGTAGTTGACCGTCATCACCGGGCCGTAGTCGCAGGCCGCGAGGCACTCGGCGTGCTCCAGGGTGATCTTCCCGTCGGCGGTGGTCTCGTCGTGCCCCACGCCCAGGTGCTCGGCGAGGGTGTCGTAGACCTCCTGACCACCGAGCACGTTGCACATCGTGTTGGTGCAGACGCTGACCAGGTAGTCACCGGTCGGGCGGCGCTTGTACATGGTGTAGAAGGTGGCGACCGCGCCGACCTGGGCCTTGTTCAGGCCGAGCACCTCGGCACAGAACTCGACCCCGGCCGGGGAGACGTACCCCTCCTCGGACTGCACCAAATGCAGCAGCGGGAGCAGCGCGGAACGCGACCGGTCGGCCGGGTAACGGGCGATGATCTCCCGCGCCCGGGCCCGGGTCTCTTCGGTGAAAACGCTCATCGGTGCCGCCCTTCGTTCGCGACTGCGCAGTCCTCTGCCCGCGACTGCGGGGCTCGCTCCGCTCGCTCCTCGCGCGGGCGACTGGGGCTCGCAAGCTCACTCCTCGCGCTCACCGGTCACAACCACCCATCACGGGGTCCAGCGAGGCACCACCGGCGATCACGTCGGCGATCAGGCCACCCTCGGCCATGGCCGGGAGCGCCTGGAGGTTGACGAAGCTCGGCTCCCGGTAGTGCACCCGGTACGGCCGGGTGCCGCCGTCGGAGACCGCGTGCACGCCCAGCTCGCCGCGGGGCGCCTCGATCGCCACGTAGACCTGGCCCGGCGGGACCCGGAAGCCCTCGGTGACGAGCTTGAAGTGGTGGATCAGCGACTCCATCGACTGACCCATGATCTTCGCGACGTGCTCCAGCGAGTTGCCCATGCCGTCGACACCGATGGCGAGCTGCGCCGGCCAGGCGATCTTCTTGTCGGCGACCATCACCGGGCCCGGCTTCAGCCGGTCGAGGGCCTGCTCGACCAGCTTGAGCGACTCCCGGATCTCGGCCAGCCGGACCTGGTAGCGGCCCCAGACGTCGCCGTCCGGGTGGGTCGGCACGTCGAACTCGTACGTCTCGTAGCCGCAGTACGGCATGGTCTTGCGCAGGTCCCAGGGGAGCCCGGCGGAGCGGAGCACCGGCCCGGTCACGCCGAGCGCCACGCAGGCGGTCACGTCGAGCACGGCGACGTTCTTCGTCCGCTCGGTCCAGATCGGCTGCCCGGAGAGGAGGTCCTCGTACTCCTTGAGCTTCTTCGGCATCTCCTTGAGGAACTTGCGGATCTTGACGATCGCCTCGTCCGGCACGTCCTGGGCGACGCCGCCCGGTCGGACGTACGCGTGGTTCATCCGCAGGCCGGTGATGATCTCGAAGATCTCGAGGATGTACTCCCGCTCCCGGAAGCCGTAGAGCATGATCGAGATGGCGCCCAGCTCCATGCCGGTGGTGGCCAGCCAGACCAGGTGCGAGGAGATCCGGTTCAGCTCCATCATCAGGACCCGGATCGTGGTGGCCCGCTCGGTGACCTGCTCGGAGATGCCGAGCAGCTTCTCCACCGCCAGCGCGTACGCCGTCTCGTTGAAGATCGGCGCGAGGTAGTCCATCCGGGTCACGAAGGTCGAGCCCTGCACCCAGTTGCGGTACTCGAGGTTCTTCTCGATCCCGGTGTGCAGGTAGCCGACGACCGAGCGCGCCTCGCGGACGGTCTCGCCCTCCAGTTCGAGGACCAGCCGCAGCACCCCGTGCGTGGACGGGTGCTGCGGACCCATGTTGACCACGATCCGCTCGTCGTTGATCGGGTCGGTGCCGGAGACGACCTGGTCCCAGTCCCCGCCGGTGACGGTGAAGACCTTGCCCTCGGTCGTCTCGCGCTCGGTGGCGTAACTCGGGGTGCTCACTGGTAGGACCTCCGCTGGTCTGGCGGTGGGATCTCCGCGCCCTTGTACTCGACGGGGACACCGCCGAGCGGGTAGTCCTTGCGCTGCGGGTGCCCCTCCCAGTCGTCCGGCATGAGGATCCGGGTCAGGTTGGGGTGGCCGTCGAAGACGACGCCGAACATGTCGTACGTCTCCCGCTCCTGCCAGTCGGCGGTCGGGTAGACGGCGGTCACGCTCGGCAGGTGCGGGGCCTCGGCCGCGACGGCGGCCTCCAGCCGTACCCGACGGCGGTAGGTCATCGAGGTCAGGTGATAGACCACGTGCAGCCGGCGCTCGTCCGCGCCGAGGTAGTCCACCCCGGAGACCGAGGAGCACAGCTCGAAGCGGAGGGCGAGGTCGTCCCGCATCACCTGGCAGACCTCGGCGATCTTCTCCGGGCGGACGTGCAGGGTCAGCTCGCCCCGGTCGACGACGACCTTCTCGATCGCCTCGTTGAAGGCCGGGTACGCCTCCTCCAGCGCGTCGCGGACCTCGTCGAAGTAGCTGCCGTACGGCCGGGCGGCCTCCTCGATCGGTCGGCGCGGCCGGACCAGGCCGCCGAAGCCGGAGGTGTCACCGGAACCATGGATGCCGAACATGCCCCGGCCGGCCGGGCTGGCCGGCGGGTACTCGGCCGGCGCGGTGCTGCTGGCACCGGCCGGCGTCACCGGCACCGGGACGCCCCCGTCGTTCGGCTTGTCGTTCGGTGCGGTCACCGTACCCACCTTCCGTTCGCGACTGCGGGGCTCGCGCACTCACTCCTCGCGCTCACCGCAACCCACCCTCCGTTCGCGACTGCGGGGCTGCGCTCCGCGGCACTCCTCGCGCTCACTTGATGCCCCGGGGTGGCTGGAGGTGGTTCTGGGCCTTCATCCAGTTCTCGATCCGGAGCTGCTCCTCGCGCCCCTCCCGGACCGCCTGGGTCCACTCGGCGCGGCGGGCCTTGTCCTCCCGGTACGAGGACGGCATGGAGCCGTAGGGCACGACCGGGACGTCACCGCGGGCCTGGCGGGCCTCCAGCATCTTGCGGCCGTTCGGGCCGAGCGGCTCGTGCCCGATCTTCTCGCGGAGCTTGAGGACCGCGTCGATCAGCATCTCCGGCCGGGGCGGGCAGCCGGGAAGGTACATGTCGACCGGGACGACATGGTCGACGCCCTGGACGATGGCGTAGTTGTTGAACATCCCGCCGCTGCTGGCGCAGACGCCCATCGAGAGCACCCACCGGGGCTCGGCCATCTGGTCGTAGATCTGCCGCAGGACCGGGGCCATCTTCTGGCTCACCCGGCCGGCGACGATCATCAGGTCCGCCTGGCGGGGCGAGGCCCGGAAGACCTCCATGCCCCAGCGGCCCATGTCGTAGTGCGGGCCACCGGCGGCCATCATCTCGATGGCGCAGCAGGCCAGGCCGAAGGTGGCGCCCCAGACCGACGACTTCCGCGACCAGTTGACCAGCTTCTCCACCGAGGTCAGCAGGATGCCGGCGGGAAGCTTCTCCTCGATACCCATGTGAGGTTCCTCCCTCAGTCCCAGTCCAGGCCGCCGCGCCGCCACACGTAGGCGTACGCGACGAAGACCGCGACGATGAACAGGACCATCTCCACGAAGCCGAAGATCGGCAGGGCGTCGAACGAAACCGCCCAGGGGTAGAGGAAGATGATCTCGATGTCGAAGACGATGAAGAGCATCGCCGTCAGATAGAACTTGATCGGGAACCGGCCACCGCCGACCGGCTGCGGGCTCGGCTCGATGCCGCACTCGTACGCCTCGAGCTTGGCCTTGTTGTAGCGGCGCGGGCCGGCGAGGCGTGCGGACGCGATCGAGAAGAGCGCGAACCCCGCAGCGAGGGCGAACAGCCCGATGATGGGTGCGTAAGGCGAGAGCGTCATCGTTGTCTCCTGCTCGTCCTTCCCTGCCCTCGGTCGATGGCGAAATCACACTATTCACTTCACCTCCGGCAACCGTCGCCGGGGTGTGGCTAGACCGCTGGAGCCACCTTCGTCATCGCGTTGATGACCCGGTCCATCGCGTCCCCGCCGCGCGGGTCGGTCAGGTTGGCCAGCAGTTTCAGCACGAAGCGCATGAGCATCGGGTGCGGCATGCCGTGCTTGGTGGCGATCCGCATGATCTCCGGTCGGCCGATCAGCTTCACGAAGATCCCGCCGAGCCGGTAGTACCCACCGAACCGCGCCTTCAGCTCGGTCGGGTACGCCGTCAGCGCCCGCTCGCGCTCCGCGCCCGCCGGACGGGCCAGCGCCTGCACCGCGATCTCCGCGGCCAGTTCGCCGGACTCCATCGCGTACGCGATGCCCTCGCCGTTGAAGGGGTTGACCATTCCGCCGGAGTCGCCGACCAGCAACACACCCCGGGTGTAGTGCGGCACCCGGTTGAAACCCATCGGCAGCGCCGCGCCGAGGATCGGACCGTCGGCGTTCGACTCGTCGGTCATGCCCCAGTCTGCCGGGGTGTTGGCCAGCCAGTCGGTGAGCAGTCGCCGGTAGTTCGTCTTACCGAACGCGGAGGAGGAGTTGAGCACGCCCAAGCCCACGTTGACCCGGCCGTCACCGAGGCCGAAGATCCAGCCGTACCCGGGCAGCAACGCGTCGCTGCCCTTGCTCCGCAGTTCGAGCCAGGACTCGAGGTAGTTGTCGTCGTGCTTGGCCGGGCACCGGTAGTACCGCCGGACCGCCACGCCGATCGGACGGTCCTCCCGCTTGGCCAGGCCGAGCGCGAGGGGGAACCGGCCGGAGACGCCGTCGGCGGCGACCACCAGCGGGGCGTGGAAGGTGGCCGGGGTCTTGTCCGGGCCGACCTCGGCCTCGACGCCGGTGACCCGGCCGGTGGGGTCGAGCACCGGGCCCATGACGTTCACGCCGGTGCGCAGCTCGGCGCCGGCCGCGACGGCACGCCGGGCGAGCAGGTCGTCGAAGTCCAGCCGGGTGCGCACGAGACCGTAGTTGGGGAAGCTGGCGAGGTCGGGCCAGTCCAGCTCCAGCCGCAGGCCACCACCGATCACCCGCAGGCCCTTGTTCTGGAGCCAGCCGGCCTCCGGCGAGGTGTCCACGCCCATCCGGATGAGCTGCCGGACCGCGCGCGGCGTCAGTCCGTCACCGCAGACCTTCTCGCGGGGAAACTCGGTCTTCTCGAGCAGCAGCACCCGGACCCCGTGCCGCGCCAGGTGGTACGCGGTCGCCGAGCCGCCTGGACCGGCGCCCACGACGATCACGTCGGCGTCGTGTTCCACCGCCGTCATCCGGGCCTCCTCCCCATACGCTCGTGAAACGCTTCACAAGCCAGTCGGGGAGGAGTCTATGACCGTCTTTACCCTCACCCAGGGTTAGGTGACCCTAACCTCCCTGGAGGGGGGTGTCGGGAGTCTGAGTGAACGCTCAGGGATGACCGGGAGCCGCCCTGTCCAGCCCCGCGTCGAGCCGGATCGCCTCGGGCAACTGGTCGCGCAGCGCCCCGCCGGCCACCCGGTCCAGCGCCGTCAACACCTCCAGCACCACCTGCCGGACGGTGGCCGGGTCGGCGCCCGCGAGCTGCCGAAGCTGGGCGACGAGTTCACGCGTGTCGTCCTCGTCCGCGGTGACCCCGTACGCCTCGTCTGCTCCCGTCATGGCGGACAGCATACGGGGACAAAGAGCAGCTAAAACGGATAACACGGAACACGAGGGCGCTTAGCTGCGAACCGCCCGGTGCAGCGCCGCGATGCCGCCGGTCAGGTTGCGCCACGCCACGCGGCCCCACCCCGCAGCACCGATCCGCGCGGCCAGTGCCGGCTGGTCGGGCCAGGCCCGGATCGACTCGGCCAGGTAGACGTAGGCGTCCGGGTTGCTGGAGACCGTCCGGGCCACCGCCGGCAGGGACCGCATCAGGTACGACAGGTAGAGCGTGCGGAACGCGGGGTTGACGGGGGTGCTGAACTCGCAGACCACCAGCCGGCCGCCGGGCCGGGTGACCCGGGCCAGTTCACCCAGGGCCGCGTCCGGATCCGACACGTTGCGCAGGGCGAAGGAGATGGTCACCGCGTCGAAGGTGGCGTCGGCGAAGGGGAGGCGCAGCGCGTCCCCGGCGAGCAGCGGCACCTCCGGCCGCACCCGCCGACCGGCGGCGAGCATGCCCAGGCTCAGGTCGGCACCGACGGCGTAGGCCCCACTGCGGGCCAGTTCCTCGGTGGACACCCCGGTGCCGGCACCCACGTCCAGCACCCGTTCGCCGGGCTCCAGCGCCAGCGCGGCCCGGGTCGCCCGCCGCCACCCCCGATCCTGGCCGAAGGAGAGCACGGTGTTGGTCAGGTCGTAACGGGCGGCCACGCCGTCGAACATCGCGGCGACCTCGTGCGGCTGCTTGTCCAGGCTGGCGCGGTGGCCCTGCGGGGTACGGCTCACTCCCCCACTCTGCCAGCCCGGTGCACACGAAGGCCGGGCGGGATGGTCCGCGGTCCGGACGGGACCGCGCCTGGAAACAGTGGGGGCGGGATGGTCACCCATCCCGCCCCCACTGCGGTGCGTTATGTAGACGGCCCGCACGGGCCGGTTGAGGACGACCGTCAGACGGTCGACTTCTCGTCGCTCGGGGTCACCAGGACCACCCGGCGACGACGGGCGGCCAGGAACATGGCGCCACCGGCGAGCAGGACCGCGCCGCCGATACCGCCGATCAGGCCCGCCTGCGGACCGGTCACCGGCAGGCTGCCCCCGTCGCCGCCACCGGAACCGCCCTTGGCGGCGACGACGACCGCGTAGCCGTCGGTGTTGTCACTCGCGTCCACGTCGGTGGCCCGGATGCCGGTCATGTTCTCCGGCAACTTGGTGGCCTCCCGGGCGGTGCCCCGCAGGGCGCTCTTCGCCACGATCGGCTCGACGGTCACGCTGCCGCCGGTGAGGCTGCCGGCCTTGACGTCCGCGCCGACCGAGAGCAGGTGGAAGAAGTCACCGCCGGAGATGACGTCGTCGTTCCCGCCGGTGTCCTCGTCCGCCGGGACCAACGGGAGCTGACGGTAGGTGCAGACGGCCTCGGTCTTTGCCGCGTCGTACTCGCAATCCGGCTCCACCTCGGGGAAGGTCACACCCTTGGGGAGCTTGACCGTGACGGTGAGACCTGCGGTCGCCTGGTCGCCCTGGTTGACCACGAAGTACTGGAGCATCCCGGTCTGGCCGGCGTGCAGGTCGCCGACGATGCTGAGTTCGCCACCCTCGCCGACCTTGACCGCCTGCTTGACGTCACCGGCGAGCACGAGCAGGTCCGGGCCGCTCTCGTCGGTGAGCTCGATCGTGGCGGTCCTGCTGTTGTTGCTGGCGTCGGTGTCGTCGGTGGACGTGATGGTGAAGGTGACCGACGCCTTGTACGTGCCCTCGATGTCGTCCTGCTTGAAGAGCACCACCGGGATCTCGGTCGTCTCGCCCGGACCCGGCACCAGCTCTGCCGGGACGTCGCAGGTCCAGCCGGCGACGTCCAGGTCGCAGTCGGACATCGCGGGGACGGGGACGGCCTTGTTGGTGTCCAGCTTCGACAGGTCCGCGTTGATCGAGAGGGCGCTCGGGGTGTTCTTGCCGTTGTTGGTGACCTTGGCGAAGGCCACCTTCCCGGCGGTACCGGCGGCAACCCGGGTGCCGACGACGTCCAGGGAGAGGTCGGTCTCGGTGCCGGCGGCCCGGGCCGGAACGCCGAGCGCGGTGAACACGCCGGAGGCCAGGAGCGCGGCAGCGCCGACCCGCGTGAGCGCTCGGTTACGGAAGATCATGAAGACGTTCCCCCATGGAAGACGGGAAGAGGATGCGCCCGGGAACAACGTCCGCCCGGGGCCGCCGACCGCACGTTATCGGTCGACGATCGCCCCCGCCACCCCTTCGGGAAACCGGGGTGAGCTGCTTACCTAAGAATCACTTAAGGATTGTCCGAATTGATGCGCTTGCCGGACGGATCCGCAGTTCACAGTGGTCCCAATGGTCACAGCGATCAACCCTCCCGCCGGACAACCACTACCCGTTCGGTCGACCCCGAAAAGGGCGATGATTACCGACCGTTCACTGGGCATCAACCAGAGGAAGCGGACGGCCGACCCCGCCCCCCGCAATGGCGATCGACGAGAAATGCGACACGACGCGGTCGTCGGTCGGGTCGTCCGCCGGAGTGTGATGAATGGTCAACCGACGGTAGAGGGTGTCCCGCTGCGCCGGGATCCGGTCGGCCGACCGGATCATCCCGATCAGCTCGTGCAGGTTGGACCGGTGTCGCGCGCCGGCCGAGGAGATGACGTTCTCCTCCAGCATGATCGAGCCGAGGTCGTCCACCCCCATGTGCAGGGCCAGCTGGCCGACATCCTTGCCGGTGGTCAACCAGGACGCCTGGAGGTGCGGCACGGTCTCGAAGAAGAGCCGGGCCACCGCGACCAGGCGCAGGTACTCCAGGGTCGTCGCCTGGGTGCGCCCCTTCAGGTGGTTGTTCTCCGGCTGGTACGTCCACGGGATGAAGGCACGGAAGCCCTGCGTCCGGTCCTGGACGTCGCGGATCATCCGCAGGTGCTCGATCCGCTCGGCGACGGTCTCGCCGGTGCCCATCATCATGGTGGCGGTCGACTCGACCCCCTGCCGGTGCGCCAGCTCCATGACCTCCAGCCAGCGCTCGCCCGACTCCTTCAACGGCGCGATCGCCCTGCGGGGTCGCTCCGGGAGCATCTCCGCCCCGGCCCCGGCGATCGAGTCCAGCCCGGCGGCCTTGATCCGGGCGATCGCCTCGTCCAGGCTCACCCCCGAGACCTTCGCCATGTGCAGGATCTCGCTCGGCCCGATCGAGTGGATGGCGAGCTGCGGGAACGCCTTCTTCACCGAGGAGAACAGCTCCTCGTAGTACTCGACGCCGTAGTCGGGGTGGTGGCCGCCCTGAAGCATCACCTGCGTCGCGCCCAGGTCGACCGCCTCGCCGCAACGGCGCAGGATCTCCTCGGTCGGGTGGGTCCACCCCTCGCGGTGCTTCGGCGCGCGGTAGAAGGCGCAGAACTTGCACGCGGTGACACAGACGTTGGTGTAGTTGATGTTGCGGTCGATCAGGTACGTGACGATGTTGTCCGGGTACCGCCGCCGCCGTACCGCGTCGGCCGCCTCGCCGAGGGCATGGAAGGGCGCCTCGGTGTAGAGCAGCAGCGCCTCCTCGGGCGTGATCCGCCCGCCGTCCGCGCCGCGCTGCAGGATGTCGTCGATCTCCCGGCTCACACTCACACCTGCGAGCCTACGTCGGTCGTTCGATCACCGGCACGCCCCTCCGACCAGGGTGACCCAGGCCGCCGTAGGCCCCAGTCGGTCAACCCGCTGGACCGGACAGCTCCGACGTACCCTCGTCGCCCACGCGATCCGGGCGATCCCGGTAGTCGCCCAGCACGTCGGCGAGTTCCGCCCGGCTGCTGATTCCCAGTCTGGTGTTGATCCTGTAAAGGTGGTTCTCGACGGTGCGCACCGGCACGACCAGCCGGGGCGCGATCTCTCGGGTGGACATGCCCGCTCTCCACAACGCATCGATCCCTTACGATCTTCGCCATGCCTGCCGAGAGATCCTCAGCCGACCCTGGCGCGCTGACCGGCCGCCGCGCCGACCCGCCGGAGGCATGATGGCCACCACTCCCTGGCTCGCCGACGTACTCCGCACCGCCG
Source organism: Micromonospora inyonensis (assembly GCF_900091415.1). Lineage (NCBI taxonomy): Bacteria > Bacillati > Actinomycetota > Actinomycetes > Micromonosporales > Micromonosporaceae > Micromonospora > Micromonospora inyonensis. The sequence continues at coordinate 1,864,120 of NZ_FMHU01000001.1, read as the reverse complement.
GGGTCCAGGTGGTCGAGCACGGCAACTGGCTCGGCGGCTCGCCGGCAGTTCGTTCAACCCGATCGGCGTGCTCTGGCACCACACCGCGGCGACCTCCAGTGCCAGCAACCCGCACCCCGCGCTGAACATCCCCGACTACTTCCGGCAACTGCGCAACGACGAGGAGGTGCACGCCGCCGTCGCATCGGCCGGCAATCCCCTGGTCGGCAACGACCGTCAGTTCGACCTGTGGCGCAGCATCGCCTACGACGGTCAGGTCAAGGCCCCCAGCTGACCTGCGTGACTCCGGCGCGACGCGGCCGCCGGTGACCACGCTCCGAGGTGGCGGCGTCCGGCGAGGATGGCGGGATGCTGCTGCTGGTACCCGCCGACCCGCTCCGCGCCCACCGTCCCGACCCGCACTTCGCGCCGGAGGCGACGACCGCCCAGGAGGCCGGCGTACCGGTCGCGGTGGTGGACCACGACGCGCTCGCCCGGGGCGACGCGTCTGCCGCGCTGCGGCGCCTGCCAGAGGCGGGCGAGGCGGTCTACCGGGGCTGGATGCTCCGCGCCGAGCGGTAGCCGGCCTTCGCGGAGGCGCTGGCCGCCCGGGGCGTCACCCTGCGCACCGGAGCCGCGCAGTACCGGCGGGCGCACGAACTGCCCGGCTGGTACCCGGAACTGGCGTCGGTGACCCCCGCGACGACCTGGACCGCAGGCGACGCGCGTGCGGCCTTCGACCGGGCCCGCGCCGAGCTGGGCGACGGCCCGGCGGTGCTCCGTGACTACTGCAAGTCGATGAAGCACCACTGGGCCGAGGCGGCGTTCATCCCCGACCTGGACGACCCCGAGGCCGCCTGGGCGGTGGCCCGCCGGTTCCGCGAGCTGCGCGAGGACGACTTCGTCGGCGGGTTCGTACTGCGCCGCTTCGAGCGGTTCACCTCGGCGGAGGTCCGGACCTGGTGGCTGGGCGGTCGGTGCGTACTGGTCGGCCCGCACCCGGACACCCCGGACCGACCACCCGTCGCCGACCCCGACCTGGCCACTGTCGCGCCGCTCGTCGCCGCGCTGGCGCTGCCGTTCGTCACGGTCGATCTGGCACCACGCTACGACGGGGTCTGGCGGGTAATCGAGCTGGGCGACGGTCAGGTCAGCGACCGGCCCGCCACCGTCGACCCGGCCCGCCTCCTCACCCCGCTCCTCACCCCACCCCCCTCCCCCCTCCCCCTCCCCCCACTCCGTCGATCATGGATTCGTGGCGCCTGACTAGCGGCAATTGTGAGGTTTGGGCGGTGCCCGAAGTCCATGATCGACGGGGTGGGGGTGGGGTGGGGGTGGGGGTGGGGCGGGGGTGGGGTGGGGGTGGGGTGGGGTGGGGTGGGGGTAGCAGGGGTGGGGGGTGATCAGGGGGTTTTCCACAGGGGGCGGAGTTGTCCACAGGTGGGGCGTCGGGGGTGGGAGGAGCGGTGAGGATCGCGGTGTGGCCGATGACCTGTATCGCTATCCGGAGTTGCGCTCCGCCGGCAACACCCGCGGTGCCGTGCGGCACGCTGTCGAGGCCGGACGCCTTCGCCGGGTGACCCGGGGGATCTACACCGGCTCGAACCGCGAGCCTGGCGAGCAGTTGCGGGCCATGCTCATGCGGCTGCCGGCCGGGGCGGTGGTCGGTTTCCACACCGGAGCCCACCTACACGGGTTCGGTGACGTGTCGCAGGATGACCTGCACGTGATCGTGCCGGCCGGGTCGGTCGTCCCGAAAATCACCGGGGTGGTCGTTCACGAGGTGGTGCTGCCGGTACCCGATCCGGTGATGGTCTCCGGCGTACCGGTCGCCCCGGCCGCCCGCTGCGCCATCGACCTGGCCCGCACGCTACGGCGGATCGAGGCTCTGCCCATCCTCGATCTTGCGCTGCGATCCGGCGCTTGCCGGCTGGGTGACCTTGAGCGGGAAGTGAGGCGACACGACCGGTTGCGCGGCGTGCGTCAGGCCCGACAACTCGTACCCCTGGCGGACGCCAGGTCGGAGTGCCGGCAGGAGAGCCAGCTACGTCTCGTGCTCGTCGACGGCGGCCTGCCTCCCCCCGAGCCGCAGATCTGGATCAGCGACGAGTGGCGACGCCGGACCTTCCGGCTCGACCTGGGCTACCGCGCCCACCAGGTCGGCGTCGAGTACGACGGCGGGTCCCACCTGACCCGCGAGCGCCTCCGGAGCGACCGCGCCAGGATGAACTGGCTGTCGGCCCGTGGCTGGACCATGCGCTACTTCACCGATCGGGACCTCTACCTCCGCCCGGATCACATAGTCCGAGAGGTCCGCCAAACCCTCTTGCTAGCCGACGCGACCCACCACCGGCGCTGGGGACCGGACCGGCGGTGGTCGACCGGTCAGGCGTCGTAGTCGATGACGACCTGGTCGGTGGTCGGGGACGACTGGCAGGTCAGGATGTACCCGGCGGCCACCTCGTCCGGTTCGAGGGCGTAGTTGCGGGCCATCGACACCTCACCGGAGACGACCTTCGCCCGGCACGTCGAGCAGACCCCGCCCTTGCAGGCGTACGGCAGTTCGCCCCGCACCTTCAGGGCGGCGTCGAGCACCCGCTGCTCGCGTCCCATGGTGAAGGTCGACGCCCGGCCGTCCAACAGGATGGTGACCTCGGCACCGGTCCCCGGCGCGTCGACCGCCCGGCGTGGCGGCTCCGGTGGTGCGTCCACGTGGAACAGCTCGGTGTGCACCGCCGACGCCGGGACGCCCCGGTCGGCCAGGACCGCCTTCGCGTCGACCACCATGCCGTACGGGCCGCAGAGGAACCACTCGTCGATCACCGCGCCAGGCACGATGCTGTCGAGTAGCCGGCCGAGCCGGTCGGCGTCGACCCGCCCGGAGAGCAGGGGCGACTCGCCCTGCTCCCGGGAGAGCACGTGCACCAAGTGCAGCCGGGTGGGGTGACGGTCCTTCAGGTCGGCCAGCTCCTCGGCGAACATCACGGTGTTCGCCGTGCGGTTGCCGTACACCAGGGTGAACGTGCTGGCCGGTTCGACGGCCAGCGCGGTCGCGACCAGCGCGAGGACCGGGGTGATCCCCGACCCGGCCACCACCGCGCCGTAGTGGCGGACCCGGTCCGGCGCGAACGCCGTGGTGAAGTGCCCGAGCGGCGGCAGCACCTCGACGGTGTCGCCGGAGCGCAGCGCGCCGCAGGCGAAGGTGGAGAACGCCCCGCCGGGGACCTCGCGCACCCCGATCCGCAGCCGCCCGTGCCGGGCCAGGTCGTCCGGGGTCGAGCAGATCGAGTACGACCGGCGCACGTCGGCGTCGTCGGCCCCGCCGTCGGGCAGCCGCACGGTGAGGTGCTGGCCGGCGCGGAACGCGAAGGTGTCCCGCAGTTCCCCGGGCACCGCGAAGGTGATCGCCACTGCGTCGTCGGTGAGCCGGTCGACGGCGGCGACCGGCAGCGGGTGGAAAACCGGCCGGCGACGGACCGGGCGGGTGATCGTGACAGTCACAGCGCCTTCAGGTGGTCGAAGGGTTCCAGACAGGACCGGCAGCGCCACAACCCCTTGCAGGCGGTGGAGCCGAACGGGCTGACCTGCTCGGTCTCCGGTGACCCGCACCGTGGGCAGCGGACCGTCAGGGCCAGCGGCACGGGACCGTCGGCCCGGACCGGGGCCGGCGGGGCGATGCCGGCGGCGGCGAGCTTGGCCCGACCCGCGTCGGAGATCCAGTCGGTGCTCCAGGCCGGGCTGAGGACGGTACGGACCTCCGCGTCGGCGTGGCCGGCGGCGGTGAGCGCCCGGCGGATGTCGGCACGGATCACGTCCATCGCTGGACAGCCGGTGTAGGTGGGGGTGATCGTCACGACGACCTGACCGGTGGCCGGGTCCTCGTCGACCGACCGCAGGATGCCCAGCTCGTCGATGGTGACCACCCGGATCTCCGGGTCCACCACCGCTGCCACGGCCGCCCTGGCGTCCGACGGTGCCGCCTTCCGTTCCGCGGCTGCGGGGAACCGCTGCGCTGCACGTATCACGGTCACCACTTCGCCCCCGGGTGTGCGCGGTGCAGCACCTGCATCTCGGCGAGCAGGTACGACAGGTGCTCGGTGTGCACGCCGTCGCGACCGCCGGAGGGGCCCCAGCCGTCGGCCGGGCGGGTCAGCGTCGCGTCGGCGAGCACCGGCTCCACGGTCTCCCGCCACCGGTCGCGCAGGGTCGACGGGGCGGCGGCCAGCCCGGCCGCGTCCAGCCGGGCGGTCAGCTCGTCGGCGGCGAACAGCTCGTGGGTGTACGGCCAGATCTCGTCCACGGCCGCCTGCATCCGGCGGTGCGACTCCTCGGTGCCGTCACCGAGCCGCCGCACCCAGAGCGCGGCGTGGTCGAGGTGGTACGCGGACTCCTTGCGGGTCTTCGCGCCGATCGCGGCGAGCCGTTCGTCGGCGCATCCGGCCAAGGCGGTGTAGAGCGGGAGCTGGTAGGCGGCGAGGAGGAGCAGCTTCGCCATGGTCACCGCGAAGTCGCCGTTGGGCAGTTCGACCAGGAGGCAGTTGCGGAACTCCCGGTCGTCGCGGAGGAACGCCAGCGCGTCCTCGTCCCGCCCGGCCCCCTCCAGCTCACCGGCGTAGGTCAGCAGCAGCCGCGCCGCGCCGAGCTGGTCGAGGGCGATGTTGGCCAGCGCGACGTCCTCCTCCATCTCCGGCGCCCGGGTGGTCCACTCGGCGAGGCGCTGGGCGGCGACCAGGGCGTCGTCGCCGAGCCGGAGGGCGAACTCGTGCAGGTCGCGGTTCACAGGTGGGCCACTCCATCCGGCACCTCGTAGAACGTGGGGTGGCGGTAGACCTTGTCGGCGGCCGGGTCGAAGAAGGCGTCCTTCTCGTCCGGGCTGGACGCGGTGATCGCACCGGCCGGAACCACCCAGATCGAGACCCCCTCCTGGCGACGGGTGTAGAGGTCCCGGGCGTTACGCAGGGCCAGCTCGGCGTCGGGGGCGTGGAGGCTGCCGACGTGCGTGTGCGACAGGCCGCGCCGGGCGCGCACGAACACCTCCCACAGCGGGGACAGTTCCTGACTCATGCGGCGACCCGCTCCTTCTTCCGCTCCGCCTGCTTGGCCGCGTATGCCGTGGCGGCCTCGCGCACCCAGGCCCCGTCGCTGTGGGCGCGGCGGCGGTGTTCGATCCGCTGCCGGTTGCACGGTCCCTCGCCCTTGATGACCCGCATCAGTTCGGCGTAGTCGGGCTGGGTGAAGTCGTACGCCTGCCGCTGCTCGTTCCAGCGCAGGCCGTCGTCGGGCAGGGTCAGGCCGAGGATCTCGGCCTGCTGCACGCACATGTCGACGAAGCGCTGGCGCAGCTCGTCGTTGGAGAAGCGCTTGATCTTCCAGGCCATGGACTGCGCGGAGTGGGTGGAGTCGCCGTCCGGCGGGCCGAACATGGCCAGGGACGGGTACCACCAGCGGTTGACGGCGTCCTGGGCCATCGCCTTCTGGGCGGGCGTGCCGTGCGCGATGGTGTGCAGGATCTCGTAGCCCTGCCGCTGGTGGAAGGACTCCTCCTTGCAGACCCGGATCATCGCCCGCGCGTACGGGCCGTACGAGCAGCGGCACAGCGGCACCTGGTTGACGATCGCGGCGCCGTCCACCAGCCAGCCGATCGCGCCGACGTCGGCCCAGGTCAGGGTCGGGTAGTTGAAGATCGAGCTGTACTTCTGCCGGCCGGAGACGAGCATCTCGACCAGTTCGTCGCGGCTGGCCCCGAGGGTCTCGGCGGCGGAGTAGAGGTAGAGCCCGTGCCCCGCCTCGTCCTGCACCTTGGCCAGCAGGATCGCCTTGCGCTTGAGCGACGGGGCCCGGCTGATCCAGTTCCCCTCCGGCTGCATGCCGATGATCTCGGAGTGGGCGTGCTGGGCGATCTGCCGGATCAGCGTCTTCCGGTACGCCTCGGGCATCCAGTCGCGGGGCTCGATCTTCTGGTCGGCCGCGATCACCTCGGCGAAGTACGCCTCCAGGTCGGTGCCGGGTGGGACACCGTCGGGACGCCCCCGGGCGGCAGCCTCCCGCAGGGCCGCCTCCGCCGCCTCGACCTGATCGAGCAGGCCCCCGCCGGGGGCCTCGTCCGGGTTCGCGAAGTCGTTGCCGCACACGGTCCAAGTGTTACAGCTTGCCGTAGCGTGCGCCAGAGCCATGTAACAGCGATCAGGACCGGACGTCCCACCACCGGACGACCACCTCCAGCCGGACCGAGCGGGAGAACCGGGAGACAGTGGGACATGTCACACCGAAGAACCCGAACAAAATGCATCAATGAGCCGGATGTCCCGGTTTTCCGCGCGTCGGCCGGCCACGGGTTCTGGTGCGGCCGGGTTCCGGACGTAGACTTTGCCGGTCACACCGATCGGTTGCGGGCGAACGCCGTCCCCGACAGGCCGCATCCCCCGGCCTCGGCCGTCCCGCCGACACACATCGGAAAAGCTGGTCCCCCGGCCCTGACTTCTGGGAGTTCGCCCACTCATGCGTCCCCGCGTGACCCTGGTGCTCGCCGTCCTGGCGGTTCTGCTCGGCGGCGGCATGCTGGTCCCCGCCGCATACGCCCGCCTCGCCGATGACGACGGCGGCGCGGGCGGCGGCACGGAGAGCGTCGCGGTTCCGCCGCCCGCCGCACCGCAGCCGCCCACCCTGACGAACGCCCCCGTGTCGGTGCCCTTCGACGGCAAGTACTTCTCCTGGGCGCTGATGGACCGGGAGACCGGCACCATCTCGGGCGCGAAGAACCTCACCACCACCAACTCCACCGAGTCGATGATCAAGACCTGGATCGTCGCCGACTACCTGCGCCGTCTCGGTGACGCGCCACTCCCCGCCGAGCGACGCAAGCAGGCCGTCGTCGCGATCCGGGACAGCAACGACACCGCCGCCCAGTCGCTCTACCGCGCCGGCGGCAGCCGGGCCGTCCTGGAACGGCTGATCAGCATGTGCAAGCTGACCGACACGCGGATCGACGCGCAGGCCAAGTGGGCGTACACCCAGATGTCGCCCCGGGACGCGGTCCGGATGGGCGACTGCATCGCCGACGGCACGGCCGCCGGCCCGAAGTGGACGCCGTTCCTGCTGAAGGAGATGGCCAGCGTCCGGGGCACCACCGCCCCCGAGGACCAGCAGCTCAAGGAGGGCGGCGGCCGGTGGGGGATCATCGACGGCCTGCCCCCGTCGATCACCGCCCAGGGCCCGGTCAGCATCAAGAACGGCTGGACCATGCTCTGGGCGGACCTCCAGTGGCACCTGAACTGTCTGGCCGTGACCGACAAGTGGAGTCTCGCGGTGATGATGCGGTACCCGAAGGACCACGGGCTGGACTACGGCGCGCAGGTCTGCCAGAGCGTGACCACGCAGCTCGTCACCCCGCAGCCGGGTGCCGCGCTCAAGGTCCCGCAGCCGATGGCGAAACCCTGATGGCGGGCAACCGCCGGGGCACCCGGTCGGCCGGCGGCGACCCCTCGCCGCTGCGGCTGATCGGCGTCGCCGTCGTCCTGATCGGGCTGGTGCTGGTCGCCCTCCGGCTGCTGCCCGGATCGCCTTTCGAGTCGGACGTCGCCGCCCGCTGGGGCGTCAGCGGCGACCCGGCCGCGCGGGTCACCGACGGGGCCACCGACCGCAGCACGCGCAGCACCCCCACGCCGACCCCGTCGCCCGAGCCGCCGCCGCTGCCGCTGCGGCCGACCACGGTCAAGCTGGACGCCGAGGGCTGGTGGAGCTGGAGCCTGCTGGACACCCGGACCGGCGAGATCGCCGGCTCGGCGAACATGAGCGAGACCAACACCACCGCCTCGCTGATCAAGGCCTGGATCGTCGCGGACTACCTGCGTCGCGCGGACGAGGCCGGTCGCACGGTGAGCGAGGCGAGGCTCGACGACGCGACCAGGATCATCCGGGACAGCGACAACACCCGGACCCAGCAGTTCTACGAGACCCTCGGCGGCGAGCCCTCGATCAGGCGGCTGATCACCACGTGCAAGCTGACCGACAGCAGCCCGGCCGCCGACGGGGGCTGGAGCCGGACCAACCTCTCCGCCCGGGACACCGCCCGGATGGGAGCCTGCATCGCCGACGGCCGGGCCGCCGGCCCGGAGTGGACCGACTGGCTGCTCAACGAGATGAAGCTCGTCCGGGGCACCGGTGACTTCGGCATCCGCAAGGCGTTCCCGACCGCCGAGCAGAAGCGGATCGCCATCAAGAACGGCTGGGTCGACCGGACCCGCGAGCAGGAGATCCACGTCAACTGCCTGGCCATCGGGGAGGGCTGGACCATGGGTGTGATGGTCCGGTACCCGATCAACCTGGGCTACGAGTACGGCATGGACAACTGCGAGAAGGTCGCCGAGCAGCTCCGGGCGGCCGCCACCTGACCTCGTCGGGACGGCCGCCGGGGCGGCTCCCTCAGCCGGCAAAGAACTCCGGACCGCCGGCCGGCAGCGCCGGGGCCTCGCCCGCCTCGGCGGCACGGCGGGCGAACTCCCGCAATCCCGCGACCTGGCGGTCCCCCAGGGAGAAGTCCAACACCCGGAAGTACGACGCCAGCGTCTCCGCGTCGAACGGCTCCCACCGGGCGGCGGAAGCCGCGACGTCGTCCAGCTCGGCCAGGCAGAGGTCACGCGAGCGCAGGAACGCTTCGTGCACCCCCTTGACCAGGCCCGGGTGGGCAGCGGCGAAGTCCCGGCGTACCGCCCAGACGGCGAAGACCATCGGCAGGCCGGTCCACTCCCGCCAGGCCTGCCCGAGGTCGGTCACCGCCAACCCGCGCCGCGGCGCCTCGTAGAGGGCGCGCAGCGCCACGTCGCCGATCAGCACCCCGGCGTCGGCCTCCAGCAGCATCTGCGTCAGGTCGGGCGGGCAGCGGAAGTACTCGGGATGCACCCCGTACCGCTCACCGAGCAGCAGCTGGGCCAGCAGCACCCCGGTCCGCGAGGTGGAGCCGAGGGCCACCCGGCGGCCGTCCAGCTCGGCCAGCGGCCTGGTGGAGACCATGTTGACCGACAGCACCGGGCCGTCGCTGCCGACCGCCAGGTCGGGCAGGGGCAGCAGTTCGTCGGCGTGGCGCAGGTACTCCACGTGCGAGATGGGCCCGATGTCCAGGTCACCGGCGACCAGCGCGGCGCTGAGCCGGTCCGGCGAGTCCTTGTGCAGGTCGACATCGATCAGCGCGCCGGAGCGCATCAGACCCCAGTAGATCGGCAGGCAGTTGAGAAACTGGATGTGCCCGACCCGGGGGCGTGCGACGCGGTCCATGCCCCGACCGTAACTCCGCCGGGAACCACCGGCTCACCGGGCGGGGGTGGGAGTGGTCGACCCCGCACCACCGGCCGCGTCACGGTCGACGCGGACCGCACGGACGACCGGCGCCACGGCGACGGCCACCACCAGCAGGCCCGCCACGCCGCAGGCGGCGACCAGCAGACGGGGCTCGGCCACCGCCATCGCGAGCCCGCCGACCAGGTAGCCGACCATCGCGGCCCCCTGGGTGGCCCCGCCGAAGACCGCGAAGGCCCGGCCCCGGTTCGCCTCGGGCACCCGGCGGGCCAGCAGGAGGTTGTTCAGCACGCTGTCGCCGCCGTTGGCCACCCCGCCCAGCAGCCAGCACGGCACCACCAGCAGCGCGATCGGCACCGCCGCCCCGGCCAGGACCATCAGACAGCAGACGGCCAGCAGGACCAGCCCACCCCAGAGCAGCGTGACGTCGTCGGTGAACCGGGGGGCCAACCGGGCCAGGAGCCACGCCCCGGGCAGGATGCCGAGCGGCCAGGCCGCGGTGACCACGCCGAACACGGTCGCGGAGGCGTCCAGGGTCTCCCGGAGGTAGAAGACCTCGACCACCCCGAGCGCACCGAGCGCACCGACCACCGCGGCCATCGTCGCCACCATCGCCACCAGCAACGGATCGCTGCGCAGCCGCCACGCCGGTGTCGGGCGGTCGGGCCCGGACGCCACCGACGACACGGACCGGGAGCCACCCCGGCGGGTACGGATCACCAGCCCGGCCAGCACCAGCGCGAGGTAACTGGCAGCGTCGACGAGCAGGGGCACCCGGGTGCCGAACTGCCCCACCAGCAGCCCGGCCAGGGCCGGGCCGCCGAGCATGCCGATGGTGGCGGCGGTCTGGTTGAACGCGCTGGCCCGGGGGAAGTCCTCCGCGCGGACCATCGCGGGCAGCAGCGCGGCCAGCACAGGCTGGGTGACCGCGAGACCGCTGGCGAGCAGCGCCACCAGCGCGACGATCAGGACGGGGTGCCCGGCGTACGCGAGGCCCAGACAGACCGCGGCCTGGGCCAGCCCGGCACCGACCAGCAGGGTGCGACTGTCCACCCGGTCGGCCAGTCGCCCGGTCAGCGGGGCGAGAACCACCAGCGGCAGCGTCGCGGCGAGCAGCAGCGCCGACACCGCCAGCCCACCGGCCCCGGCGGACTGGAGCGCCAGGGTCAGCGCGGTGGCGGCGAGGAAGTCCCCGCAGGTCGAGACGCCCCGGGCGACGGTCGCGAAGCCGACGTCGGACCAACGGGAGAAGGGCGGGCACGCCGACAGCGCGGAGGGGGAGGGCATTTCGCGGAATGTAGTGGGGCGCGCGCGGCCGGGACAACCGGTTAACCCGGGGATATTCGGCGGCTGTGGCGGGCGGGGTGGGCGTAGACTCTTCGTTCCGCCGACGGCCGCGGTGATCGAGCACCGCAGCGGACGTCCCGCGCCGACCGCACGGTCGGAAACGCGAGCGGCAGTCTCTTCTCCCCCGTGTCGAGGAGTACGTCGGATGTCCCTGCACGCCCCCGTGTCCCTGGCGGACGAACTCGCCGCCGAGCAGGCCCACCTGGCCGCGTCCCGTACGGCGCTGCGCCGGATGCGCGAACGCGCCGAGGTCCTCTTCGCCGGTGGCGACAAGGTCGCCGGCGACGCCTACACCGCCGAGCAGCTCGGCCGGCACATGGCCCGGCGGGTCGCGGAACTCGCCGACGATCCGACCACCCCGCTCTTCTTCGGCCGCCTCGACTTCGCGGACGCCGACCCGGACCACGCCGGGCACCGCTACCACGTCGGGCGGCGGCACGTCACCGACGAGGACGGCGAGCCGCTGGTGCTGGACTGGCGGGCCCCGGTCTCCCGGTCGTTCTACCGGGCCAGCGCCCGCGACCCGCAGGGCGTGGCGACCCGACGCCGGTTCGGTTTCAGCGCCGGCACGCTGACCAGCTTCGAGGACGAGCACCTCGACCGGGGCGAGGAACTCGGCACCACCAGCCGGATCCTGACCGCCGAGATCGAACGCCCCCGCGTGGGCCCGATGCGGGACATCGTCGCCACCATCCAGCCCGAGCAGGACGAACTGGTCCGCGCCGACCTGGCCGACTCGATCTGCGTACAGGGCGCGCCGGGCACCGGCAAGACGGCCGTCGGTCTGCACCGGGCCGCGTACCTGCTCTACCTGCACCGGGAACGGCTGCGGCGGTCCGGGGTCCTGATCGTCGGCCCGAACCGGGCGTTCCTGTCGTACATCGCGGCGGTGCTGCCGGCGCTCGGCGAGGTCGAGGTGGAGCAGGCCACCGTGGAGGACCTGGTCGCCCGGGTCACCGTCCGGGCGGTCGACGATCCGGCGGTGGCGACGCTCAAGCACGACCCGCGGATGGCCGAGGTGCTGCGCCGGGCGGTCGGGGCGCACGTGGGCGAGCCGACCGAGCCGATCGTGGTCTCGGACGGGTCGTTCCGCTGGCGGATCGGGCTGGACCCGCTGCACCGGGTGGTCGAGGAGACCCGACGGGAGGGGCTGCCGTACGCCACCGGGCGGGAACGGGTCCGGGCCCGGGTGGTGGGGCTGCTGCAGCGGCAGGCCGAGGCAAGGCGTGCCGAGTCACCGGGCGACGCCTGGCTGCGCCGGATGGGCCGGGCCCGGCCGGTCACCGCGTTCCTCGACGCGGTCTGGCCGGCGCTCACCCCGGAGGGGCTGGTGCACCGGCTGCTCGCCGACGCCGGGTTCCTGGCCGAGGCGGCCGACGGCCTGCTCGGTCCGGCCGAACAGGCCCTGCTCACCTGGGCGAAGCCGGCCCGGACGCCGAAGGCGACCCGGTGGAGCGCCGCCGACGCGGTCCTCGTCGACGAGGCCGCGGGCCTGATCGAACGCCCGACCGGCTACGGACACGTGGTGGTGGACGAGGCGCAGGACCTCTCCCCGATGCAGTGCCGGGTGATCGCCCGGCGCAGCGAGCACGGCTCGATCACCCTTCTCGGTGACCTGGCCCAGGGCACCGCCCCGTGGGCCGCCACCGACTGGCGGCAGACCCTGGCCCACCTGGGCAAGCCGGACGCGGTGGTGGTGCCGCTGACCATCGGTTTCCGGGTGCCGGCCGTGGTGGTGGCGTTCGCCAACCGGCTCCTCCCGGCGCTCGCCGTGGAGGTACCACCGGCCGAGTCGCTGCGCCGCGACGGCGCGCTCGACGTGCGTACCGTGACCGACCTGGCGGCGGCGACGGTGGCCGAGGTGCGCGCGGCGCTGGCCCACGACGGCTCGGTCGGTGTGATCGCCGCCGACGACGCGGTCGACGGGCTGCGCGCCGCCCTGGGCGCGGCCGGTGTCGCGACCGGATGCGTGGACGACGTCGAGGCCGCCGCGAGGGTCACCGTCGTTCCGGCTACGCTCGTCAAAGGCCTGGAGTACGACCACGTGGTGGTCGTCGAGCCGGCGGCGATCGTCGCCGCGGAGCCGCGTGGCCTGCACCGCCTCTACGTGGTGCTCACCCGGGCGGTCTCCCGCCTCGCCGTCCTGCACACCACTGGCCTCCCCGCCCCCCTCACCGAACCGGCGTAGCACGGCGGGCTACCGACGGGACGAGGGTCGACGCTTCCGGTGAGGGGCGGTTCCTGACGTTCTGCCCGGTATTCCGGACGAGGCCCGCCCGGCGGTGTGAGGATGCCCGCAGGGCGTGCCGCCGGGGCGCGCCCCGGCGAGAGGGGATGCGGTGCACGGTTCCGCGCCGCCGGGTACGCCCTGCTGGGCCGACCTGGCCACCCCGGATCTGGCGGACGCGCGGCGCTTCTACCCGGAGCTGTTCGGCTGGACCGCGCACGTCACGCCGGAACCCGAGGCACAGGGGTACACGATCTTCCGACTCGGCGGCCGGGCGGTCGCGGGTGCGGGGCCGCCGGCCGCCCCGGACCAGGTGCCGATCTGGTCCACGTACGTGGCCACGGACGACGCGGACCTGCTCGCCGGCCGCGTCACCGCGGCGGGCGGCCTGGTGTTCGTCCCGCCGTTCGATGTCTTCGACCAGGGCCGGATGGCGGTCTTCAGCGACCCGGCGGGGGCGGTGCTGTCGGTGTGGCAGCCGATGGCGATGCCCGGCGCGGAGCTGCTCGGCGTCCCCGGCTCGATGGCCTGGAACGAGCTGGTGACCCCCGACCCGGAGCGGGCGAAGGTCTTCTACGAGCTGGTCTTCGGCTGGCACCCGGAGGATCGGCCGATGGACGGTCCGTACACCGGCTGGCGGCTCGGGGAGCGGATCGTCGCGGGCATGACACCACCGCTCGGGGACGGTTTCCCGGCCGACCTGCCGGCGTACTGGGCGGTGTACTTCGCGGTGGACGACGCCGACGCGACCGCCGACCGCGCGGTCCGGCTCGGCGGGGAGGTGCTGGTGCCGCCCGGGGACGCCCCACCGGGCCGGTACGCCGCCCTCCGCGACCCGCAGGGCGCGCTCTTCTCCGTCGTCGCGATGGCCGGATAGCTGTCAGGACGTCGTGGACGGCAACCGGGCGGGACGCACCGGCACGACCAGGGGACCGTGGCTGCCGTCCACGACCCGGACCCGGGCCCGGTAGTGGGTGGCGAGCAGTTTCTCGGTGAGCACCTCGCCGGGAGCGCCGGTGGCGACCGCCCGCCCCTCGGCGACCAGCACCAGGCGGTCGGCGTACTCGCCGGCGACGGTGAGATCGTGCATGGTGGCGAGCACGGTCAGCCCGTGCGCGTGCCGGAGCTGGTCGACCAGCTCGAGCACCTCCTGCTGGTGGCCGATGTCCAGGGCGCTGGTCGGCTCGTCGAGCAGCAGCAGGGTCGCTCCCTGCGCCAACGCCCGCGCCAGGAAGACCCGCTGCCGTTCCCCGCCGGAGAGGGTGGCCAGCTCGCGGCGGGCGAAGCCGGTCAGGTCCAGCCGGTCGAGCACCTCGTCCACGGCGGTCAGGTCGGCGGCGGACTCCCGGCCCAGCGGCGGGATGTACGGGGTCCGCCCGAGCAGCACGTAGTCGAACACCGACATGCCGGCCGGAACGGCCGGGGACTGCGCGACCGTAGCCACCACCCGGGCCCGCTCGCGGCGGCGCAGGGCCGCGCTGGGCGTGCCGAACAGGGAGATGGCGCCGGACGCGGGCAGCAGGCCGCCGACGGCGCGCAGCAGGGTGGACTTCCCCGCGCCGTTCGGGCCGATCACGGTGACCCACTCGCCGGCGGCGACGGTCAGGTCGACGCCGGTGAGGATCGGGACGCCGTCCAGGCTGACGTGCAGCCCCCGCACCTCGACGGCGGGACGCACGCCGGCATCCGCCGGGCCGTCGATGCCCGCCGGGGCGTCGATGCCCGCCGGGGCGTCGATGCCCGCCGGGGCGTCGATGCCCGCCGGGGCGTCGATGCCCGCCCGGACGGGCCGGTCGGCGCTCACGTGAGCACCCGGCGGGCGGTCCGCAGCACCAGGACGAAGAACGGCCCGCCGAGCAGGGCGGTGACCACGCCGATCGGCACCTCGGCGGGGGCGGCGGCGGTCCGGGCGATCACGTCGGTCAACGCCAGGAACGCCCCGCCGAAGAGCATCGACAGTGGCAGGATCGCCCGGTAGCTGGAGCCGGCGAGCAGCCGTACGGTGTGCGGCACGATGATCCCCACGAAGCCGATCAGGCCGGAGGCGGAGACGGCGGCGGCGGTGCCGAGCGAGGCGGCGGCGACCAGCAGGTACCGGGAGCGCTGCGGGTGCAGGCCCAGGCTGCTCGCCTCGTCGTCGCCGAGGGCGAGCACGTCGAGTTCCCGTCGGTGCAGCAGCACCACCACGGCGGTCAGCGCGAAGTACGGCAGCACCAGCAGCACGTCGTGCCAGCCGGCGGTGGCCAGCCGCCCGAGCAGCCAGGAGTAGACCTGCTGGATGTTGTCCGAGTTGCGTTGCAGCACGAAGGTCTGGCCGGCCGAGAGGACCGCCGAGACCGCCACCCCGGCCAGGATCAGGGTCGCCGGGGAGCGGTCGCGTCCCCCGGCGGCTCCGAGCAGGTACGTCATCGCCACCGCGCCGAGCGAGCCGACGAACGCGGCCAGCGGAATCGTGAACGGCAGCCGGGTCAGCGCGCCGTCGGTGCCGCCGAGGGCGATCACCGCGGTGACCGCCAGGCCCGCGCCGGCCGCCACCCCCAGCAGGTACGGGTCGGCCAACGGGTTGCGGAAGACGCCCTGGTAGCAGCCGCCGGCCAGGGCGAGCAGCCCACCGACGAGCAGACCGAGCACCGCGCGGGGCAGCCGCAGCTCGGTGATGATCGCGATCTCACGCTCGGTGAGCCCGCTGTCGAGGCGTACCCCGGGGATCAGGTTGAGAAGTTCGAGCGCGACGCTGCCGGGCGGCAGGCTGACCGGGCCGAACGACACTCCGGCGATGAGCGCGACCAGGACGGCGGCGATCCCGGCTGCCAGCCACGGCAGGCGCAGCCCGGCCGGCCGGGCCCCCGCCCGACCGGCCGCCACCGCCGAACCCGCGGAGCCGCCCCGGTACGCGGAGCCGCCCCGGTGTGAGGAGGGGTCCCCTGTTACCGCTTTTTGCACTGGAGGGGACCCCTGCTACCAACTCGGCACGGTCACGCGACCGGTGCCTTGGCGACGGCGTCGACGATCGCGCGGAGCAGGTCGACCACGCGCGGCCCCCACCGCGAGGCGATGTCGTCGTCGAGCGGGACGATCCGGTTGTTCTTCACGGCGGTGAGACCGGCCCAGCCACCGCGCGCCCCGACCGTCTGCGCGCTCTGCTGGCAGCACTTGGTGTCGGCCAGGAAGATGAAGTCCGGGTCGGCGGAGACGATGACCTCCTGGGAGAGCTGCGGGTAGCCGCCGCTCTTGCCGTCGGCGTCGGACGCGTCGGCGATGTTCTCCAGCCCGACCAGCGCGTACAGCGAACCGATGTAGGTCTTGCTGGTCGCGGTGTACAGCTCCGGGCCCAGCTCGTGGTAGTAGGTGAGCTTCTCGGCGCGCTTCGGCAGGTCCTTGACCAGCTTGGCGATGTCGTCCTTCATCCGCCGGGTCAGGTCGGCCGCCCCGTCGACCTGACCGGTGAGCTGGCCCAGCTCGCCGATCTGCCGGTACGTGTCGTCGAGGG
Organism: Micromonospora inyonensis; assembly: GCF_900091415.1. Taxonomy (NCBI): domain Bacteria; kingdom Bacillati; phylum Actinomycetota; class Actinomycetes; order Micromonosporales; family Micromonosporaceae; genus Micromonospora; species Micromonospora inyonensis. The sequence continues at coordinate 1,847,786 of NZ_FMHU01000001.1, read as the reverse complement.
TCTGCGCCGCCGGGGTGAGGTGGACCGGGATCTTCAGCGCGGTGAGCTGGTCGACGATCTTGTTCATGTCGTCGGAGAGCACGACGAGGTCCGGGTTCTTCGCGGAGATCGCCTCGGCGTTCGGCTGGAAGCCGGAGAGGTCGGTCTTCGGTGCCTCCGGCGGGTGGTTCGACCGCTCGTCGACTGCGGTGACCTGCGCGCCCGCGCCGATGGCGAAGAGCATCTCGGTGGCGGTGGCGGAGAGCGAGACGATCTTCTCGGGCCGCTTCTCCAGGGTCAGCTTGCCGACCGTGACCGGGAACTGTCCCGCCGCGCCACTCGCGCCGGGGGTCGGTTCGTCGTCGTCCGGCTCGGCGCAGGCACCGAGCGCGAGCGCGGCGACCGCGAGCGCCACGGTGAGGAGCCGGGGGGTACGTCGTGTCATCTGGCCTCCTGTCGGTCGAGGAGTGTGCTTCGCCGACAGGGGCCGTGGGCCCGACCGCCCGCGAGGCGCCCTTCCTCGAGAGCGCGTGTCGCGACCCTCCGCAGGCGGCCTGGCTCGTCCTCCCGCTCGGCTCTGGCCGGTGACCCGGCGGGGAGCGAGCGTCCCGGCCAGGAGGCCGGAAGGCGCCCGGCCGGCGGGCCGGGGCGGAAGGCGTCACAGTTGCGGGACAGCGCCGGGTTCGGACCGGCTTCGCTGCGGGTGGTCCGGGGGAACGGTAGCGCACCACGGACGGTGCGGGCGGACCGGCGTGGCCGGCCCGCCCGCACCGTGTCGCTGGTCAGACCGTCAGGGTCCAGGAGTTGATGTGACCGGTGTCGGTGGTGTAGATGTCGCGCACCTGCAACCGCCAGCTGCCGTCGGCCGTCTCGCCGGACACGTCCACCGTGTAGGTGGCGTCGATGTTGTCCGCGCTGTCCGAGCTGCTGGAATTCTTCAGCCGGTAGGCGGTGCCGTCCGGAGCGAGCAGGTCGACGACCACGTCACCACGGTAGGTGTGCGGGATGTCCACGGTGACCGTGGCGGTGGCCGAGGCCGCCCGGCCGCAGTCGGCGATGGTGATCGCGCTGGTCACCGCCGAGCCGCCGTCCGGGATCGCGACGTCGGTGTCGTTGGTGCCGGTGCAGCCGGTCGGGTCCGGCGGCGGGGTGCCGGTGCCGCAGTAGGTGCCCTGCTTGCCGATCGCCCGGTACGGGCAGTCGGCGTACTCGCTGAGCAGCAGCACGGCGTCCTTGTTCCGGGCGGTCTCCCGCGTGATCACCTCGTCGGGCGGGTAGAAGCCGCCGCTGAAGGCGTTCTTCGGGTACATCTCGAAGGTGTACGCCCAGATCTTGTGCTGCCCCCACATCCAGTCCAGGCTGTCACCGTCGGTGATGTAGAGGTCGCTGGACTGCTCCGGGGTGTAGCCGTTGAGGTTCGCCATCTGCTGGCCGATGGCGGCGAAGGTGTTGTACTGGTCGGTGGTCATCCCCGGCGCGGTGTTGTTGTAGGTGTAGCCGAACGGCCAGAGCACCAGCTCCGAGTACGTGTGGAAGTCGATGTTCGCCTTGATCTGCTGGACGCCACCGATCACCCGGCTGTTCACGAAGTCCCGGAACGCCGCGGTCTCCGGCGCGGAGAACGCCGACGGGCCACGGTAGGTGTCCGACCCGGGCGAGCCGGAGGAGCCGCCGCAGCAGCCCCACTGGTAGCCCCAGTTCCGGTTCAGGTCGGTGCCGACCGCCGTCGAGCCGCTGTTCGGCTGCCGGTTCTTCCGCCAGGACCGGTACGAGCCGGTGGCGATGTCGTACTCGCTGCCGTCCGGGTTCACGGTCGGGATGATCCACAGCTCCCGGCTGTTCACCACGTTGGTGACCCGCGAGTCGGTGCCGTAGCTGTCGGTGAAGAGGTTGAGCAGGTAGATCGCCATCTCGACGGTGAGGTGCTCTCGGGCATGCTGCTGGGAGTTGAACACGATCTCCGGCTCGTTCTCGTCGGTGGCGACGTTGTCGGAGATCTTGACCGCCATCAGGTCGCGTCCCTCGTACGAACGACCGATGCTGATCTTGCGGGCGAGGGTGGGGTGGTCGGCGACCACCTTGTTGACCACGGCGGTCAACTCGGCGTAGTCGTGGTAGTTCGAGTCGGCCGGCGGGAAGGCTGCGGTGCCGGGATCCGCCGACTCGGTCGAGTGGTCGTGCGGGTCGGCCATCGGGTCGAGCCGGAAGCCGAGCTTGGTGATCGCGGCGGCCTCGGCCGGGGTGGCCGAGACGACCAGCCGGCCGTGCTCGATGCCGTCGATGCTGGCGCCGGTGCGGGCCACCGCACTGCGGTCGTCGACGGTACGCGGACCGTGCACCTGGTACTGCGTGGTGGTCGGTTCGGACCGCTCGGCGCGGGGCTCCGCGGAGACCGGTCCGGCGACCACGGCGAAGAGTCCCACCGCGGCACTGACGGCGAGCACCACTCCACGACGGAGTGTGACGGATTTTCGGAAGGCCATGCCAACCTCCTGACGGCGCGGAGTGTCTCCGCTGGTGGATCACACTTCACCACCGGCCCCATGGTCATATCAATATTGACACCTTTCTCTTTCATGCCAAGCGGATCCTCACATCGGCAAAAATTTTCCCCTCAATGGACATCTGGCGAAACTTCCCGCCGAACGGGATAGTGATACCAAACGATGCACCCCCTCCTACCAGCAGCGGAGCTTCCATGGCCGGACCACGTCTACGCGCGGTCGCCGTCGTCGGCGTCACCGCGTTCGCCCTCCTCGCCACCATGACCACCGCCACCGTCGCCGCCCCGGGGTCCGCCCCGGCGGGCCAGACCACTCACGACGAACAGATCACCTGGCAGGACTGGACCGGGACGGCCGACTGGAGCCGGGGCACCGCCGCCGGCACGGTCGCCACCCCCGCCGGCCTCACCCTGGGCGTCCCGGCCGGAAGCACCACCTACCGGGACCCGCACACCGGGATCAAACGCACCTGGGCGTACGGGACGTGGACCTCACCGGTCACCCCGATCGGCTTCGACGCCAGCGAGATGATCGCCTCCTGGAACGCGACCACCCCGGCCGGCACCTGGATCCAGGTCGAGTTGCAGGGCCGCTACACCAGCGGCTCCTCGACCCCCTGGTACGTCATGAGCCGCTGGGCCTCGGGCGACGCCGACATCCGCCGGGCCAGCGTCGACAAGCAGGGGGACAAGCACTCCGACGTCTGGACCGACACCCTCTCCGTCCGGGACGCGGCAGCCGGGCCGCTGCTGCGCGCGTACCAGCTCCGGCTGACCCTGTACCGGGCCCCCACCAGCAGGCCGCCCCGGTCGTCCGGATGGTCGGCGCGATGAGTTCGTACGTCCCGGACCGGTTCACCGTCACCCCGAGCGCCGGGGGCATCGCCTGGGGCGTCGAGCTGCCGGTGCCCCGCTACTCCCAGATGGTCCACTCCGGCCACTACCCCGAGTACGACGGCGGTGGTCAGGCGTGGTGTTCCCCCACCTCGACCGAGATGGTGGTGGAGTACTGGGGACGCCGCCCGAGCGCCGAGGAGACCTCCTGGGTCGACCCGACGTACCCGGACCCGACGGTCAACCACGCCGCCCGGAGTGTCTACGACCACACCTACTCCGGGGCCGGCAACTGGCCCTTCAACACCGCGTACGCGGCCAGCTTCCCGGGCCTGGAGGGACGGGTGACCCGGCTGCACTCACTGGACGAACTGGAGCGCTTCATCGCCGCCGGCATCCCGGTCGTGACCAGCCAGTCGTTCCTCGCCAGCGAACTCGACGGGGCGAACTACGGCACCGCCGGCCACCTCTTCGTGGTGGTGGGCTTCACCGCCGACGGCGACGTCATCGTCAACGACCCCGCCTCGTCCAGCAACGACGTGGTCCGCAACGTCTACAAGCGGGAGCAGTTCGAGCAGATCTGGCTGCGGACCAAGCGGACCACCGCCAGTGGTGGCGTCGCCGGTGGCCCCGGAGGCGTCGCTTACCTGATCAAGCCGGTGGACCGCCCCTGGCCGGCACTGCCGGCCGGCTCCACCAACTGGTAGTCCGGTCCGCCGGTCACCGACGGTCGTCGGCGGGCGGGGCGTCAGACCCGGGCGTGACGTCGGACGTGGTGTCGGTCTGGTCGTCGCCGGCCAGGGCGGAGCGAAGCCGCTCCTTCTCGGTCCGGCGGCGATCGGCCGCGCCCGCCATCTCCTCGGCCATCTCGTCCCGCCAGGCGCGCAGCAGGAAGAAGGAGAGCGCGGCGGAGAAAGCCAGCGCCACCATCAGCTTGATGAAGATGTTCAGCTCGACCGGCCAGAGGGCGAGCAGCACGACAGTGAACAGCCCGATCCGGCCCAGGGTGTACTTGACCGCCGCGCTCACGTTCCCACTCCTGTTCTCCCGCGTCGGGCGTGTGCCCGACGCGAGGTCTCGACCTGTCCGGCGGGCCGGTGTTCAGCCCGTCCGGCGGGCCAGCCAGTGCACGCCGTGGAACCAGACGACGGCGTAGACGACGGTGAAGACCGTCGCCGCCAGCGTGCCGGAGACCAGCGGCGGCAACCCGTCGGCCAGCCCCGCCACCAGCAGGCCGCCGGCCACTCCCAGCACCGCGGCCAGCAGCGCGGCGACCACCCGGGCGGCCCCGAAGCTCCAGGCCCGGAAGTCCTCCAGGAAGAGCCAGGCCGGCAGGATCACCGCGAGCCAGCCGTTGGCCTGACCGAAGTCGCCCGAGCCGATCAGCTCGAACGTCCAGTCGAACAGGACCAGGGCCAGGACCCCGATGACCACGCCGGCCAGGGTCACCCCGAGCAGGTCACCCAGGGCGACGACCCGCCCCTCGGCGTCCCGCCGGGGAAAGCCGTCCCGTGCCTCGTCGCGCTCGCTCATGTCGCTTGCAGGGTACGTGAGCAGGCCGGCCGCCCGACGGCGACCGGCCCGGCGACGGTCAGGCCCACACCTGCTGCGGCTCGGAGCGCCGCTGCGCCAGCGACGGGGCCGGGTCGTACTCCCGGACGACCTCGTAGCGGGTGTTCCGCTCGACCGGGCGGAACCCGGCGTCCCAGATCAGGTGGAGCAGGTCGTCGCGGTGCATGGTGTTCGGCGTGCCGTAGGAGTCCGCGTCGTGGGTGATCTTGTATTCGACGACCGAGCCGTCCAGGTCGTCCACGCCGAAGTTCAGCGAGAGCTGCGCCACCGAGAGGCCGTGCATCACCCAGAAGCACTTCACGTGCGGGACGTTGTCGAACAGCAGCCGGGAGACCGCGAAGGTCTTCAGCGACTCGGCCGGGGATGCCATCGTGGTCCGTGCCTGGATCCGGTTACGGACCTTGCCGTCCGCCGAGTCGACGAAGTCGTGCTGGTAGCGCAGCGGGATGAAGACCATGAAGCCGCCGGTCTCGTCCTGGAGTTCGCGCAGCCGCAGCACGTGGTCCACCCGGTGGCGGGGCTCCTCGATGTGGCCGTAGAGCATGGTCGACGGGGTCCGCATGCCCTTGCCGTGGGCCAGTCGGTGGATCCGGGACCAGTCCTCCCAGTGGCAGGCGTGGTCGACGATGTGCTGCCGGACCTCCCAGTCGAAGATCTCCGCGCCGCCCCCGGTCAGCGACTCCAGACCGGCGTCCATCAGCTCGTCGAGGATCGCGTCCGCGGGCAGGCCACTGATCTTCTCGAACCACTGCACCTCGGTCGCCGTGAACGCCTTGAGCTTGACGTTGGGCAGCGCGGCCTTCAGCTCGCGCAGCACCTTCGGGTAGTAGCGCCAGGGCAGGGTCGGGTGCAGGCCGTTGACGATGTGCAGCTCGGTGAGCTGCTCGTCCTCCATCTCCTTGGCCTTGCGGACGGCCTCGTCGATCCGCATCGTGTAGGCGTCCTTCTCGCCCGGCTTGCGCTGGAACGAGCAGTACGCGCACGAGGCGGAGCAGACGTTGGTCAGGTTGAGGTGCCGGTTGACGTTGAACATCACCCGGTCGCCGTTACGCTCGGTACGCCGGTGGTGCGCCAGGCGACCCAGCCAGGCGAGGTCGTCGCTGTCGTAGAGGGCGACACCGTCCTCCCGGGTCAGCCGCTCACCCGCGTACACCTTGGCTTCGAGCTCGCGCTTGAGTCCGGCGTCCATGAAAAGCCCGTCCTTCCACCTCGGTCCGGGTCGAGCCTACGTCGCGGGGTCCCCCTTCCGTCGAGGGCGGGCGTCCGCAGCGACGTAGTTCACCGGACTCTCAGGCTGTCGTTACCGCCACACCATCGACACAACCGAAACATTGAGGTAAGACAAAGTGGGACGCGCGACACGCGTCCGGACGCCGCGCTCCACGAGCGCGGCTTCACCACGCCGGACGGGGAGCGGAATGACCGACAGCAAGCGCACGGGACGGCCGCGACGGAGGACACCGCTGATCTCTCCGGTGCTCCGCCCCAAGCTGTGGTCCGCGCTGCTCGGCATGGTCGCCGCAGCGGCCATCGCCACCCCGGTCTTCGCCGACCCCGCCCTGCCCCAGTCCGTCCCGGACACCGGTGCCCGGCCGGTCCCGGCCGGACCGCTGTACCTGCCCGGCGGGCCGACCGGCGGCAACGGCCCGCTCGGCACCGTCCCGGTCGCCCCGATCGGCACCGGCCCGCTCGCCGCGCAGATCGCCGCCGCCGAGGCACAGGTCGGACTGCTCGGGCAGGAACTACTCAAGCTCGAACAACTCCAGACCGAGGCGAAGACCCAGCTCGCCACCGCCGAACGCGACCTGAAGCTCGCCCGGGACACCCTTGCCGTCGCCCAGCGGGAGGCCGACGCCGCCGCAGCCGAGGCGATCAAGGCCGCCGCCAAGCTGCCCCCGGGCAGCCTCGGGACCGACCTGCACGGGTTGAGCGTGCTGGAGCGGATCTACCGGGGCGAGCAGGTAGAGGGCACCACCACCGCCGCGACCGGCGAGCTGAACCGGGCCCGTACCACCGAGCAGGCCGCGAACCAGGCGTACGTGGCGGCGGAGGGCCGGCTGCGTACCGCGACGGAGCAGTTCACCACCGCGCAGCGGAACTACCGCACCCAGGAAGCGGCCCTGCTCAAGCTGCGCCGGGACAACGCCGCCCAGCTCGCCGAGATCGAGCGGCAGCAGGAGGCCGCCGAGCAGCAGCTCGGTGAGCAGTACATCCAGGGCGCGACCGCCAACGGGCTGACCTCCCCCCCGCGTGCGATGGCCGCCGTCCGGTACGCCCTGGCGCAGCTCGGTGACCCGTACCTCTGGGCGGCCGAGGGGCCGGACCGGTTCGACTGCTCCGGCCTGGTCTGGGCCGCGTACCGGTCGTCGGGCGCCGACTACACCGGGCTGCCCCGGGTTTCCCGCGACCAGTACAACGCCACCCGGTCCCGGACCGTCAGCCGCAGCGCCCTGCTCCCCGGTGACCTGCTCTTCTATGCCTCGGGCAGCAGTTGGACGACGATCCACCACATGGGCATGTACATCGGCAACGGCAAGATGGTGCACGCCCCGACCACCGGCGACGTGGTCAAGATCTCCAACGTCCGCTGGTCGCGCCTGTACGCGGCCACCCGGGTCATCGACGCGGTGCCGGCACCGGGGGCCACCCCGTCGCCCACCCCGACCCCCACCAAGTCGCCCACCCCGAAGCCGACGAACTCGGCGACGCCCAAGCCCACCGGCAGCCCGACCCCGAAGCCGACCGGTACGCCGTCCACGTCGCCCACCCCGACGCCCACGACGACCCCGTCGACCAACCCGACGCCGAGCGTCACGACCGCGCCGGAGCCGAGCACCAGCAGCACGACTGGTGGCGAGCCGAGCGCCTCGGCCAGCGGCACCGGCGAGCCCGGGGGCACCCCGGCGCAGAGCGGGTCGGCGAGCCCGAGCACCGGTGGCTGACGGGTAACCCCACTCCGGCTGTGCGGCCGGACCGGAATATGGCACCGTGAGAGCCAGGCACTCCCGGCTCGGCGCCACGGGTCCGGGTGCGAGCACGGAGGACGAACATGGGCGAGCAGCAGGTTCCGGCGGCAACTGTCGAGGCCGGTGCCGGGTCCCGCCCGGTGACCGGTCCGCCCGGTGACGGCGACACCCCGCTGGGCGGTTCCGTCCCGGCCACCGCCGGCAGCACGTCCACCGCCGCCGGGAGCGCCCCGAACGCCGCCGGCACCGCGCCGTCCGGCGCCGCGGCCCTGGACGGTGGAGCCGCCGAGGTCGGGCGGCAGTCGGGCACGGCTGCCCCCGCCACCACGGCGCGGGGCCGGGCCAGCATCGTCGTCGCCAGCCCACCCGCCGGTATGGCGGACGCGCCCGTCGTGCCGGCCCCGCGCAGTCCCACTTCCTCGGCCCGGGCCAGTGTCGCCGTGCCGGGCCGGCAGCGGATGTCGCCGGAGGAGGCCGGAATCGCCGCTGGCGTGCGTACCGGTGGGGCGAAGGTGTACCGGTCCGCCGAGTCCACGTCCGCCGGGTCCACCGGCACCGCCCCGGCCGCGCCCACCGGCGCCCCGTCTCCCCGGCAGCCGGAACCCGCCACGCCACCCGTACCGGCCGAGCCACCGCCCCCGCCCACCCCCAGTCCGGTCCCGGAGCCACAACCCGAGCCGCTGCCCGAGCCCCCGGTGCCGACACCCGCACCGCCCCTGCCGAAGCCTCCGGCACCACACCCGCCCGGTCCGGCCCCCACGCCACCCGGTCCGGTGCCGCCGACGCCGGGCCCGCCCGCACCGCCGCCCGGCCCGCCGATTCCCCCGCCGCCGGCACCGCCCGGACCGATGCCGGCACCGCCTTTCCCGCCGCCCCCGGCCTCCGCCACCCCGGTCCCGGGCGTTCCGTCCGGCGGACCGAAGGCTCCGGTCGTCCGGGGCAGCGCCCGAGTGCCGGCACCGCCGACGCGAGGAACGCCGGCCACCGTGGACACACCGGCCGCCTCGGGTGGCTCACAGGCCGGCGGCCCGGCCACCCCGACCCCCACTCCGCCCGCCGCATGGGCCACACCGACCTCCGGACCACCCGCCGCGTGGGCCCCACCGACCTCCGAACCACCCGCCGCATGGGCCACACCGACCTCCGAAGCGTCGGCACCACCGGTCGTCCCGGAGCCGGCCCTGCCCGCCTGGCCGCCGCCGACCGGGCCGCCCGGACGCGGCGGGACCGCCCCGGGCGGGTGGTCCGCGCCGGCAGAACCCGCACCCCTCACGCCCACCAGCGGTGGGCCGGTGCACCACCACCTGCCGCCCAACGGGATCCCGGCCGCCGGGGACCACGCCGGCGCCGACGACCGTCCGGGTACCTCCGCCCAGCCCGGGACGGTCTACGGCGGTTCGGCCACCGACGGGCCCGGTTTCGCCACGGTCGCCCTGCCCAGCGGGAACCCGGTCGAGAACACCGGTTCCCTCACCGGGCACATCCTCGCCCAGGGCTGGACGGACACCCCCACCGAGCGCTCCCGTTCCACCACCAGGGTGGTGATCGTGCTGGCCGCCTCGCTCGTGCTGCTCGTGGCGATCGGCCTCCTGGTGGTCCTGATAGCGAACGACGCGATGGGTGGCCTCATGGGAAACCTGATCAACGGGTGAACCGCCGCCCCGGAAGCGCCCCCGGAGCCGATCGCTCGGGGTGAGCCCGCCCACTACCCGTCGCGTCGTGGTGGCCCACCGCGCGGAGCGCCGTACACTGTCTATCGATCACTGACCTGGTGCGCGTCGTCGCGTGCCCATGGGCGATCTTGCGGGCGAACCGGCGGCGTCACCTTCCGCGGCGGGCCATCGCGAAGATGCGCCCCGCTGGAGAGGTATTTCTTGACGACCTTTGCTGACCTCAGCACGTCCCCGTCCGCCTTCGACACCCCGCTGGTGACCCCCGGCGACCACGCCGCCACCACCGACGGCACCGACCACGTCGACTTCGCCGCGCTGGGGCTCCCCCAGCCGCTCGTCCGGGCGCTGGCCCGGCAGGGCATCAACGCCCCGTTCGAGATCCAGCGGGCCACCGTGCCGGACGCCCTCGCCGGACGGGACGTCCTCGGCCGTGGCCAGACCGGCTCGGGCAAGACCCTCGCCTTCGGCCTGCCGCTGCTGGCCCGGGTCGCCGACGGTGGCCGGGCCCGGCCGCTGTATCCCCGAGCCCTGATCCTGGTGCCCACCCGGGAACTCGCCATGCAGGTCAACGACGCGCTCGTGCCGCTGGGCAAGGCGGTCGGGGTGTTCCTCAAGACCGCCGTGGGCGGTGTGCCCTACGACCGCCAGATCGACGCCCTCCGGCGCGGTGTGGAGATCATCGTGGCCACGCCGGGACGACTCGGCGACCTGATCTCCCGGCAGGTGTGCCGCCTCGACGACGTCGAGATCACCGTCCTGGACGAGGCCGACCAGATGGCCGACATGGGCTTCCTGCCCGAGGTCACCGAGCTGCTGGCGAAGACGCCGGCCAACGCTCAGCGACTGCTCTTCTCGGCCACCCTGGACAACGACGTCGACTCGCTGGTCAAGCGGTTCATGACCGACCCGGTCACGCACTCCACCGCCCCGGCCACCGCCGCCGTTTCCACCATGGACCACCACCTGCTGCTGATCCCGCCGCACGACAAGTTCGCGGTGGCGGCGTCGATCGCGGCCCGCCCCGGGCGGACCATGATGTTCGCCCGTACCCAGCTCGGCGTGGACCGGTTGGTGGAGCAGCTCGGCGCGGTGGGCGTGCGGGCCGGCGGCCTGCACGGCGGCAAGACGCAGCGGATGCGTACCCGCACGCTGGCCGAGTTCCGCGAGGGCCGGATGAACGTGCTGGTCGCCACCGACGTGGCCGCCCGCGGTATCCACGTGGACGGCGTCTCGCTCGTGGTGCACATCGACCCGCCGAAGGACCCGAAGGACTACCTGCACCGGGCCGGGCGTACCGCGCGGGCCGGTGAGTCCGGCGCGGTGGCCACGCTGGTCCTGCCGAAGCAGCGACGGACCACCCTGGCCATGATGGAGAAGGCCGGTGTCGAGCCGGGCCAGCTGCGGGTCCGGCTCGGTGACCCGGAGTTGACCGAGCTGACCGGTGCCCGGCAGCCCAGCGGCGTGCCGGTGTCCAACGAGCCGCAGGAGCCGCGCCGGTCCGGCGACCGCTCCAGCGGTCCCCGGCGTTTCGACGACCGCGACGGCCGGGGCGGGCAGCGGTTCGGCGAGCGGCGCTTCGGTGACGACCGCTCCGGTCACCGCAGCCGCACCGACGAGCGCCCCGCCTACCGCAGCCGCACGGAGGACCCCCGGGGCTACCCGGTTCGGACCGACGACCGTGGGGCCTACGCGGGACGGTCCGACGACCGGCGCGGATTCGCGGGCCGCACCGACGACCGCCGGGGCTACGCCGGCCGGAGCGACGACCGGCGCGGACTCCCGGGACGGACCGACGACCGGCGCGGATTCGGCGGACGGGCACCCGCGCGCAGCTACTGAGTCAGCCGGACGCCGCCGTGGTGCACCTGTCGCCACGGCGGCGTCCGTGTCGTCTCCACACGCAGCGTTCCGCGTCGTCTCGCCAGGACCGTGTCGCCGGGCACCGTCGGCGGGGTCCCGCGACCCGGGTGCCGGTTCTGCCGGCCTGCCGTAGTGTCCGGCTCATGCCGACCATGCCGAAGTCGCTGTTCTGGAGCCGCACCGACACCACCGGCTGCGAGCACGCCCTGCTGGACGACGCCCAGGGGCTCACCGCCCGGGGGACGGCACAGGCCGTCGACACGGTCCCGTACACCTGCCGGTACGCCCTGACCACGACGCCGCAGTGGGCGACCGTCCGGCTGGAGGTCGAGGTCGAGGGGGCGGGTTGGTCGCGCGGGGTCCGACTGGAACGGCAGCCGGACCGTTGGCGGGTCGTGACCAGCGAGCAGGGCGACCTCGACGCCGTGCTCCGCGCGGCCGGCCGGCCACCCGTCGGGCTGCCCGGCACCGACGATCCCGATCGGCTGGCCGACGCGGTGGACGTCGACCTGGGCGCGTCCCCGCTGTTCAACAGCCTCCCGGTACGTCGGTTCGGGCTGGCCGACGCCGCGCCGGGCACCGAACGGCGGATCGAGGTCGTCTGGGTGCTGGTGCCGAGCCTGCTGGTGCTGCCCGCCGAGCAGACGTACACGGCGCTCGGTGGCGGACGGGTCCGGTTCGCCAGCGGCGACTTCACCGCCGACCTGGACCTCGACCCGGACGGCTACGTGCGGCACTACCCGGGGCTCGTCGATCGGGTCGCCACCGGGCGCTAGCCGACGGGCCAGGCCCCGGTGCTCAGGAAGCGCTCGACGGTGGCGAGGTGCGGGGCGAGGTCCAGCCCCTGCGCGGCCACCCAGTCGTCGGCGTAGTACGTGTCGGCGTACCGGTCGCCGGCGTCGCAGATGAGCGTCACCACCGACCCGGTCCGCCCCTCGGCGAGCATGGCGGCGATCAGCCCGAACGCGCCCCAGAGGTTGGTGCCGGTCGAGCCGCCCACGCGCCGGCCGAGCACGGCCGAGCCGGCCCGCATCGCGGCCAGCGAGGCCGCGTCGGGCACCTGCACCATCCGGTCGACCACGCTGGGCAGGAAGGACGCCTCGACCGTCGGCCGGCCGATCCCCTCGATCCGGGAACCCCGGCCGGTACGGACCGACCAGTCCGCCGCCTGCCAGGCGGGGTAGAACGCGGAGTTCTCCGGGTCGACCACACAGAGCTTGGTGGGCAGCCGGCGGTACCGGGTGAACCGGCCGATGGTGGCACCGGTGCCGCCGGTGCCCGCGCCCACCACGATCCAGGCCGGCACCGGGTGCCGCTCCAGGCTGAGCTGGGCGTAGATCGACTCGGCGATGTTGTTGTTGCCCCGCCAGTCGGTGGCCCGTTCGGCGTAGGTGAACTGGTCCATGAAGTGCCCGCCCGCGTCCTCGGCCAGCCAGCGAGCCTCGACGACCACCTTGGCCGGGTCGTCGACCAGGTGGCACCGGCCTCCCTGGAACTCGATCTGGGCGATCTTCTCCGGGGACGTGGAGGCGGGCATCACCGCGATGAACGACAGTCCCAGCATCCGCGCGAAGTACGCCTCGGAGACGGCGGTCGAGCCGGAGGACGCCTCGATGATCGTGGTGTTCGGGCCGATCCAGCCGTTGCAGAGCCCGTAGAGGAAGAGCGAGCGGGCCAGCCGGTGCTTCAGCGAGCCGGTCGGGTGCACCGACTCGTCCTTGAGATAGAGGTCGATACCCCACTCCCTGGGGAGGGGGAACGGCAGCAGGTGGGTGTCGGCCGACCGGTTCGCGTCGGCCTCCACGGCGGCGATCGCCTCGGTCCCCCACGCCCGGACAGCCTCGTCGCACCGGTCGAGATGAGTCACGACGAGAAACTAGCAATCTTCACGTCCGGCCGGTACCGGCCGGTTCACGTACCGTCGATCCGGCGGCGCTGGCGGCGCTGCCCGGCCCGGCCGGCGGCGCGGACCAGCGGGGCCAACCGGAGCGCGAGCCCCGGCAGGGCGTCGAGCAGGCGGACCTGCGCGCCACGCCAGCGGGGCAGCGCGACCACCGGTCGGGGCCACCGGGCCAGCCGGGCGGCCCGGCGGGCCAGCCGCCGAGCGGGCCGGCGACGGCGGCCACCGCCCCGGCGTCCAGGTCGGTGAGGAGGCACCCGCCAGCCGTCGGCGTGCAGCGCGACGGCGATGGCGCGGCCGAGCCCGCCGGCCGCACCGGTCACCACCGCCGTGCCGGGAGTCCGATCCGTCACCGCCGCACCGTACCGCGCGGGCACTGCATCGGCGGGGCCGCTCAACCGGCGGGTGGGGCACCCGGCTGGGGACGGTTCTCCCACTTCGTCGACAGGGCGATGCCGGTGCGGGTGGAGGCCACCCCGGGGGTACGGTTCAGCCGGAGGATGAGCCGCTCCAGCTCGGCGATCGTGGTGACCCGGGCCTTGAGCAGGAAGGACTCCACGCCGGCCATGAAGTAGCAGGACTCGATCTCGGGCATCTGCCGAAGGGCCTCCAGCACCTCGTCGGTGTCGGCGGTGGAGTCCTCGACGATGCCGATCAGGGCCGTGACGGCGAGCCCGATCGCCTCTGGCTCGACCTCCGCCCGGTACGCCCGGATGACTCCGCCCGACTCCAGCTTGCCGACCCGTTCGTGTACGGCGGGAGCGGAGAGACCCACCTGCCGGGCGAGTTCGGCGTACGACAGACGGGCGTTGGCCCGCAGCAACTCCACGAGCCTCAGGTCGATGGCGTCCACGGACTGTAGACCCTAGTCGTGGAAGGGCTGCGCGAACCGGCCGGCGTCGGACATCCTGACGGCACGTGTCCGTCCGGCAATCGGAGCGTCGGGGTGCCCCCGGTCGTCCCACCGTTCCCCCGTTCCCAACCAGTGCTTTTTTCGCGTTTGGCGGACCGCGTCACCTCGCCGGTGCTGTAATTGCCATACGTCCCTCATGACGGCTCTGGGCTCGCACCGGCCGGGGGCAGTGTGTTCAGCCGAGGGCTTCGTCGACGCGAGGAGGGGGCTGTGGACACTGGAGATCGCCTGCTGACGCCGGGCGAGGTGGCCGCGCTGTTTCGGGTGGACCCGAAGACCGTGACGAGATGGGCGGCAGCCGGCCGGATCGGCAGCATCCGGACGCCGGGCGGGCATCGCCGGTTCCGGGAATCCGAGGTGCGGGCGCTGCTTGAGGGGGAGGGCATGCTCGACGAGGGGGAGGACGTGGCGAACCGGCCACGCAACGTCGGACCGACGGCCTCCACCGGCCCGGGTCCGGCCAACGCCGGCATGTACTGACGGGTGACGGGTCACGCGGACCGGGCGGCAGGTCGCCGGTCCGTGTCCCGTCGCACCACGGCTGGCCAATCAGCCCAGGGTCGCGCCGAGTTCCCCGGACCACCGGCGGAAGAGCGTGTGCGGTACGCCCAGCGCGTCCAGCACCTTGCCGGCGACGAAGTCGACCAACTGCTGGGCCGAGGCCGCCGCCCCGGCACCGTAGAAACCGGGGCTGGCGGGGAGCACCACCGCACCGGCGTCGTGCAGCGCGATGAGGTGCTCCAGATGACTCCGGGTCACCGGGGTCTCCCGGGGCACCACGACCACCGGCCGCCGCTCCTTTAGGTTGACCTCGGCGGCACGCTGCAACAGGTCCTTTGAGAGCCCGATGGCGATGCCCGCGCAGGCCGCCGTGCTGGCCGGCACCACCGCCATGCCGCGTACCCGGTAGGAGCCGCTGCTCGGGCCGGCGGCCAGGTCACCGGCGGGCCAGTACCGCAGGTCGGCCCCGGCGAGGTCCCGCCCGAGCCAGTCGCCCAGGTCGTCGCGCCAGTGCCCGTCCCGGAACGGTCGGCCGGTCTCGTCGAGAACGGTCAGCCGGGCCGCCCGGGAGACGATCAGGTCGACGGCCGACCCGGCGTCGAGGAGCCCGCGCAGGACCGCCGCCGCGTACGGCGTACCGGAGGCCCCGGAGACCCCGACCACCCATGGTTCACGCATACCGACAAGCGTGCCTGGTCGTCCCCGCGGGGTGTTCACCGCCCCCGCTTGTGGTTGCAGGGGTCCCCTACTACCGCTTTTTGGGTAGCAGGGGACCCCTGCAACCACCTCAGCCGCCCCGGGTCGACTGACGGGAGAGCGCTTGCACCTGGCATGCTGCAGGGGCATAACGTACAGCGGGGAAGGAATCGGTGATGACCGGCGGATCCCTCGGATCGCCACGGTTCGACTGCCCCATCCCGCCCCGGCTGTCGCCGCACGCCGACGCCACGCAGGAGTGGCTGTCCACCTGGCTCGCCCGGTTCGACCTGCCGCTGGACCGGGATGCCCTCGACCGGCTGGACCGGGCCGGCATCGCCCGGTACGCGGGCCGGATCTACCCGGACGCCAGCCCGGCCGACCTACGCACCCTCGCCGCCCTGTTCACCTGGTGCTTCCTGGTCGACGACTTCTGCGACACACCGCACCGTTCGACCCCGGAGGAGGTCGACGGGCTGCGCCAGGGGGTGATCAGGCTGTTGCGGACCGGGCCGCGCTCGCGCCACCCCGGTTTCACCGGCCCGTTGCGCCGGATGCTGGTGGACGCCTGGCGGGCTCCCCGGGCACGGATGCCCGCCCGCTCGCAGGTCCGCTTCACCGACGCGATGGCCCACCACCTGGACGGGACGTGGCGCGAGTCGGTCAACAAGGCCGCCGGTCGGGTGCCGACGGTCACCGAGTACGTGCCGCTGCGCCGGGCCACGTCGGCGGCGTACGTCTCGTACGCGCTGGTGGAGTTCGCCACCGGCCAGGTGCTGCCGGACGCCGTCTACCACCATCCGCTGCTGGTCCGGATCGCCGAGACCGCGAACGACCTGCTCTCCTGGTTCAACGACGTGGTCTCGCTGGAGCGGGACCGGGTCGGTGCCGGCGGGCACAACCTGGTGCTGGCCACCGCACACGAGCACGGGGTGCCGGTGGAGACCGCGGTCGCCCTGGTAGCCGACGGGTGGCGGGCGGCGATGGACCGGTTCGTGGCGCTGCGCGCGGCGGTGCCGTCGTTCGGGCCGGAGGTGGACCCGGCGGTCGCCGTCCACCTGGACGCGGTCGCGAACTCCGTACGCGGCACCATCGACTGGACGCTGGAGAGCCCCCGTTACCCGGCGCCCTGACGGGAAAGCGCCCGCTACCCCGTGCCCTGAGGCGACCGGCGGGTGGGCTCAGGCCCCCAGGCCCTGCCGGAGCACCAGGTCGAGCAGGGCGAAGAGGAAGAGCGCGATCCCGACGAACCCGTTCGCGGTGAAGAACGCCCGGTTGACCCGGCTCAGATCGGTCGGGCTGACCACCACGTGCTGGTAGCCGAAGGCGAGCGCGGTCAGCGCCAGTCCGACCCACCACGGCCAGCCGAACCCGACCAGCGTCCCGAACCAGACGAAGAGCGCGAAGGTCACCACGTGCGCCACCGTCGAGGCGTGCAGGGCGAAGCGCAGCCCGTACCGGGCCGGGACGCTGCGGACCCCGATCTCGCGGTCCACCTCGGCGTCCTGGCAGGCGTAGATCAGGTCGAAACCGCCGATCCACAGGCCCACCGCGACACCGAGCAGCCAGGCCGGCCACGAGCCGGCGAAGGTGCCGGTGACGGCGAGCCACGCGCCGACCGGGCCGACCGCCTGGGCGACCGCGAGGATCGCGTGCGGCCAGTCGGTGAACCGCTTGCCGTACGGGTAGACGACCAGGGGCACCACGGCCAGCGGCGCGAGCACCAGACAGAGCGGGTTGAGCAGGGCGGCGGCGGCGAGGAAGACCACCAGCGCGACCACCGCGCCGGTCCAGGCCGTCCGCACGCTCACCGCCCCGGTCACCAGTTCCCGCCCGGCGGTACGGGGGTTCCGCGCGTCGATCCGCCGGTCGATGATCCGGTTGGCGGCCATCGCGAACGTCCGCGCCCCGACCATCGCGACGGTGATCAGCAGCAGGTCGAGCCAACGTACCCGCCCGCCGTCGAGCCGCATCGCGGCCAGCGCGGACAGGTACGCGAAGGGCAGCGCGAAGACCGAGTGCTCGATGGCGACGAGCCGGAGGAAGGACTTCACCCGACCGGGTCGTTCGGTGACCGCGGTCATCGGATGCCGTACTCCTTCCAGCGCTTGTCCACCAGGGCGACGACCTCCGGCGACATGGTCATCTCCTCCGGCCAGCCCCGGGTGTAGCCCTCGGTGGGGAGCTTGCGGGTGGCGTCGATGCCCGCCTTGCCGCCCCAGAACTGCTGGTACGACGAGTGGTCCAGGTGGTCCACCGGCCCCTCGGTGAGCAGCAGGTCCCGCGAGTAGTCGACGTTGCCGAAGGCCCGGAAGGCGACCTCGTGGTAGTCGTGCACGTCGCAGTCCTCGTCCACCACGACGATCAGTTTGACCAGGGACAGCAGGTGGGCCCCCCAGATCGCGTTCATGATCTTCTGGGCGTGCTTCGGGTACCGCTTGCGGATCGAGACGATCACGCAGTTGTGGAAGACCCCGGCGGCCGGCATGTCGTAGTCGACGATGTCCGGGATCAACATCCGGAGCAGGGGCAGGAAGATCCGCTCGGTGGCCTTGCCCGGGCCGTGGTCCTCCTGCGGCGGCTTGGACGTGACGATCGTGTGGTAGACCGGGTCGCGCTGCATGGTCATCGCCTCGACGTGCATCACCGGGAACGGCTCGACCGGCGTGTAGAAGCCGGTGTGGTCGCCGAAGGGGCCCTCCGGCAGCCGCTCACCGGGCTCGATGTAGCCCTCCAGCACCACCTGGGCGTGCGCCGGCACCTGGAGCGGCACGGTCAGGCAGTCGACCATCTCCGTACGCTCGCCGCGCAGGAAGCCGGCGAACAGGTACTCGTCGATGTCGCTGGGGAGCGGCGCGCTGGCCGCGTAGCTGACCACCGGGTCGCAGCCGATGGCGATCGCCACCGGCAGCCGCTGCCCGAGCCGCTCGGCGACCGCGTGGTGGGCGGTGGAGTCCTTGTGGATCTGCCAGTGCATGCCGATGGTGTTGTGGCTGTGCTGCTGGAGGCGGTAGAGCCCGAGGTTGCGCTTGCCGGTCTCCGGATGCTTGGTGTGGGTCAGCCCGTAGTTGTGGAAGACCCCGCCGTCGCCGGGCCACACCTGCAACCCGGGCAGCCGGTTGAGGTCGACGTCGTCACCGCGGTAGACCACCTGCTGGCAGGGGGCGGTCTTCACCTTGCGCGGAGGCAGCGACTTGAGCTGCATCACCTTGCCGAGCCCGTCCCGGATCCCGGACCAGCCGACCGGCAGCTCCGGCTTGATCATCGCGCCGATCCGGTCGCCGATCTCGTCCAGCGACTCGACGCCGAGCGCCATCGCCATCCGCTTCTCGGTGCCGAAGAGGTTGACCGCCACCGGCATCTCGCCCCGGGTGGGACGCTCGAAGAGCAGCGCCGGCCCGCCCGCCCGTACCGTCCGGGTGACGACTTCGCTGATCTCCAGCGTCGGGTCCACCGGCACGCTCACGCGCCGCAGTTCCCCCGCGCGCTCCAGCGCCTTCAGGAAGTCCTTGAGATCGGTGTACGGGAAGCCACGAACCGCCATACCCCCAGTGTCCCGCACCGCCAGAGCCCCATCCCACCCGGTCCTCACCACCCGGAAGCCGCCGAGCGGGGCGGGCGTGATCCAGGATGCAGGACCGGCAGACCACTCGCCGATCATGAAGTAGTGGCACGTGATTGGTGGCGATTGTGCGGTTTGGCCAGTGCCCTGAGTCCATGATCGACGAGATGGGGGGCGTGGCTGTCAGTCGCCGGAGTAGAGCCGTTCGGGGTCGACGACGAGGACGTCCGGTCGTCGGGCGGTGATCTGCCGGAGTTCGTCGGTGAAACCCTCCCCGCTGGCCAGTAGCAGGCGGGCGTGCCCGGCGTCCCAGCCGGGTCGCGCGGTGAGCAGGGCCCGGGCCCGCTCCAACCGGTCCAGGTCCGGCCGGCCGAGGGTACGGCCCCACTTGACCTCGCCGATCGCGAGCAGCGGCCGTGGTCCGTGTCCGGGCGGTGGCTCCCCCAGCGCGACGAGATCCAGTTTCTGGCTGGTCCGGCTGGCTGGGTCGGTCAGGGTCGCCTCGCTCGCCTCGGCGACGATCCCACCGAAGGTCTCCGGTGCGGCGAAACGGAGCGCCCACTGCCGGACGGTCTCCTCGAAGCCCGGCCCGAGCACCGCGCTGGCGTACCGGCGTTGGGAGCGGCGCCAGACGTCCGCGCCACGCCGCTGCTCCAGAGCGGTCCAGGCCGGACGCATGACCGCCTGGTAGAAGGTGATCAACGGCTCGGTGATGCGGTACCGGCTCCGACCGCTGCGCAGCGGATCCGGATCTCGGGCCAGCAGGCCGGCGTCCTGCAGCACGGTCAGCGGATGCTGGAGGTCGGTGGCCTTGCGGCCGATGTAGCCGGCGATCCCACCCCGGGTGCCGTTCCCCTCGGCCACCGCCGCGAGCACGGAGTGGTAGAGCGCGGCGTCCCGGAGATCCGGATCCTCGGCGAGGAGGTACCGGGCCTCCCGGAACAGCGGCCGGGCCGGATTCAACACCGCCCGCACCACCCAGTCGTCGAAGTCGTCGGGGCCGCTTGGCGCGTCGTCCTGGACGTACTCGCGGCGGTAGGCCGGGGTGCCCCCGACGATGGCGAACAACCGGGTGGCGATGAGCGGATCGTCGATTCCCCAGAACGCTGCCGCTGCCCGGTAGTCCAGCGGTGCGACCGGGAGTTCCAGGCCCGCCCGTCCCCGCAGGGGTGCCGATCCGGCGAGCAGTCCACCCATGAAGGAGAGGGCGGAACCGCAGAGCAGCAGGCGGGTTCGGGACTCCGTACGCTGCGGTCTGCCCGGGGTGAGTGCGTGCTGGATGGTCGACGGCAGGTCCCGACTCGCCCGGGCCAGGTAGGGAAACTCGTCGACCACCACGGTCACCGGTCGGTCCCGGCCAAGGGCGAGCAGCGCGTCGACGGCCTCGGTCCAGTCGGTCAGCCAGACCGGCCCCGGTGCCTCGGTGTACCGACCGATCGCCTCGCCCAGCCGGCGGAGCGACTCCGCCGGGGTCGCCTCCGTTGCGCCGAAGTAGAAGCCGTTGGTCGCCTGGGCCAGCTCGTACAGGAGAAGGGTCTTCCCCTGCCGGCGACGGCCGGTTGTCAGGGAGCCTGGTCCAGCAGATGTGGCTGGGTCGAGTTGCCGGAGTTGCCACAGGCCGCGACGTGCTGCCCCGCCGTCACCTCCGCCGGCCCTGCCACACTCACGTTCAGTCGAGGCCGCCGTACGAGTGCAGGCCCTCGAAGAAGATGTTCACGCCGAACAGGTTCATCAGCATGGTCAGGAAGCCCAGCACCGCGATCCAGGTGGCGACGTTGCGCTTCACGCTCGGCGTGGCCCGGGCGTGCAGGTAGCCGGCGTAGATCACCCAGGAGATGAACGACCAGGTCTCCTTCGGGTCCCAGCCCCACGGCCGACCCCAGGACGCCTCGGCCCAGATCGCCCCGGCGATCACCGCGAAGGTGAAGACCGGGAAGGCGAACGCGTGCAGCGCGAAGGTCAGCCGCTCCAGGCTCTCCGCCGTCGGCATCCGCTTCGCCAGCGTGTACGGGAAGCTCCGCTTGCCGCGCTCGTACCCGGCGCGCATCAGGTAGGTCACCGCCGGCACCGCACCGAGCAGGAAGATCCCGGAGGCGAAGACGACCGTCGAGACGTGGATGACGAACCAGTACGAGTTGAGCGCCGGCACCAGCGGCACCACCGGCACGTAGAGCACCAGCTCGGCGGTGGCCAGCAGGAGCACCATGACCAGGGTCAGGAACAGCCCGAGGCGGCGCAGCGAGGGGCGCTTCCAGAGCACCGCCAACCAGCCGGCGACCCCGATGAACGAGACCGTCAGCACGAACTCGTACATGTTGCCCCAGGGCATCCGGTCGGCGGCGATGCCCCGGGTGACCAGGCCCGCGAGGTGCAGCAGGGCGGCGACCGCAGTGGCGACGACCGCGATCCGGCCGGCCAGTCGGGCCCGGCCGCCCGGACGCGCCGGCGGTTTCGCACCAGCCGGCCGGTCCGTCGGGGCGTCCGCGCCCGCTTCGGTGCCGGTCGTGCCCCCGCCGGACCCGCCGACCCCCGCGCCGACCAGCTCGCGGGCGGGCGTCTCGGCCACCACCCGGGTACGGGCGTTGCCCAGGGCGTACTCGACGGCGTGACAGATCATCGCGACCAGGTACGCGAGGATCGCGAAGGTCACCAGCTGATCGGAGAGCGCGGACATCACTCAGTCCCTTCTCGCGAGCCCGGGGCGGCCTGTTCGGCGGCACCGGTCCCGCCGCTGCCCCGGACCGCGTCGACGAGCTGCGAGAACTCGTCGGCGAACCCGGGGTACTCGGTGCGCGGCAGCCCACCGGCCTGCACCAAACTACTACCGTCTGTCGTGGATCTTCCGGCCGGGGCGTCGGCGTCGTCCGTCGTCACACCGGCGGGGCCGCCTGTACCGGCCGGGAGGACCGCGTCGCCGGAGCCGCCCGCCCCGGCCGGGACCACCCGGAACCACACCCGTCGCCGTCGGCCGAAGAGCGAGCCCATCAGGCCGATCAACAGCACGCCGGAGCTGACCAGCATCAGCGTCGAGCCCGGGTCGTGCCGGACGGAGAGGGTGACGAACGGCTCGGTGCCGAGGAACTCCACCGAGGTGCCGTCGTCCAGGGTCCATTTCTCGCCCGGCTTGAGCAGCTTCGCGTCGCCGAGTTGCTTGAGCTTGCCGGTGCGGACCTGCCGCTGGTCGAGTTGGTACACCGAACCGGGGATGCCGGCGTCCACACCCAGGTTGCCCCGGTACGCGACCAGGAAGACCGCCGGGTTCCGCTCGGTCGGGTGCTCCGACCGCACGTACGGCGGGGCGTCCGGCGCGGTCGGCAGGTAGAGCCCCTCGAAGGCGACCTGGAGGTTCGGGTCCCGCTTCCCGGTCGCCGGGTCGGCGTTGACGTCGGGGAACAACGCCACGCCCTCACCGGTGAGCGTGTTGTCCATGGTCAGGAACGGCACCGTCGAGGTCTGCGAATCGCCGTTGCGGTCGGTGTACCGGATGATCGGCGCGTACCCGTGGCCGAGCAGGTAGACGCTCGCCCCGTCGAGCCGCAGCGGCGAGTTGACCGAGAACTTCTCCCGGCGCGCCTGACGCTCCTCCTCGGCCACGGTGACCGTGGCGCTGTAGAACTCCGGCTGGCCGGACTCCAGGAACCGGGCCTGGAAGTCCTCCAGGGTCAGGCAGAACGGGGGCAGGTCGGGGCTCTGCACGCGGGAGCCGAACTTCGACTCGGCGTACTGGAACTGGGTGTTGCAGAAGGCGTTGTCCGCGCCGGCCACCAGGAGCCGGTTGCCGCTCCAGCCGTACCACGAGCCGAGCGCGACGCCGATCAGCACCGCGATCATCGAGGTGTGGAAGAGGAGGTTCCCGGTTTCCTTGAGGTACCCCTTCTCGGCGGAGACCTCGTTGCCCCGGACCACCACCCGCCACCGGCGGCGGCGCAGCACCGCCGCGATGGCCTCCGGGTCGCCGTCGTGACCGGTCAGGACCGCGTGCTGCGGCAGCCGCTCCAGCCGCTTCGGCGCGGCGGGCGGGGCGGCCCGCAGGGCGCGGACGTGGTCGCGGAGCCGCAGCACGATGCAGCCGACCAGCGAGGTGAACAGCAGCAGGTAGATCGCGGAGAACCAGACCGAGCCGAAGACCTCGAACCCGCCGATCCGGTCCAGCGCCGGGCCCAGGTCGGGGTGCTCGACGAGGAAGTCGTCCACGTCCTCCGGGTTGACCCCGCGCTGCGGCAGCACCGAGCCGGGAACGGCGGCGACCGCGAGCAGGAAGAGCAGGATCAGCGCGGTACGCATGCTGGTGAGCTGCCGCCAGGAGTTGCGCAGCAGGGCCAGCACCGGGTTGGGGCGGCTCGGGGCCGGCGGGGTCGAGGTCGCCGGCCGGTGGTCGACGAGTGCCATCAGATGCTCACCTCGCCCACCCCGAAGGTGGTCTGCAACCAGATCACGAAGCTCTGCCAGCCCCCGGTGACCAGGGCCAGGCCGATCAGGACCAGCAGCACCCCCCCGATCCGGGTGACCCAGCGGCTGTTGCGGCGGATCAGCCGGAAGACCCCGAGCAGCCGCTGGAACGCCAGCCCGAAGACCACGAACGGCAGCCCCAGCCCGAGGCAGTACGCCACGGCGAGCACCACCGCCCGGTCGGTCTGTCCGCCGGCGGCGGCCATGCCGAGCACCGCGCCGAGGGTCGGGCCGGTGCAGGGCATCCAGCTCAGCGCGAAGACCGCGCCGAACACGGGTGCGCCGAGCAGGCCGGCGCTGGGCAGCCGGTGGATCCGGAACTCCCGCTGGAGGCCGGGCAGCACTCCGACGAACGCCAGCCCCAGCAGGACGACCAGCGCGCCGATGCCGATCTCCAGCGCCCGCTCGTACGCGAAGAGGACCTTGCCGACGCTGGCGAAGAGGATCGCGGTGGCGGTGAAGACCGCGGTGAAGCCGGCGATGAACAGCAGCGTCCCGGCGAGCACCCGCCCCTTCACGGCGGCGGTCGACGCGCGCTCCCGTACCGCGAGCGCGGTGCCCCCATTACCCGGGGCGGTGCCCGCTCCGCCGGAGGCGGTCGCCCCGGCGCCGGTGCCGCTGCCGCCGGCTGGGGTGGTTGCAGGGGGCCCTTCCTCGACCGAATCCGGTAACAGGGGTCCCCTGCTACCACCTCGGCTGCCACCACCCCGGCCCTCCAGGTCGGCGCCGGCCAGGCCGGTGACGTAGGAGAGGTAGCCGGGGACGAGCGGCAGCACGCAGGGCGAGAGGAAGCTGACCAGCCCGGCCAGGGCCGCCGCGCCGATCGCCAGCAGCAGCGGACCGCTCTCGGCGAGGGTGCGGAAGGTCTCACCCATCAGCGGGCGCCTTCGGCGACGATCCGCTCCACGACCGGTTGGAGGGCATCCTGGATGACCGCGCCGCGACGCACCGCCGCGATCCGGCCCTCCCGGTCGAGGACGATGGTCGCCGGGATGGCGTTGGGCGCGATGTCGAAGTCCAGGGCGGTACGACCGGGCGGGTCGAAGAGGCTCGGGTAGGTGACCCCGAAGTTCTTCTCGAACGCCTTCGCCTTGTCCCGGCTGTCGGTCACGTTGATGCCGAGGAAGGTGACCTCGGCGCCCTTGGTCGCCTGGAAGGTCTTCTCCAGGTCGTCGGCCTCCGCCCGGCAGGGGTTGCACCAGGAACCCCAGAAGTTGAACACGACGACCTTGCCCCGGTCCTGGGCGAGGTCGTAGCTGCCGCCGCCGAGGAGTTCCCCGGTGACCTTCGGTGCGGTGCCGCGCCGGTCGGGGGCGCACTCCAGGAAGCCGTCCCGGGTCGCGCAGCGCTGCTCGTCGCCCTTGGCGGCGCAGCCGGCCAGCGCCACCGTGGCGACGGCGACGAGCAGGGCGGCGGTCCACCTCCGGACGTTCATCAGGCTCCCTTGGCTGTCCTGGCGGTCGGCGACATGGCGATCAGGTGGGCGGCCGGCTCGGAGTAACCGACACCGACGATCTTGGCTCCCTCGAAGTGGAACGAGGTGAGGCTGGCCAGGCCGCACTGCCGGCGACGCGGATCGTGCCAGAGCCGCTTGCGCTCGGCGTACCGGCGCAGCGTCCAGATCGGCAGCTGGTGGGAGACGCAGACCGCCTCCCGCCCCTCGGCGGCGACCCGGGCGGCGTGCAGCGCGGCGAACATCCGCTCCGCGATCGTCCGGTACGCCTCGCCCCAGGAGGGGGTGACCGGGTCACGCAGCACCCACCAGTTGCGCGGGTCGCGGAAGGAGCCGTCACCGGGCGACACCTTCTTGCCCTCGAACCAGTTGGCGCTCTCGATCAGCCGCTCGTCCACCCCGACCGGGAGGCCGAACTGGGCGGCGATCGGCTCGGCGGTCTGCTGGGCGCGCTCCAGCGGGCTCGCCACCACGTGCACGACGTCCCGGTCGGCCAGGCCCTGTGCGGCGGCCTTGGCCATCTGCACCCCCAGCTCGGAGAGGCGGAAGCCGGGCAGCCGACCGTAGAGGATCTTGTCGGGGTTGTGCACCTCGCCGTGTCGCAACACGTGGACCACCGTCTTGCCGCTCACCGCACCTACCCTCCGTGGCCTGCCGCCGCCGCTGCGTTCGCCGCCGCCGGAAGGGCTGCGGCGATCTGTTCCAACGCGGCGTCGTCCAGCGCCGCCGACACGAACCACGCCTCGAACGCGCTCGGCGGCAGGTAGACCCCGCCGGCCAGCATCGCGTGGAAGAACGCCGTGAACGCCGGCACGCGCTGGGTGCGGGCGCTGTCGTAGTCGACCACGTCGGCGTCGGTGAAGAAGATCGAGAACATGTTGCCCGCGTACGACAGCCGGTGCGGGACCCCGGCGGCGGCCAGCGTGTCGCCGGCCAGCTTGCCCACCACGGCGGCGGTCTCGTCGAGGCGGCGGTACACGGCGTCGTCGGCCAGGCGCAGGGTGGCCAGGCCGGCGGCGCAGGCCAGCGGGTTACCGGAGAGCGTGCCGGCCTGGTAGACCGGGCCGGCGGGGGCCAGCCGGGCCATGATCTCCGCACGCCCGCCGAAGGCCGCGGCCGGAAGCCCGCCCCCCATGACCTTCCCGTACGTCCACAGGTCGGCGTCGACCGGGTCGAGGCCGTGCCAGCCGGAACGGGAGACCCGGAAGCCGGTCATCACCTCGTCGAGGATGAGCAGGGCACCGTGCGCGTGCGCGATCCGGGCGAGATGGGAGTTGAAGCCGTCCCGGGGGGCGATCACGCCCATGTTGCCGGCGGCGGCCTCGGTGATCACCGCGGCGATGCGCGGCCCCTCGGCGGCGAAGACCTCCTCCACCGCGGCGAGGTCGTTGTACGGCAGCACGATCGTCTCGCCGGCCGCTGCGCCGGTCACGCCGGGCGAGTCGGGCAGGCCGAGAGTGGCCACGCCGGACCCGGCGGCGGCCAGCAGCGCGTCGACGTGACCGTGGTAGCAGCCGGCGAACTTCACGATCTTGGACCGGCCGGTGAAGCCCCGGGCCAGCCGGATCGCCGACATGGTCGCCTCGGTGCCCGAGTTGACCAGCCGGACCTGGTCGACCGGGGCACGGTCGACGATCTCGGCGGCCAGCTCGACCTCACCCGGTGTCGGGGTGCCGAAGCTGGTGCCCCGCGCGGCGGCGGCCTGGACGGTCGCGACCACCTCGGGGTGCGCGTGCCCGAGGATCAACGGCCCCCAGGAGCAGACCAGGTCGACGTAGCGCCGCTCGTCCGCGTCGTACAGCCAGGGACCCTCCCCCCGGACCATGAAGCGCGGGGTGCCACCGACGGCGCGGAAGGCACGCACAGGGGAGTTCACCCCGCCCGGCACGAGGGCGCGGGCGCGGTCGAACAGGGCCTCGGAGGCCGGTGCGTCGGCCGGGTAACGGCCGGTTCCGGCGGAGTACGTATCCGTCACGATGCGGCCATTGTGTCAGCGACGGGGGGCCGATCGACAACCGCCCCTGGTCAGGGTTACCGGACTCACCCCACCGCCGGCCCCGGTCGCCACCCCACGCGGGGGACCGGATCGACCTCGGCAGGCCAGGTCACCCGGATCGCGCTAGGCTGACCGGGTGGATCGTGCCGAACTGTCCATCACGGTACACCGGACGGCCGACGAAGTGGTGTTGCGCCTGGTCGGTGAGATCGACATGCTCACCGCAGCCCAACTCTCCAGCGCGGTGAACGAGATTCTCGCCGATCCACCGCCACGCATCGTCCTCGACCTCGGTGGCGTGACCTTCTGCGACTCGCAGGGGCTCGGCACGCTCGTGGTGCTGAGCCGGAAGGCGAGTCACGCGCAGAGCCTCCTGGTGCTCACGCAGGTCGGTGACTTCCTGCTCCGGGTGCTGGACATCACCGGCCTGCGCTCCGCCCTCATGATCCGTAACCAGTCCACCCTCTGAGGCTCAGAGGGGATTGCCCCAGCGGGCCTGCTCCAGCAACTCGACGGCGCGGTCCCGCGCCTCCGGGTCGTCGTCGGAGCGCAGCAGCGCGGTGGCCTCGTCGACCGCGTCGGTGAGCACCCGCCACT
Organism: Micromonospora inyonensis; assembly: GCF_900091415.1. NCBI lineage: Bacteria > Bacillati > Actinomycetota > Actinomycetes > Micromonosporales > Micromonosporaceae > Micromonospora > Micromonospora inyonensis. The sequence continues at coordinate 1,820,332 of NZ_FMHU01000001.1, read as the reverse complement.
GTGCCTCGCGCTCGCGGACCAGCTCGGACTGGGCGGCGAGCTGCCGGGTCTTGGACCACAGGTCGACGAAGACCGACACCTTGGCCCGCAGCACCCACGGGTCGAACGGTTTGGTCAGGTAGTCGACCGCGCCGACCGCGTACCCCCGCAGGGCGAGCTGGGCGTCCCGGTCGGCGGCGGTGAGGAAGATGATCGGGATGTGCCGGGTCCGCTCCCGGCGCTTGATGTGCCCCGCCGTCTCGAACCCGTCCATGTCCGGCATCTGGGCGTCCAACAGGATCACCGCGAAGTCGTCCACCAGGAGCTGTTTCAGCGCCGCCTCGCCGCTCTCGACGGCCACCGACTGCACCGGCAGGCCCTGGAGGATCGCCTCCAGTGCCATCAGGTTCTCCCGTCGGTCGTCCACCAGCAGCGCCTTCGCCATCTGGGTCACTGGTTCTCCTCGCGTCCGCTGCCACTGATCCAGGACGACATCAGCTCGATCAACTCGTCCAGGTCGACCGGCTTGGTGATGTAGTCGCTGCCACCCGCCGCCAGCGCGGACTCCCGGTCCCCGGGCATCGCCTTCGCGGTCAGGAAGACGATCGGCAGGTCGGCGAAGCGGTGGTTGCGCCGGATCGAACGGGTCGTCTCGTACCCGTCCTGGTCGGGCATCATGGCGTCCATCAGCACGATGTCGACCTCCGGATGCTCGGCGAGCAGCCGGATACCGTCCGCCCCGTTGTCCGAGTACAGCACGGTCATGCCATGCAGCTCCAACGCGCTGGTCAGGGCGAAGACGTTACGGACGTCGTCGTCGACGATCAGCACCGTGGCCCCTTCCAACCGCCGGGTCGCCGGGCCCTCCGGCGGCTTGGGCACCTCGGGCGGGGGCATCAGCAGCGACGAGGGCAGCCCGGCCCGGGCCGGCGAGGGCGGCAGCGGGGCGACCACCGCGTCCGGGGCCAGTACGTCGGGGACGAAGAGGGTGAACGTGGATCCCTGTCCGGGCGTGGAGGCCACGCTGATCGTGCCACCGAGCAGGCGGGCCAGGTCCCGGCTGATGGAGAGCCCGAGCCCGGTGCCGCCGTACCGGCGACTGGTGGTGCCGTCGGCCTGCTGGAACGCCTCGAAGATCAGCGACAGCTTGTCGTCCGGGATGCCGATCCCGGTGTCGGCCACCGTGAACGCGATCACCTGCCGGGCGTTGGTCAGCGCCGGCACGTCGAAGACCTCGTTCTCCGCCGCCGGTCCGATCCTGAGGGCGACCGTCCCGGTGTCGGTGAACTTGACCGCGTTGGAGAGCAGGTTGCGCAGGATCTGCTGCAACCGCTGGGCGTCGGTGACCACGGTGGTCGGCAGGTCCTGGGCGATCTCGACCTGGAAGTCGAGGCCCTTCTCCTCGGCCTGCGGCTTGAACGCCTGCTCGACGTAGCCGCGGATCTCGGAGAAGCGCACGTCGACCGGCTGGACGTCCATCCGGCCGGCCTCGATCTTCGACAGGTCGAGGATGTCGTCGATCAGCGAGAGCAGGTCGGAGCCGGCGCTGTGGATCGTCCGGGCGAACTCGGTCTGCTTCGGGGTGAGGTTCTGCTCCGAGTTCTCGGCGAGCAGCCGGGCCAGCAGCAGCAGCGAGTTCAGCGGCGTCCGCAGCTCGTGGCTCATGTTCGCCAGGAACTCCGACTTGTACGCCGATGCCCGGGTGAGCTGCTGCGCCTTCTCCTCCAGGCCGAGCCGGGCCAGCTCGATCTCCCGGTTCTTGGTCTCGATGTTGCCCTTCTGCTCGCTCAGCAGCTGGGCCTTGTCCTCCAGTTCGGCGTTGGTGCGCTGCAACTCCGCCGACTGCTCCTGCAACTCCAGGGCGAGCCGCTGTGACTGGGCGAGCAGTTCCTCCGTACGCCGGTTGGCCTGGATGGTGTTGACCGCGATGCCGATGGTCAGCACCAGCCGCTCCAGGAAGGAGAGGTGCAGCTCGGAGAAGGTCGCCACGCTGGCGAACTCGATCACCCCGAGCAGTTCCCCCTCGAAGAGCACGGGGAGGACGACCAGGTCGGCCGGGTTCGTCTCGGCCAGGCCGGAGCGCAGGGTGATGGTGCCGTCCGGCACGGCGCTGACCCGGATGGTGCGGCGGGAGAGGGCGGCCTGTCCGACCAGGCCCTCGCCGGGGCCGAAGGTGACCTCGTGTCCCCGGGCGACGTACCCGTAGGAGGCGGTGAGCCGCAGTCGCGTGACGCCGTCCGAGGTCTCGGCGAGGAAGAAGGCGCCGAGCTGGGCGTCGACCAGCGGCGTCACCTCCATCATGATCATGCGGCAGACCTCGCCGAGGTCGCGCTGCCCCTGGAGCAGACCGCCGATCCGGGCCTGGTTCGAGTCCAGCCAGCCCTGCTCGGCGTTCTTCTTCGTCGTCTCCCGGAGGGTGACGATCATCTGGTTGATGTTGTCCTTCAGCTCGGCGACCTCGCCCTGCGCCTTGACCGAGATCCGCTGGGTCAGGTCGCCACGGGTCACCGAGGTGGAGACCTGGGAGATCGCGCGGAGCTGGGTGGTGAGGGTGGAGGCGAGCTGGTTGACGTTCTCGGTGAGGTCCCGCCAGGTGCCGGACACCCCGCGCACCTGGGCCTGACCACCGAGCTTGCCCTCGATGCCGACCTCCCGGGCCACCCGGGTCACCTCGTCGGCGAACGACGACAGCTGGTCCACCATCGTGTTGACCGTGTTCTTCAGCTCCAGGATCTCGCCCTGCGCGTCCACGGTGATCTTCTGGCCGAGGTCGCCCTTCGCCACGGCGGTGGTCACCGAGGCGATGTTGCGCACCTGCGACGTCAGGTTCGACGCCATCGAGTTCACGTTGTCGGTCAGGTCCCGCCACGTACCGGACACGCCCTTGACCTGCGCCTGACCACCGAGCTTGCCCTCGGTTCCCACCTCACGGGCCACCCGGGTCACCTCGTCGGCGAACGACGACAGCTGGTCCACCATCGTGTTCACGGTGTTCTTCAGCTCCAGGATCTCGCCCTGCGCGTCCACCGTGATCTTCTGCGACAGGTCACCCTTGGCCACCGCCGTCGAGACCTGGGCGATGTTCCGGACCTGGGCGGTCAGGTTCGACGCCATCGAGTTCACGTTGTCGGTGAGGTCGCGCCAGGTGCCGGCCACTCCGCGCACCTGGGCCTGCCCACCGAGCTTGCCCTCGGTGCCCACCTCGCGGGCCACCCGGGTCACCTCGTCGGCGAACGACGACAGCTGGTCCACCATCGTGTTCACGGTCGACTTCAGCTCCAGGATCTCGCCCCGGGCGTCCACCGTGATCTTCTGCGACAGGTCACCCTTGGCCACGGCGGTGGTCACCGAGGCGATGTTGCGCACCTGCGACGTCAGGTTCGACGCCATCGAGTTCACGTTGTCGGTCAGGTCCCGCCACGTACCGCTGACGCCCTTGACCTGCGCCTGACCACCGAGCTTGCCCTCGGTGCCCACCTCGCGGGCCACCCGGGTCACCTCGTCGGCGAACGACGACAGCTGGTCCACCATCGTGTTCACGGTGTTCTTCAGCTCCAGGATCTCGCCCCGGGCGTCCACCGTGATCTTCTGCGACAGGTCACCCTTGGCCACCGCCGTGGAGACCTGGGAGATGTTGCGGACCTGGCTGGTCAGGTTGCCGGCGAGCTGGTTGACGTTCTCGGTGAGGTCGCGCCAGGTGCCGGACACCCCGCGCACCTGGGCCTGACCACCGAGCTTGCCCTCGGTACCCACCTCACGGGCCACCCGGGTCACCTCGTCGGCGAACGACGACAGCTGGTCCACCATCGTGTTCACGGTGTCCTTCAGCTCCAGGATCTCACCCTGCGCGGCAACGGTGATCTTCTGGGAGAGGTCACCCCGGGCGACCGCGGTGGAGACCTGGGCGATGTTGCGGACCTGGGCGGTCAGGTTCGACGCCATCGAGTTGACGCTGTCGGTCAGGTCCTTCCAGGTGCCGGCGACGTTCGGCACCTCCGCCTGGCCGCCCAGCTTGCCCTCGGTACCCACCTCACGGGCCACCCGGGTCACCTGCTCGGCGAAGAGCCGGAGCGTGTCGGTGAGCCCGTTCATGGTGTGCGCCAGCTCGGCGACCTCGCCCTTCGCCGACACGGTGATCTTCTGCGACAGGTCGCCCCGGGACACCGCCGTGGCCACCTGAGAAATCGACCGCACCTGGTCGGTGAGGTTCAACGCCATGGTGTTCACCGAGTCGGTGAGGTCCTTCCAGGTGCCGGCGACGCCGCGCACGTCGGCCTGGCCGCCCAGCTTCCCCTCGGTGCCCACCTCCCGGGCCACCCGGGTCACCTCGCTGGAGAACGAGGAGAGCTGGTCCACCATCGTGTTCACGGTGCGGCCGATGTGCAGGAACTCACCGCGCAGCGGCCGGCCGTCCATCTCCAACGCCATGTGCTGGGAGAGATCACCGTCGGCGACCGCCACGATCACCCGGGCGATCTCGGTGGTGGGCCGGCCCAGGTCGTCGATGAGCGAGTTGACCGCCCGCTGCCCCTCCGCCCAGGAACCGTCCAGCCCCTCCTCGTCGAGCCGCTCGGTGAGCCGGCCCTCCCGGCCGACGATCCGGCTGATCCGGCGCAGGTCGAAGTACTGCCGCTCCTGCAACGACACGACGTCGTTGAAGGCGTCGACCACGTCACCGGCGACGCCCGCCCGTCGGGGAAGCCGTACCTTGAAGTCACCCTGACCGACCCGGCGCAGCGCCGCCGCCAGCTCGCCGAGGACAGCCTCGTGGTCGGACGCCGCGGTGTCCGCGCCGACCGGGGTTCTCGCCGTCGTCATCGTTCCTCGCTCAGCTCGGGGGCCTCCAGGCTCGTGCCGGCCATCCCATCATTGTGCCCGTACCAGGGCTGCGCATCCCCGCGCCGCACCCGGGCGCTCCCGCCCGTCGATACATCGCCGCAGATCGCCCGGGACGGGCCGGGCCGGAGTGACGCGCGGGGCGGACGACGCGCCCGGGGGGTGAGACCGGGGGTCGACCCGCTTGGCTTGCCGGCAAACGGGAGGGGAGGATACGAGGGTGGCAGCGGAGGCGGGGCCGACGACGGCCGGTGGCCCGGACGAGCACGTCCGGCGGGTCCGGCTGCCCGCCGACCGCCGAACACCCGCCACCGCCCGGGCCATCGTCCGGTCGGTGCTCGCTGAGGCGCGCCTGGAGGAGCTGCTCAACGAGGCGCTCCTGCTGACCACCGAACTCTCCACCAACGCGGTCGAGCACGCCCGTACCGAGCTGGACATCGAGGTGGTCGCGGACCGGGTGGGCCTGAGCGTGATGGTCTCCGACTACGCGCCGGGGCCGGTGGACGAGCTGACCGTCGGGGTGCGCAACGACTCGGCCGACATCGCCGAGGTCGCCGAGCGGGGCCGCGGACTGCTCCTGGTCGACCACTTCGCGAGCTGCTGGGGGACGACCTACCTCCCCTCCAGAAAGGGCGTCTGGTTCCGGCTGGACCGCCCGGACAGCACCCCGCCACGCCGGGACGCGCTCGCCGAAGGCCGCCGGCTCTCCCCCTGCACGACGGCGGGAGACGTCGACGGCAACCCGGCGGCGACCACCGGGCCGAGCGCAGCCGCCATGAGCGAGCTGATGCAGACCCGCCCCGACCCGTACGCCGACGACCCGCTCCCCGACTTCGCCACCGACCTGCTCGCCCGGCTCGCCACGATGGTGGGAGCCACCGGTGGACTGGTCCGACTGGACCGGGGCGACGGGCAGGGCACCCAGGTGCTGGCCCGGTACGGTCGGCCGCCCCGCACCGACAGCGAGCTGCTCCGGGTGCCGCTGGCGGTGCAGCGGCCGTACTCCGGCGAGTTGGAGCTGGACGCGGTGCCCTCGGCGTACGCGCGCCCGCTGGCCGCGTTGACCGCCGAGCGGCTCTCCCTGTACCTGGAGAACGACCGACTGCGGCGGGCCGACATCCGCCGGCAGGCCTGGCTGACCTTCCTGGCCGAGGCGAGCGAACTGCTCGCCCAGTCCCTCGACGTCGAGTTGACCATGGCGCTCGTCCCGCAGCTCGTGGTCCCCCGCCTCGGGCAGTGGTGCGCGGTGCACATCACCGACGAGTGGGGGCGGCTCAACCTGGCGGCGGCGAGCCATGCCGACGAGTCCGTCCTGCCGCAGCTGCACGAGGTGCTCCGGGAGACCGGCGCGGAGTCGATCCAGGCCCGGCTGCGGGAGGCGATCCGGATCGGCTCGCAGGTGCCGCTCAACGGGCTGATGGAGGGGTTCGCGGTGCCCCTGGTCGCCCGGGGGCAGCGGCTCGGCACCCTCGCGGTGGGCCGGCACCAACGCCACCGGCACGACCCGGACGAGGTCGCGGTGCTGGAGGACGTGGCCCGGCGGGCCGCGCTGGCGATCGAGAACGCCCGCATCCACGCCGAGCGACGCCGCGTGGCGCACACCCTGCAACAGTCGCTGCTGCCACCGGTGCTGCCGGTGGTCGAGGGCATCGGCTTCGCCGCCGAGTACGTCCCGACCGGCGACGACGCCGAGGTCGGCGGCGACTTCTACGACGTGCTGCCGCTGCCGGACGGCCGCTGGCTGGTGGTGATCGGGGACGTCTCCGGCAAGGGCGTCCAGGCGGCCGCGGTGACCGGGCTGGTCCGCGACGTGATCCGGGTGCTGGTCGGGGACGGCAAGCCGCTGCCGGAGGCGCTGGCCCGCCTCAACGAGACCCTCGTCGAGCGGGGCGGGGGGCGGTACTGCACGCTGGCGCTGGCGGCGGTCGGGCCGGGTGAGGGCAACCAGCTCGACGTGTCGCTGCACCTCGCCGGCCACGACCGGCCGGTGCTGCTGCGCAGCGCGGACGGGGCGTCCTTCGTCGGTAACGGCGGGACCGCGCTCGGCCTGCTCGACACGATCACCTCGCCGACGTCGGTGATCCCGCTCGACCCCGGCGACGCGCTGATCTTCTACACGGACGGCGTGACCGAACGGCGCCGTGGCCGGGAACTCTTCGGCCCGGACCGGCTACGGGGGGCCGCCGCCCCGCTCGCCGGTTACTCGGCGGACGTGGTCGCCGCCCGGCTGCGGTCCACCGCGATCAACTTCTCCGCCGAGCCGCCCCGGGACGACATCGCCGTGCTGGTCATCCGGAACGACGCGGTCTGAGCGTTCGCCTCACCACCGCTTGGCACCACGCGCCCCTGGCGCTGCGTGCAGGACTGTCACGCGGGTCGTTGGGTGCGGGGCTGCCCTCGGCCGGCGGAGGTCACAGTCCGCCGGGGAGGCGGCCCGGGGCGAGCCGGTGGTGCGGGTCGAGGTGTTGCTTGGCCGCGCGGAGCCGGGGCAGGACGGGCAGGTCACCCCAGAGGTCGACACCCTGCCGGACGGCTGGCGGCGCGGCCAGCACCACGCAGCGACCCTCTCGGGCCAGGAGCACCTGTCGGACCGCAGCCAGGATCGAGGCCACCCGCTCCACGGGCGTGCCGCCGGGCAGCACCGCGTGGGCCACGCCGAGTCCGACCGAGCCGCGCACCGGCACCGGGGTGCCCATCGCGTCCCGCAGCGCGTAGATGGCGGCGTGCAGGTCGGTGAGGGGGACGTCGACCCGGAGCGCGATGTCGTCCGGGCGGAACGGGTAGTGCCGCCACCACTCGGGCGGGGAGTCGGCGACGGTGGCCCCCTCGCCGAGCAGTTCGACCAGGCGGTGGGTCCGCTCGGCCACGTCTGCCGGGCCTCCCTCCAGGAGCATCACCAGGTCACCGGCGGCGGGTGGGGCGGATCTGCCCGACCTCGCGATCGGGCCGGGCCGCCCCGAGCCGGCCGGGTGGGCGGCCCGTCCGGAACCGGCCGGGTGGGCGGCCCGGGCCGAGCCCGCCGGATGGCCCAACCAGGCAGGGCCGCCGACGGGGGCACGTGGTGCCGGAGGCCGGCGCACGGCGGGCAGGTCCAGCTCGATCGCGGCTGGCCGCAGCCCGGCGGCCAGCACGTCGCGGATCAGCTCGTGCACCTCCAGCGGCGTCCAGACCGGCCGGGTGACCCAGGCACGCCGGGGTGGCACGGGCTGGACACGCAGGGTGGCCGAGACGAGCACGCCGAGCCCGCCGTGCGAGCCGCAGAGCAAACGGGCCAGTTCCGGGCCGGACGCGCCCGCGCCGGCCTCGACCAGTTCCCCGTCGGCGGTGAGGTAGCGGAGGTCGACGAGCTGGTCGCCCGGAGTGCCGTACCGCAGGCGCAGCGGACCGCCCTCGTCGGCGGCGAGCACACCGCCGACGGTCGCACCGGGCGAGGGGGCGTCCAGTGCCAGGCGGCGTCCCGTCCGCTCCAGCGCCGCCTGCACGGCGCGCAACGGGGTGCCCGCACCGATCTCGACCACCGAACCGGACGCTCCGGGACCACCCTCCCCGGCCCGGCGGTGCCGGCCCCCGAGGGGCCCGGCGGGGGTCGCCGGGGCGCCTCCGACGGGCCCGGGTCGGGCGGAACCAGTCGACCCGTGCCAGCCGGCGTCGGTCGGGTGACGGATGCCGGCGAGCCGGCCGGTGTCGAGCATGATGTCCACCCGCTCCGGCACGGCACCCCAATCGATCTTGGTGCCGGCGCCCCGGGGCACGACGGTCAGATCGTGCGCGGCGGCCAGCCGCAGCACCTCGGCGGCGGCGCGGGCGTCACCCGGCACCGCAACCCAGCCGGCCAATCGGCCGGCGACCTCGTCGGCCGGGCCGGCGGGACGGGTGAAGGACGGACCGCAGATCTCGACGAGCCGACGGGTGATGTCGGTCGAACCGGAACGGTGGGTCGAACGCAGGGATCCCGACATGGCGGTAATCGTACATGTGTACGAACAGCTGTGGGTCGAAACCGGGCACCGGCGTGTACCCGGTCGCGGCTTCCCGGCCGGTAACGTGACGACGTGACCACCGAGACCCCCGCCGCACCCGTCGCCAAGCGCGTCCCCACCGAGCGTGTCCACCACGGTGACACCGCGGTCGACGAGTACGCCTGGCTCGCCGACAAGGACGCCCCGGAGACCATCGCCCACCTGACCGCCGAGAACAGCTACACCGAGGCACGCACAGCCCACCTGGCCGACCTGCGCGCCACCCTGTTCGAGGAGACCCGGCGGCGCACCCAGGAGACCGACCTGTCGGTGCCCGCCCGCAAGGGCGGCTACTGGTACTACAGCCGCAGCGTCGAGGGCCAGCAGTACGGCATCCAGTGCCGCCGCCCGGTCCGCGACGGGGAGACCGAGCCGCCGGTCAGCGTCGACGGAGCCCCCCTGGACGGGGAGGAGGTGCTGCTCGACGGCAACCAGCTCGCCGAGGGGCACGACTTCTTCTCGCTCGGCGCGTACGACGTGAGCCCCGACGGGCGCTGGCTGGCGTACTCGACGGACTTCACCGGCGACGAGCGGTACACCCTGCGGGTCAAGGATCTCCAGACCGGTGCGGTGCTCGCCGACGAGGTGCCCGACACCTTCTACGGCACCGCCTGGTCCGCCGACGCCTCCGTCCTCTTCTACGTCACGGTGGACGAGTCGTGGCGGCCGTACCGGGTGTGGCGGCACACCGTCGGCACCCCGGCCAGCGAGGACGTCGTCGTCCACGAGGAGCCGGACGAGCGGTTCTGGGTGGGCGTCGAGCTGACCCGCTCCGAGCGGTTCATCCTGATCGACATCCACAGCAAGATCACCAGCGAGGTACGGGTCGTCCCGGCCGGCAACCCGACCGGTGAACCCGCCGTCATCGCCCCGCGCCGGCAGGGCGTCGAGTACTCCGTCGAGCACCACGGGCACCGCTTCCTGATCCTGCACAACGACGGCGCGGAGGACTTCGCCCTGGCGTACACCTCGGTGGACGCCCCCGGCGACTGGGTGCCGATGATCGAACACGCTCCCGGCACGCGGCTGGAGTCGGTCGACGCCTTCGCCGACCACCTGGTCATCTCGCTGCGCACCAACGGGCTCACCGGCCTGCGGGTGCTCACCGACGGCAGCACCGACTGGTACGACATCGACCTCCCGGAACCGCTCTACAGCGTCGGCCTCGACGCCAACCCGGATTACCGCACCGGGCGGATCCGGTTCCGCTACAGCTCGCTGGTCAGCCCCGATTCGGTCTACGACTTCGACCTGGTCACCCGCGAGATGATCCTGCGCAAGCGGAAGCCGGTGCTGCCCGGCCCGGACGGGCGGGAGTACGACCCGGCCGAGTACGAGCAGCACCGCGACTGGGCCCTCGCCGACGACGGCACCCGCATCCCGATCTCGCTGGTCTGCCGGGCCGGCACCCCGAGGGACGGCTCCGCCCCGTGCCTCGTCTACGGCTACGGCTCGTACGAGGCGAGCATCGACCCGTGGTTCTCCCTTCCCCGGCTCTCCCTGCTGGACCGGGGCGTGGTGTTCGCGGTGGCGCACGTCCGGGGCGGCGGTGAGCTGGGCCGGCGCTGGTACGAAGAAGGCAAGCTGCTGGCCAAGAAGAACACCTTCACCGACTTCGTGGCCTGCGCCCGCCACCTGGTCAAGGCGGGCTGGACCGCTCCGGACCGACTGGTCGCCCGGGGCGCGTCCGCTGGTGGCCTGCTGATGGGCGCGGTGGCGAACCTCGCCCCGGACGCCTTCGTCGGCATCGTCGCGCAGGTGCCCTTCGTGGACGCGCTCACCAGCATCCTCGACCCGTCGCTGCCGCTGACCGTCACCGAGTGGGAGGAGTGGGGCAACCCGCTGGACGACCCGGAGGTGTACGCGTACATGAAGTCGTACACCCCGTACGAGAACGTCGCGCCCGTCGACTACCCGGCGATCCTCGCGGTGACCAGCCTCAACGACACCCGGGTGCTCTACCACGAGCCGGCCAAGTGGATCGCCCGGCTGCGCGCGGTGGCCCCGCAGGGCGACTACCTGCTCAAGACCGAGATGGGCGCCGGACACGGCGGCCCGAGCGGCCGGTACGACGCCTGGAAGGAGGAGGCGTTCGTCAACGCCTGGATCCTCGACCGACTCGGCCGCCGCTGAAGCACCCGCGGGCCGGGTGGGTAGCTGCCCTGCGGGGTGGAAGCAGCACTGTGGAGGACCGGCCTCTGGTGGTAGCAGGGGTCCCTTGTTACCGCTTTTTGAGGTGCAGGGGTCCCCTGCTACCACCCCGCGAGCGCGGTCGCACCACCCGGCGAGCGCGGTCGCACCACCCGGCGAGCGCGGTCGCACCACCCGGCGAGCGCGGTCGCACCACCCGGCGAGCGCGGTCGCACCACCCGGCGAGCGCGGTCGCACCATCGGCGAGGGCGGCTGCTCTCACCCTGGTGGGGCGGACAGTGCGGCGGTGAGCACGTTCGGGTCGACGTTGCCGCCGCTGACCACCGCCACGGTACGACCGGTCGGCAGCTCGTCGGCGTGGAACAGCCGGGCGGCGAGCGCCACCGCGCCGCTCGGCTCGGCCACCAGCCGGGCGTCCCGGGCCAGCCGCCCCATCGCCGCCCGGATCTCGTCCTCGGTGACCGTGAGGATGCCGTCGAGACGGGCCCGCAGGTGGGCGAAGGTCAGCGGGGACAGCGGCAGCCGTAGCCCGTCGGCGCAGGTCCGGTAGGTACGTTCCTCGCCCCAGACCACCACCTCGCCCGCAGCGAGCGAGTCCCGCGCCTCGGCGGCCAGCGCCGGCTCCACCCCGACCACGACGGCGGACGGGCGCAGCGCCCGCACCGCCGTGGCGACCCCGGAGGCGAGCCCGCCCCCGCCCACCGGCACCAGTACCACGTCCACGTCGGGCAGATCCTCGACGACCTCCAGCCCGACCGTGCCCTGGCCGGCGATGATCCGCCGATCGTCGAAGGGCGGCACCAGCACCGCGCCGGTCGCGGCGGCGATCCGGTCGGCCTCGGCACTCCGCCGTTCCCGGGGCACCAGCACCACCTCGGCGCCGTGCGCCCGCATCTGGTCGACCTTGACGGTGGGCGCGCCCTCCGGCACCACCACCGTGCAGGGGACTCCGGCCGCCCGGGCGGCGTACGCGAGAGCCTGGCCGTGGTTGCCGGAGGAGTGGGTGACCACACCGCATCCCCGTCGGGCCGGGTCGAGGCAGGCCACCGCGTGGGCCGCGCCCCGCAGCTTGAACGAGCCGACCGGTTGCAGGCTCTCCGGTTTCAGCCACAACCGGTCGTCCCACCGCGTGGGCAGCAACGGGGTACGCAGCACGGTCGGCGCGACCGCGCGGGCGGCGGCACGGATGTCGGCGAGCGAGACCAGGTCCATCCCGCCATCCTGCCGCGCCTCCGTCAGCGACCGGACGGAACGATCGACACCGTCGTCAACGACACGATCGACACCGTCGTCGACGACCGGACCGGGGCGACACCGGCCCGCACCGGCGTCAGCGGCCCGGCGGGACCACTCCGACCAGTGCCGCCGCCTCCCCGGTCCGGACCATCCGCTGCCACCGCAGCCGGTTGCCGACCAGGGCGGTGACCGTCGACTGCACCACCACCAGGTACATCAGCTGTCGGTAGACGAGCTGCTGTAACGGCAGGGCCCAGATCGGCCCGTACCGCTCCCCGTCGAGTCGCAGGGCGTACGCGGCGGTGAACGCCTGGAGCAGCAACAGCCCCACCCAGGCCAGGACGAGCGACGACCAGGGCAGGAAGAGCAGGCCGTAGACGGCGAAGACGTCGACCGCCGGCGCGGTGAGCGGCAACACGATCTGGAACACCGCCAGGTACGGCAGCCCGCGCCGGCCCAGCTTCCCACCGGCACCGGCACTGACGGCGGCACGCCCGCCCGCCGCCGGCTCGCGCAACGCGTGCCGGTGCTTCCACATCGCCTGCATCGTGCCGTAGCACCAGCGGTACCGCTGCCGCCACAGTTGCCGCAGCGACGAGGGTGCCTCGGTCCAGGCGATGGCCCGCTCCTCGTACACCACCCGCCAGCCGGCCCGCAGCACCTTCATGGTCAGGTCGGTGTCCTCGGCCAGGGTGTCCGACGGAACGCCACCGACGGTGAGCAGAACCTCACGGCGGAACGCGCCGATCGCCCCGGGGATCGTCGGCATGCACTCCAGCACGTCGTACATCCGGCGGTCCAGGTTGAAGCCGATGACGTACTCCAGGTGCTGCCACCGGCCGAGCAACCGCCGACGGTTCGCGACCTTGGTGTTCCCGGAGACGGCCCCCACGGTCGGGTCGGCGAACCCCTGCACCAGCCGGTGCACCGTGTCCGGCTGGAAGACGGTGTCCCCGTCCACCAGCACCAGCAGGTTGGCCCGCGCGGCCCGGATGCCGGTGTTCAGCGCGGCCGGCTTGCCCGCGTTCGCCTGCCGGATCACGCGTACGCCACGCAACCGCATCCGCTCGACGATGTCGGCGGTGCCGTCGCTGGAGCCGTCGTCGACCACGATCACCTCCAGTGCCGGGTAGGCGCTGGCCACCAGGGACCGCACGGTCGCGGCGATGTTCGCGGCCTCGTTGTACGCCGGCACGATCACCGACACCGGAACGTCGACCACCCGACGTGGACCGCGCGGACGGCGGACCCGACGGACGTGGATCTGGGCGCAGACCACCTGCACGACCAGCCGTCCGACACCGAGCCCCAGGGCGACGGCCAGCAGCACGTTCATCCCGCCGGCGACCCAGCCCGCGCCGCTCTGGGTCCAGCGCAACGCCGTACCGCCGAGTCGGGAGTCGACGGCCGCGGGGACGGTGGAGGCCGGCGCCCCGATGCCCGCCGAGACGGTGGTGAAGCGGTATCCCTGGCCGGTCAGGGCAGGGATCAGGGTGTCCAGCGCGGCGAGGGTCTGGCTCCGGTCGCCGCCGCCGTCGTGCATCAGCACCACCGCGCCCCGGCCCCGTTCGGGCGTGGCCGCGGCCACGATCTCCGGTACGCCCGGACGCTGCCAGTCCTTCGTGTCCCGGTCGGCGAGTACGGCCACGTGGCCGGTTCCGGCGGCCTCCCGGAGCGCGGCGTACTCGGGTGCGGTCAACGCGGCGGGCTGCGAGGAGAAGGGCGGCCGGAACAGCGTCACCTCTCGGCCGGTGACCCCGGCGATCGCCTTGCGGGTCAGCGACAGCTCCAGCTCACGCCGCCAGCCGGGTACGGCGGCCAGGTCGGCGTGGGTGTAGGTGTGCGAGCCGATCTCGTGCCCCTCGGCGAGCATCCGCCGGACCAGTTCCGGGTGCTCGTTCACCCGCGCCCCGACGACGAAGAAGGTGGCCCGTGCGCCGTGCCGCTTGAGCAGGTCGAGAACCTTCGGGGTCCACTCCGGGTCCGGGCCGTCGTCGAAGGTCAGCGCGACGGTCCGTTCCGGCATGGCCCGGGTGACCGGTTCGGGCTGGTCCAGTCTCAGCACCGGGCCTGCCGAGGTGACCTCCTCGGGGGCCGGCCCGGCGACGCCGTCCGCCCGCCCCGAACCGCCGGAGACCCCGGTGACCAGACCGTGGAAGCTCAGCGCCGCGAGCAGCACCAGCAGGCCGAGCAGGAGCAGTACCCAGTGTGCCCGCGGATCGGGGCGGGCGGCGTGTCGGGACATCGCGTCACCCCGGCCGGCCGGGGGACCGGCCCGGCTTGACGGTCCGCCGCTCGTCGCCCTGTCCCGGCCGCTCGCTGCCGGTCACCTGCGGGCCGGTTGTCCTGTCGGACGGTGCCGAGGTGGGGGTCACCGCCCCCGTCGGTGTCGGACGGACCGGGGCGGTGCTGGTCACCGGCGACGGCCGGGACGACACGGTGGGCGAGGCGCCGAGATCACCCGCCCCGTCGACGCCGGCCTCGATCGGCTTCCGGTGCTGGTTGTCGGACCAGCCCGGCAGCGGTACGGACGAGCTGGTGAAGAGTCCGGCGGCGATCAGACCGAGGCTGGCGAGCAGCCCCAGGCCCAGTCCTGTGCCGGCGAGGATACTGAGGCGGCGGCGCCGTCCGGTCCGGTCCACGAACACCGGCGGCGCGCCGCCCGGCTGGGTGTGCATCTGCCTCACGTCTCCCGCTGCCAGCGCACGGCGACCACGGTCGCCGGCTCGGGCCCGCTTTCCCGGGCCTTCCGCGCCAACAGCGGCGCACTCCCCCGCCGCGTTACATGCTTCAGGCACATTTCAGGCAGCGGGTGCCGCCCCACCGCCGCCCCGGCCCCGCGACAGGGCGGCGGGACGGTCATCAGCCCACCGGCGTCCAGGCCGGGTCGCGACCGGTGAGGCAGAGCAGACGGGCGAGGTCGTCGCCGGTGTCGACGGGCTCCACCGCCGCGCCGAACACGCCCCGCTCGCGGGCCGTCGGTGCGAGTCGGGCGGCCAGGTCGAGCAGCTCGGCGACCACCGCGGGTTCGGTCCGGTACGGCTGGCCGGTCGACCGGGCCAGGTCCCACCCGTGCACGGTCAGGTCGAGCAGCAACATGCCGCCGACGACCTCCTGCGGCATGCCCATCCCCGGGGACACCCCCTCCAGGGCGGACGGCTCGGACCAGGCCCGGATGACGAGTTCGACCTCGTCTGCGAACCGGTCCCGCCAGTCGCCGGTGAGGAAGTCCGGCTGCTCCGACCAGTCGACAGGACGTCGGGCGGCCAGCCCCTGGAAGTTGACCACCACCTGGAACAGGTGACCGAGCAGGTCGCGTACGGCGTACTCCTGGCACGGGGTGGGCCGGTCGAGTTGGTCGTCGGTGATGCCCCGGACCACGGCCACGGCCTGCGGGGCGGTGGCCGTCAGCAGATCACTGGTCTTCGTCGTCATGCGGGCAGCGTACGAGGGTGGTTCTCCCCTCCTCCGCGCCAGGCGGTAGGAAGGGCCCCCTGCACGACAAATTGCGGTAGCAGGGGTCCCCTGCTACCACCGCACACACCACCAGAGCGCAGCCTCAGTGACGGCGGAGGGCGAGCACGGCGACGTCGTCGTGGATCTCCGAGGGTGCGAGTTCGCGCAGCAGGCGGGCGCAGAAGGCGTCCAGGTCCGGCTCGACCCGGGCGCCCTGGGCGGCCAGGGCGGCCAGCCCCTCGTCGATGGTCGCGTCCCGCCGTTCGATCAACCCGTCGGTGTAGAGCACCAGCGTCGCCCCGGGTGGCACCACGAACTCCAGGTCCGGCGGGCGGGCCGCCCGGACCCCGAGCAGCGGGGCGGAGTGCTGGAGGAACTCGACCCGTCCGTCCACGGTGAGCAGCGGCGGCAGGTGGCCGGCGCTGGCCATCCGGACCTGGCCGGTGGCCGGATCCAGCAGCAGCACGCAGATGGTGGCCAGCTCGTGCGGGAGCAGGCGGCGCATCAGCTCGTTGACCCGGTGCAGGATCTCCCCCGGCTGGTGCCCCTCGACCGCGTACGCGCGGACGGCGTGACGCAACTCCGCCATCACCGTGGCCGCGTGCAGGGAGTGCCCGGCGACGTCGCCGACCGCCATCAGCAGGTGCCCGTCGAGCATCACCAGCTCGTAGAAGTCACCGCCCACCTCGGTCTGCGCGCTCGCCGGCTCGTACCGCACGGCGAGGTCCAGGCCGTTGATCGTCGGGATCAGGCGCGGCAGCAGACTGCGCTGGAGGGTGACCGCGATGCGGTGCTCCTGGTCGTAGGAGCGCTGCGCCTCCACGGCCGCCGCCACCGCCTGGGCGAGTTGCACCAGCACCGGCATGCCCGGGACCTGCACCCCGGCCGGCACCACCACGTAGAGCGGGGCGCGGTCCTCCCGCAGCCGGGCCGCGGCGACCGCCAGCCGGTCGTCGGCGGGCCAGTCGGTCAGGTTCCAGGCGGACGGCTCGTCGACGCGTACCGTCGTGCCGGTCGGCACACCGGTGTCGTCCACCGTCCACCCGACCACGCCACCCGCCTGACCGGGACCGGGGCAGACCCCGGCCAGGCAGTCCCCGTCGAAGGTCTCGGCCACCACCGCGGCGGGGGTACGGAAGATCTCCGCCGCGCCGACGGCCGCCTCCTCCAGCAGACGGGCGAAGGTCGGTGCGGCATGCACCGCCACGGTGGTCTCGGCCAGCCGGGCGAGCCGCTCGGCGAAGAGTTCGGCCCGTCTGCGGGCCCGGTAGTAGCGCAGCACCGCGTGGGCGGTGGCGACCAGTTCGTCCGGTTCGATCGGCTCGGCCAGGTACGCGTCCGCGCCCCGGGTCAGGCCCTGCGCCCGGTCGACCACGTCGACGGCGTGCGCGGAGACGTGGATGACCGGCAGGGCGGGATGGCTGGCCTTGATCCGTTCACAGACCTCGAAGCCGCTCAGGTCGGGCAGGCGCACGTCGAGCACCACCAGTTCGACCGGGTCGACACCGACCCGTTTCAACGCCTCCGCGCCGGTCTCCGCCTCCAGCACCTCGAAGCCGGCCCGGGTCAGCCAGCTCACCAACAGGTAGCGTTTGGTGCGGCTGTCGTCGACCACCAGCACCGTCGCCGGACCACCCTCCATCGTCACGCCCCGTCCACGGGAAGGTCGAGGGTGAACACGCTGCCCCGGCCGGGCTCGCTGGTCACCCCCAGGGCGCCGCCGAGAAGGTTGGCCAGCCGCCGGGCGTACGGCAGACCGAGGCCGGTGCCGGCGCCGGCGCCGGCGCCGCTCGCGCTTCCGGGCACCTGGTAGAACTCCTCGAAGATCCGTTCGTGCTGGTCCGGCGGGATGCCGATGCCGGTGTCCGAGACGGCGATCCGCCACCGCCCGTCGACCAGGCCGGCGCGCATCCGCACCTCGCCCCGTTCGGTGAACTTGAGGCCGTTGTGCAGCAGGTTGCGCAGCACCCGGGTCAGCAGGGCCTCGTCCGACCGGAGGGCCGCCGGGGGCGGCGGCTCCTCGAGCACCAGTTCCACCCCGGGCCGGGTGGCCAGCGCCCGCAACGTGCCCCGGAGCTGACCGAACACCACCCGCAGGTCGACCTCCGCCCAGTCCGGCTCGATCCGGCCGGACTCGGCCTTGGCCAGGTCCAGCAGGTCGTTGACCAGGGTCAGCAGGTCGGTCGCGGAGGACCGGATCAGCCCCACCTGGCGGGCCTGCTCGCCGGTGAGCGGGTCCGAGGCGGAGTCGGCGAGCAGTCGGGCCAGCCCGATGACGGCGGTGACCGGGGCGCGCAGCTCGTGGCTGACGTTGGCCAGGAACCGGCTCTTCGACTCGCTGGCCGCCCTGAGCTGCGCCGACTTCTCGTCCAGCTCGGCGTAGAGCGCCACCACGCCCCGGTTGGTCTCCTCCAGCTCGGCGGAGAGCTGGTTGTAGAGCGCCAGCACGCCCCGGTTGGTCTCCTGGAGTTCCTCGTTGAGCACGGCCAACTCGTCACGTTGGCTGCGTACCTCGTCGAGAGCGGCGACGAGCTGCTCGTGCTGGACGGTGAGTTCGTCCAGCGCGCTGCCCGGGGCGCTCTGTGCCAGCTGGGCACGCAGTCCCGCGAGGCGCTGCGGGGTCAGCGCCTCCGCGTTGGCCGGAATGCGTCGGGACATCCGTATGACGGTAACCCCCTCGGCGGGTGTCAGGGCGAGACTGTCGACGAGCCGGGCCACCGCGCCGGAGGCCGGCTGGTACCCGTCCGGGCCGAACGGTCGCAGCGGGGCGAGGTCGACCCGCAGGACCGGACGCCCCTCCTCCACCCCGGCGGCGTAGAACCCGACGTCCGCGCCGCCGACGGTACGGACCAGGTCCCGGGCGACTTCGCTCAGCGCGGTGGCGATCCGGACCTGGTCCTGGTACTCCAGGCCGACGGCGGTGGCCACCTCCCGGCCCCGCTGCCGCAGCACGAAGATGTCGGACTCGACGCGGAGCGCCATCTGCAACAGCGGTGCGGAGACGGGAGCGCTCATGCCGGAGCCCGGGCGACGAGGACCCCGGCGTCGTCGCGACGCACGCCGTAGTCGCGCAGGATGGTGGCGGCGGTCAGCAGTGGAGCCCGGTCGGCGAGCCCCGGGTAGTCGGTGAGCTGCCAGCGGTCGGCCACCCCGTCGGTGTGCATGACCAGCAGGGCGTCCCCGCCGAACGGGTACTCGTACTCCCGGACCACGGGCCGCTGGTGGCCGGCGATGCCGGGGAGCGAGACCAGCCCGCGCCGCCGGCCGTGCTCGACCACCGCGGCGGCGATGTTGCCCAGTCCCGCGTACCGCAGCCGCCCGGCGGACGGCTCGAGTTCGGCGACGGCGAGGGCCGCCCCCCGGGTGTGCGTGAGCGACCGGTGCAGGTGCTCCACCAGCGCCTTCGGCGATCCGACGGGCGCGGAGCGGAACGTGGTGACGGCGGCGTCGGTCGCGGCGGCGGCCAGCGGGCCGTGCCCGAGCCCGTCGCAGACCAGCACCTGCGGACGTCCGTCGGCCAGCCGCACGGCGAAACCGTCCCCGCACCGGGCCTCCCCGGTCAACGGCCGGGTGAGGCCGGCCGCCCAGCCGGGGGACGGCGCGGCCGACGGCCAGACCTGCACGGCGAGCACCGTGCCCCGGCCGGACTGCGAGTACCCGTCGTACCAGCTGGCCTGTCGGGTGATCGCGCCGAGGCCGATGCCGAGGGTGCCGGTGGTGGAGTGCCCGTCCCGCGAGGAGACGGTGAGGTCGGCCATGCCGGGCCCGGAGTCGACGGCGACCAGTTCCACGCCGACCTCGCCACCGCGTCGCACCGGACGGAGCAGGAGCACCCCGTCCTGGGCGTGCTTGACCAGGTTGCTGCTCAGTTCGGCGGCGACGATCGCGAGGTCGGCGGTGCGCCGGTCGCCGAGGTGCAGCTGCCCGCCGAGCCGCTCGGCGGCCCGCCGTACCGCGCTGGCCGCGCTGCTCGTCTCGACCCGGAACCAGAGGCCCTGGTCGGAGACGGGCTCGGTCGTCATCGGGACCACTTGGTCACGGTGATCCGGGTGCCCTCGCCCACTGCTGTCTGGATGTCGAACTCGTCGACCAGGCGACGGGCGCCACTGAGACCGAGGCCGAGGCCACCGCCGGTGGTGTAGCCGTCGGTGAGGGCCAGGTCGAGGTCGGCGATGCCGGGGCCCGCGTCGGCGAAGACGATCCGCACCCCGCGCCGTACGCCGTTGTCGACGATGGTCACCTCGACGTCGCCACCGCCGCCGTAGACCAGCGTGTTGCGGGCCAACTCGCTGGCGGCGGTCACCAGCTTGGTCTGGTCGACCAGGGAGAGCTTGACGGCGACCGCGACGGCACGCACCAGCTGCCGGACGCGGACCACGTCCTCGTCGCTCCGGATCGCCTGCGCCTGCGGGCGGCCCAGGTCGATACCGGCGGTCATGGCGACGTCGCCGGCTCGGCGTCGGTGGGGTCGATGTCGAGGTCGTCGTCCTCGGCCCGGGCCGCCGCGATGAGTTCGATGCCGCGTTCGACGTTCAGCGCGGTCCGGATGCCGTTGAGGGACAGCCCCAGCTCCACCAGGGTGATGGCGACCGCCGGGCGCATTCCGACCACCACGGTCTCGGCGTCGAGGACCTTGGAGATGGACGCGATGGTGGAGAGCATCCGGCCGATGAACGAGTCGACGATGTCCAGCGCGGTGATGTCGATGATCACGCCGTGGCAGCCCGTCGCGACGATCCGCTCGGCCAGGTCCTCCTGGAGTTGCAGTGCGGTCTGGTCCTCCATGTCCACCTGGATGGAGACCAGCAGGATGTCACCGATCTTGAGGACCGGCACCCGCTCCATCAGACCTCCCGACGTGCGCGGCGGTTGGCGGCGGTCTCGACGCCGGTGAGCCGCAGCACGTGGCGCAGCGCGTCGGCGAGACTCGCCTTGGTGGCGATGTCACCGAACTCGATGCCGAGCTCCACGATGGTCTGGGCGATCTGCGGTCGGATGCCGGAGATGATGCAGTCGGCGCCCATCAGCCGGGCGGCCACGACGGTCTTCAGGATGTGCTGGGCGACCTGGGTGTCGACGGCGGGCACACCGGTGATGTCGATGATCGCGTACGGCGAACTGGTGTCGACCAGGGTCTGGAGCAGGCGTTCCATCACCACCTGGGCGCGGGCCGAGTCGAGGGTGCCGACCAGCGGCACGGCGACGACGCCCTCCCAGAGCTTGACCACGGGAGTGGAGAGTTCGAGGAGCTGCTCGGCCTGGTCGGCGATCAGGCTCTCCCGGGTGCGGACGTAGCTCTCGAAGGTGAACAGCCCCATCTGGTCGATCAGGCCGGAGAACGCCACGAAGTCGCGGAGCCGGTTGCCGTCGTCGGGAAGGCTCTCCATCAGGTCCAGCAGCACGTCCTTGAGGGCGTGGATGCTGACCGCCGTCTCGGTGGCGGTGAAGCCCTGACGGGCCCGGCCCCGGGACAGCTCGGCGAGGACGGCGCGCAGTTCGGTGGCCTGCTCCGACTCCAGGTCGATGGTCCCGCCCTCACCGGCGACGACCATGCCGCGGTGCAGGTCCTGCACCTGGCCGCGGAGTTCCGCCTGGCTGAGTCGGCCCCGCAGCGAGGCCGCGACCGCCTCCGTCCAGCGCTGCGTGACCAGCTCGGCATGCTCGGTGAGCAGGCAGGCGAGCCGTCCGCTTACTTCCGGGCTCAGCGCCATCGGATAACCCCCTCCACCAGGACCGGGGCGGACTCTATCACCGGCCCTGGCCCGACTAGTTGTTGCAGGGCAAAGAACCGACGTCCGGCCACAGAGGGCGGCTCCCGTTCTGCGTGGGACCCCGCCGGTGGGATACGGTTCCACCGACAACAGGAGGTCTGGCGGATGTCGTTGACGGTGCACACGGAACAGCGCGGCGACGTGGTCGTGGTGTCGGTCGGGGGCGAGCTGGACATGGCGACGGCCCCTCAGCTCCAGGACCAGATCACCGACCTGCTCGACAAGGGGCGCAGCCGGCTGGTCTTCGACCTGGCGGAGGTCTCGTTCTGCGACTCGACCGGGCTCTCGGTGTTCGTGCGCGCCAAGAACAGCTGCGACGAGGCCGGTGGCGTGGTGCGCCTCGCCGCGCCGCAGCGCGGGGTGCTGCGCATCCTCGAGGTCAGCGGACTGGTCGAGGTGTTGCAGACGTACCCGACGGTCGACGAGGCCGTGGCGGGGGAGCCGACCCCGGCCTCCTGAGCGCCCGCCGTCCCACGCGCCGCCCGTCCGGTCACTCGTCCTCGATGTAGCGGGGACGGGAGATCGCCAGCCCGGCGCAGGTCTGCACGACGAGGGCGACGAGCAGGAAGGCGATCGGCGCCTGCCAGCCCCCGGTCGCCTCGTAGAGGATGCCGACGAGCAGTGGGCCGAGCCCGGCGATGACGTACCCGGTGCTCTGCGCGAACGCGGAGAGCTGCACGGTTCCCTCGGCCGTGCGGGCCCGCAGGCCGATAGTGGTCAGGATCAGCGGGAACGCGCCCTGGCCGATGGCGAGCAGGAGCACCCAGAGCAGCGCCAGGTCGTGCGGTGCGAACGCGAGGCCCAGGTAGGACAGGGTCGCCGCCCCCGACAGGAAGAGCACCAGCGGGCGCAGGGTGCGCAGCCGGGTGGCGATGGCGGGCATGACCAGGGCCACCGGCACGCCGAACGCGGTCACCCCGGCGAGCAGCAACCCGGCGTCCTGCGGCTGGTAACCGGCGTCCCGGAAGAGCTGGGCCAGCCAGCCCATGACCACGTACCCGCTGAGCGACTGGGCCCCGAAGTACAGCGCCATGGCCCACCCGAGCCGGGTGCGTTCCGGCCGGATCCGCGACCGGGGGGACGCCTGTGCCGTCCGTCCCGCCCGCCGCGCGGCAGCCCGGGCCCGCAGTGCCAGCGGCGTCCACGGGAGTACGGCCACCAGGGCCAGTCCGGCCCAGACCCCGAGTCCGACCCGCCACGACCCGAACGCGTGGGCGACCGGCACCGCCGCCGCGGCGGCCACCGTCGTGCCGAGGGTCAACGCCACCGTGTACGCCCCGGTGACCAGCCCGGTGCGGTGCGGGAAGTACTGCTTGACGAGCATCGGCAGCAGGATGTTCGCCACCGCGATCCCGGCCAGCGCGAGCGCGCTGGCCATCAGGAAGACCAGGGCGGAGTCGGTGAGGACCCGTAGCAACTGCCCGAGGGCGAGGGTGACCATCGCCACGACCAGCACCCGGGCCGGGGCGACCCGCCGGACCAGCCACGGCGTGAACGCGCCGAACACGGCGAACGCGATGGTCGGCAGCGTGGTCACGAACCCGGCCACCGCGCCGGAGAGCGCCAGCCCGGTGCGGACCTCGTCGAGCAGCGCGCCGAGGCTGGTGATGGCGGCCCGCAGGTTGAGCGCGACCAGGAGCATCCCGGCGAGCACCAGCAGGCCCCCGGTACCCGGACGGACGCCCCTGGCGGAGGTGTCGGTGGTGGCCCGTGTGTCGGGGCGCTGTGCGGCGGCGGGCGTCGCCACGGGGGCGTCGGGGGCCACGTCGGGTCCCGCGAGGGCGGCTGTTGGCGGGGTCATGACCTCGAACCTACAATCATGGGATGAATTCCGGCGTGGGTTGTAACCAGTGACACCGTCCGGCCATTCCCCACCCGTGCCGCCGCGCGGGCGCCGGGTGAGCGAGACGATCGAGCAGCTCAGGGGGAGGATCCTCGGCGGGGAGTGGCCGCTGGGCGGGCGGATACCGACCGAGCCGCAGCTCGTCGCCGCGCTCGGTGTGGGGCGGAACACCGTCCGGGAGGCGGTCCGCGCACTGGTGCACGCCGGGGTGCTGGAGTGCCGTCAGGGCTCCGGCACGTACGTGGTGTCGACCGACGAACTGGCCCCGGTGGTGGCCCGCCGGCTCACCGACGACCGGATGGCGGAGGTGGTCGAGGTACGCCGCGCGTTCGAGGTGGAGGCGGCCCGGCTGGCCGCGCTCCGGCGTACCGAGGAGGACCTGACGGCGCTCGACGCGGCGCTGGCCGAGCGGGAGACGGCCTGGCGCGACGGCCGGTTCGAGGAGTTCGTGGAGGCCGACGCCCGGTTGCACGTCGTGGTGGTGGCCGCCGCCCACAACACCATGCTCGCGGAGCTGTACGCCTCGGTGGGCACCGCGATGCGGGCCTCCGTCGCCCAGGCGAGCGGCTCCCTGGAACCCGAACGGTACACCGACCACAGCCGCCTGGTGGCGGCGATCCACGCGGGCGACCCGGAGCGGGCGGCGCACGAAGCGGGCGCGTTCCTGGAGCACCAGGCCGGGGCATAGGTTGTCCGGAACCGAGACCGGACGTGGGAGTGGTAGATGCTCAAAGGGTTCAAGGACTTCATCATGCGCGGCAACGTCGTCGACCTGGCGGTCGGCGTCGTCATCGGTGCCGCGTTCACCGGGGTCGTCACGCAGCTCACCAAGTCGTTCCTGGAGCCCCTGGTCCGGGTGCTCATCGCGCTGCTCACCGGCAGCAAGAACGGCCTGAAGGGCTCGACCCCGATGTTCCGGGAGATCCCGTTCGACTGGGTGGCGTTCGTGAACGCGCTGATCACGTTCCTGCTCACCGCGGCGGCGCTCTACTTCCTGGTCGTCTTCCCGATGAACAAGCTCGCCGAGCGGCGCAAGCGGGGCGAGGAGCCGCCGCCGAAGGCACCGAGCGAGGAGGTCCGGCTGCTCACCGAGATCCGGGACGCCCTGGTCGCCGCCGGGCACACCACCCCTGGGCAGCAGCGCGGCGCGCTGGACGACGTGCTCGGCCGCCGGCCGGAGCCGCCGGCCCCGCGCTGACCCGCCGATGCACACCGGCCCCTGCGGGATTCCCGCAGGGGCCGGCATCTTTCGTACGCGTGTTCGATATCGTGCCGCCATGGAGCAGCGGAAGCACTGGTGGAACGGCAAATGGGGGCGGCTGGCCCGGCGGGACGTCTTCCTCCGGGTCGACGCCGACCGGTGGTACGTCGAACAGCGGGCCGGCGGCGCCGAGGGCGTCTCCCGGTTCTACGAGTACGACAGCGCCGAGGAGGCGGAGGAGACGGTCCGGGCCCTGCTCGACGGCACCGACACCTGGCGTGAGCTCTCCCCGCGCCCGCCCGGCGTTTAGCGGCGTGGCCGGCTGGGAACCGCGCCACCATGACGCGACAGGGCACCGACACGCAGACGACCATCGGACGGGTCACCACCGGCATGCGGGTCGTCGACGCGACCGGCACCGAGGTCGGCACGGTGGACCTCGTTCAGCGGGGTGACCCGAACGCGGTGACCGTGGAGGCCCCGACCGCCGACCCGGGCAGCAGCCTGGACGAGCTGATCGAGTCCGTGGCGGCCGAGGAACCGGACGTGCCGGCCGACCTGGCGGCCCGGCTGCTGCGCAGCGGCTACTTGAAGATCGTCGGATCGGACGGGGCGACCTACGCACTCGCCGAGCAGATCGCCGCCGTCTCCGACCGGCAGGTACGTCTCACCGTCCCCGCCGCCGACCTCGCTCGCGAGGAGTAGTCCGTTCCGGCGGGTTGCGGGTGCCGGAGCCGCTGGTGGCCCAGCGGTCAGTCTCGCGGTGCCCCGTCTGTGCGGGCAGCTCCAAAGGCACTCTCCAGGGACCTCCCCCGCTCCGGCTTCTCCCCCTGCTCCGGCTCGGAGCGACGGTCCGGCGGGACGGGGCGCTCCGGCCTGCGGCGGAACAGGAGGAGCATCACCCCACCGGCCAGCAGTCCCCAGAAGGCACCGCCGATCCCGAGCAGGGTGACTCCGGCGGCGGTGACCACGAAGGTGACCACCGCCGCCTCGCGCGCGTCCGGCTCGGCGACGGCCGCGGTCAGGGCGGTGGCCAGCGCCCCGATCAGCGCCAGGCCGGCGACCGCCTCGATCAGCACCGGGGGCGAGAGCAGGACCAGCGTGGTGGCCACCCCCGCGCCGAGGCCGAGCACGGCCAGTCCGACGCCGGCGGTCACCGAGGCGATCCAACGGCGGTCCGGGTCGGGATGGGCGTCCGGGCCGGCGGCGAGCGCGGCGGTGATCGCCGCCAGGTTGACCGCGTGCCCGCCGACGGGCGCGGCGGCCATGCTGGCCAACCCGGTGACCCGTAGCGCGGACCCGAACGGGGGACGGTAGCCGTACCCGGTGAGCACCGCCATGCCCGGTACGTTCTGCGCGGCCATGGTGACCAGGAACAGTGGCACCGCCAGCCCGGCCAGGGCCGGCAGGCTCCAAGCCGGCGACGTCGGGTCGAACACCGGCCCGAGCCCGGCACCCCCGAGCCGACCGGGCGGCGTGGTCGACGCGATCGCCACCACCGCGACGACGAGTGCCCCCGGCACCGCCCAGCGGCGGGCGAAGCGGTGCAGCAGCAGCCAGACCACCACCACCGGCCCGGCGAGCGCGGGCACCTCGACCAGCGCCCGGACCGGTGCCGTGCAGAGCGGCAGGAGGACGCCGGCCAGCATCGCGCCCGCGATCGGCTTCGGGATCGCCGCGACCGCGCGGCTCAGCGGTGGAAAGAGACCGGCCGCCACGATCAGCAGGCCGGAGACCACGAACGCGCCGACCGCCGCCGGCCAGCCGCCCGCCACCGGACCGGTCGCCACCAGCAGCGCGGCCCCCGGCGTGGACCAGGCGATGCTCATCGGCAGCCGGTGCCGCAGACCGAGCCACACGGCGCTGGCTCCGGACGCGACGCAGACCGCGAGCAGCCCCGAGGCGGCCTGCGTCTCGGTGGCACCGACGGCCCGGAGCCCGGCCAGGACCACGGTGAACGAGCTGGCGAAGCCGACCAGGGCGGTCACCACACCGGCCAGCACGGGTTGCAGGACGCCCGCCATGTCGCCTCCCTCCGCGGCTGTTCCGTATACGGAACAGCCGCATGATGCACGATAGCGGGATGCCGACCGCCGACCGACCACCGGTCCCCCAGCAGGAAGCCGCCGACTCCGGCCGCCTTGAGGAGGGTGCCGCCGCCATCGGCCGCCGGGTCCGACTGCTCCGGGAGGAACGGGCCATCTCGCTCTCCACCCTGGCCCGGTCGGCCGGTGTCGGCAAGGCCACCCTCTCCGGCCTGGAGAACGGCACCCGCAACCCGACCCTGGAGACGCTCTACGCGGTGACCGCGCAGCTGGGCGTACCCCTGGGTGCGGTGCTGGCCGGACCGGCGAGCGCGCCCTCGGTACGCGGGGCCGCGGTGCGCGCCACCCTGCTCGAGGTGTTCACCGAGGCCGGGGCGACGTACGAGCTGTACCGGATGCGGGTCGCCCCCGGCCCGGGCCAGGTGTCGCCCCCGCACCGGGCCGGGGTCACCGAGCACGTCACCGTCTTCGCGGGCGTGCTCCGCGCCGGTCCGGTGGACGCGCCGTTGTCCGCCGCCGCCGGCGGGCACCTGCGCTGGACGTCGGACGTGCCGCACTGCTACGCCGCCGTGGGTGACGAGGAGGTCACCGCGAGCCTCCTGTTGCGCTATCCACGCGACTGAACGGGAGCCACGCCGGCCCGGGGCGACCATGGGGTGGAGACGCGGGCACGGTCTTCTTGGCAGACTTCACCTATGAAGCTGATCCTCCGCTCGGCCATCCTGAACGACGTCGGCCTGGTCCGGACCAACAACGAGGACTCCGCCCTCGCCGGGGAGCGGCTGGTCGCGGTGGCCGACGGGATGGGTGGACTGCCGGCCGGGGAGGTCGCCAGCGAGATCGTCATCCGGATCCTGGACGAGCTGATACCCCCCGAGACGCCGGACGAGGCGGAGAACGCGCTCCGCGCCGTCGTGCAGACCGCCAACCTGCGCATCCGCGCGGCCATCGACGCCGAGCCGGCACGCGAGGGCATGGGCACCACGCTGACCGCCGCTCTGCTCGCCGGGGACGTCCTGGTCGTCGCCCAGGTCGGCGACTCCCGGTGCTACCTGCTCCGGGAGGGTGCGCTGCACCAGCTCACCAGGGACGACACCTTCGTCCAGGCCCTCGTGGACCAGGGGACCGTCACTCCCGCCGCCGCCCGCCAGCACCCCCAGCGGTCCCTGGTCACCCGGGCGGTCCAGGGGATCGACGCGCCGCCGTCGATCGCCCGGTACAGCGTCCTGCCCGGTGACCGTCTGCTGCTGTGCAGCGACGGGCTCTCCGACTACGTCGACGACGGCACGGTCGCGAACACCGTGTTCACGTACGGGGACCGCCAGCAGTGTGCCGAACAGCTGGTGAAACTGGCCCACCAGGCGGGCGCGCCGGACAACGTCACGGTCGTGATCTCCGACGTCACCGAGGTCTGAGCCGACGGCCGACCAACGAATCGGGTTGCGGGGCTCCGGGAGCGGGGTTGGGATGGACACATGAGCATCCGTCGCCTTACCGCCGAGGAACGCCTGACCACCAGCTTCCCGCTCCAGGCGTACTCCTTCGACGAGACGCCCCGGGCGGCGGACGACGCCGAGGCGATGCGGGACTGGCTGCCGTACCAGGAGGGCAACCGGACGCTCGTCGCCGAGGCGGACGGCACCACCCTGGCCTGCGCCTCCGCCGTCCCGATGCGGCAGAACCTGCGCGGCAACGTGCTGCCGATGGCCGGTGTCGCCGGGCTCGCCAGTCATCCGCTCGCCCGCCGCCAGGGCCACGTCCGGGCGCTCATGCACCAGCTGCTCGACGAGATGCGCGACGAGGGGCACGTGCTCTCCGCGCTCTATCCGTTCCGACCCTCGTTCTACGAGCGGTTCGGCTACGTCAACCTCCCCGCGCCGCGTACCGCCACGTTCCCTCCGGGCGACCTCGCCGAGCTGTTGCGTGTGGAGCTGCCGGGCGAGCTGGCCTGGCAACGGACCGGTACCGGATACGACGAGTACTCCGCCTTCCACGAGCGCTGCCTGGTGCAGCGGCACGGCTTCGCGGTCCTTCCCGAGTACCGCCGCATCCGGGTGCGCGAGGACGACAACCGCTGGCTGGTGACCGCGCGGGTCAACGGGGTGACCGAGGGCCTGCTCACCTACCGGATCGACGGCTACGGCGGCACTCTGGACGGTGGACACCTGCTCGCCGTCAGCCCTCTCGGCCGCGCGTTGCTGTTGCAGTTCCTCGCCCGGCACGTCGACCAGGTCGAACGGGTGAGCGTGGTGGTCGCCCCGGACGAGCTGCCCGAACTCTGGGCCACCGACCTGGGCGTGGTCTGCGAGACCCGGGTGACCAGGCCGGACGAGTCCGCCCCGATGGCCCGGGTGCTCTCGATGGACGCGCTGGCCGGGCTGCCCGCCGGGGCCGGGTGCTGCCAGGTCGAGCTGATCGGGGACCGGTGGCTCGCCGGGACGTTCCTGCTGGACGGAACGACCGGGCAGCTGGAGATCCGTTCCGGGGCGTCCCTCGGCGCGGTCGACCCGCCGGCCGCCACGCTCACCGCCGCCGGACTCTCCGCCCTGGTGTACGGGGCACTCGACCCGGCCGAGGTGGTGGTGCGGCAGCTCGGTGACGTACCGGTCGACGCGATGCTGGAGTTGCGTCGCCTCTTCCCACGCGAGCTGCCGTACCTCTGCGCCGGCTTCTGACCTCCCGCGCCTGGGTAGGTGGCCGGCACCGGAGCGCCTAGCATCGACCGGCGCGCATGACACCCGCCGTCGCCCTCCTCGTCCTCGCGACCGTCGCCCTCGCCGGCTGCGGCCCGTCCGGGCCGGGCGGCGAGCCGGCCACCGAGATCCCGGTCGCCGCCGCGTCCGCCACGGCCGCCGCGAGCCCCGGTGCCGTACGGAGGGCGTCGGTCGGCATGGGCGGCCGGAGCGCGAGCCCGGCCCCGAAGCCGTCCCGGCCCGGTGGTGGCGTCCTGCGGGCCGGCAACCCGAACGGCGGCGCGGCCGTGCCGGCCGAGGCACGCATGGTGGACACCTCCCGACCGACCCGGGTGGTCGGTAACGGCACCGCCGCGAGCTGCACCTCCGACGCGGTGGTGAAGGCGGTGGCGGCCGGCGGCACCATCACCTTCGACTGCGACCCGGAGCCGGGGCGCAACCCCACGGTGACCGGTTCGAAGCTGGGCTGACGTCCGGTCAGCGTTCCGACCACATACGCCAACCCCAAACCTTCGAGCCGTTCTGTAGGTTTCTGTCACTCTTGTGAGTTTGATGTGCAAAAGTCCGATTAAGGACATCTGCACTTCCGTGTGTCTTGGCCGACCGCCGTCATGGCGGCCACTGCCGAAGTCGCACCATGAGAGGGCCACATCGTGACAGTCATTCCGATCCTTCACCGTCGACTCCGTCTGCGTCGGCGCGTCGTGCTGCCGGCACTCGCGGCCGTCACCGCCGGCTGCGCCGCCACCGCGGTGCTTCTCCTCAGCGGAACCGGCGCCAGCGCGCAGGTGGCGCCGGTCGGCCTGGGCACAGCGGCGAACTTCTCCGTGCTGGCCGGCTCCACGGTCACCAACACCGGCCCGAGCTTCCTGGGGCAGGACCTCGGCGTCCACCCGGGCAGCAGCGCCACCGGCTTCCCACCGGGCCTCGTCGCGGGCGAGATCCACCTCGCCGACGCCGTCGCCCTCCAGGCTCAGAACGACCTGACCACCGCCTACAACGACGCCGCCGGCCGGACCCCGTTCACGAGTCTTCCCTCGGAACTCGGCGGAACCACGCTCACTCCCGGGGTGTACCGGATCGCAGCCGCCCAACTCACCGGCACCCTGACGCTGGACGCCCAGGGCAACCCCGGAGAGGCGTTCATCTTCCAGATCGCCTCGACCCTCGTCACCGCGTCCAACAGCAGCGTGGTGCTCATCAACGGCGCCTCACCCTGCAACGTCTTCTGGCAGGTCGGCAGCTCGGCCACGATCGGCACCGGCACCCGGTTCGTCGGCAACATCCTGGCCCAGACCTCGATCACCATGAACACCGGCGCGACCCTCCAGGGCCGTGCGCTGGCCCGGACGGGTGCCGTCACCCTGGACACCAACACCATCACCGCTCCGGTCTGCATCCAGCCGACGAGCAGCCCCACCGCGACTCCCACGGGCAGCCCGACCGGCCAACCCACCGGGACCCCCACGGGCACCCCCACCGCAACTCCGACCGGCCAACCCACCGGCACGCCCACCGGGACCCCCACCAGCACTCCGACCGGCCAACCCACCGGCACCCCGACGGGCACCCCCACCGCAACTCCGACCGGCCAACCGACCGGGACCCCCACGGGCACCCCCACCGCCAGCCCGACCGGCCAGCCCACGGGAGCCCCGACGCCGACCCGCACGGAGCTGCCGGTGACCGGTGCCAGCGGCGGCGGTGCGCTGGTACCCGTCCTGACGGCGTTCGGCAGCGTCGCCGTCGCCACCGGCGCGGCCCTGCTTCTCCTCTACCGACGCAGGACCTTCGAGTCCTGACCCGCACCGACCCCGGCGGCCGGTCACCGGCCGCCGGGGTCGGCACGGCACGCCCACCTCGGGTCGCCGTGTCGTGCCGGGCCGGTGGCGTTCGCCGCTAGTACGGGTTGCCGTGCCCGGCCGGCCGTCCCAGCAGCAGCCCACCCGGGCGGCCGGCGAGGTCGTGACGGGCGGTCATCGGCGGGCTGGGCGTGTGCCCACCGTCGGCCATCCCGGCGAAGAGTTCCCGCAGCGCGGTCAGCGCGTCCCGCTCCGGCCGCCAACCCAGCTCGGTCTCGGCCCGTTGGCTGGACATCAGCGGGACGCCCAGGGCGAGCTGCACCCAACCCGGGTCGACCGGCTGCAACCGGGCCCGCCAGGTCAGCGCCGCCGCCGTCCGGAGCAGCGGGGCGGCCACCGGCACCGTCCAGCCGTGGAAGTGCCGGGCCACCAGTTCCGGCGTGAGCACCGGGTCGGCCGCCACGTTGAACGCCCCGCGCGCATCGGAGAGGACCGCGCGGGCGTACGCGTCCGCGACGTCGTCGGCGTGCACCGCCTGCATACGCAGCCGACGGTGGGTGGGCACCAGCGGCAGCCGGCCGTACCGCAGCAGCCGGACCGGCGCGAACGGCCCCAGGAAGTACCGGGTGATCTCCGTGGCCGCGTCCCGCTGGAAGACCAGCCCCGGGCGGAGCCGGACGACCCGCAGCTCGGGGTGCTCCCGCTCGACCCCGTCGAGCAGTTCCTCCACCTGCGCCTTGTGCCGGCTGTACGACGAGGCGCGCACCCCCGTCGTCGGCCAACGCTCGCTGACCGGGTGGTCCTTCGGGCCGGGCGCGTACGTGCCGACCGACGAGGCGTGGACCAGGGCGGAAACCTTCGCCCGGAGCACCGCCTCGACCACCGCGCGGCTGCCGCCGACGTTGGTCCGGTGCAACTGCCGCTGGTCGTGACTGGGCTGGATCTGCCAGGCCAGGTGCACCACCGCGTCGGCACCGGCGAAGACCCCGGCGAGCTGGTCGACCGCCCCCGGTTCCCCGATGTCGCAGGAGTGCCACTCCACCGTGTCGTACGGCGGGCCCGCCGACGGGTCGGGGAATCGGCGCGCCACCCCGACCAGGTCCAGCCCCGATTCCCGACGCAACCGACGCAACAGGGCCGTTCCGACGTTCCCGCTGGCCCCCACCACCACGATCCGCATGCCCGGTCGCGTACCCGGTGCGGCACGCTCCAACCGTGCCCGCCGACCGGCGAAGGATGCTCAGGGGCGGGGTGATTGCCGTTCCCAGCTCTGCCGGTGACGGCCCCCGCGCCCACCGGCGGCGGCCAGGCAGCGCGGACAGATCCAGCCGACCGGGTCGGCTCCGGTGAGCTGGTCGGTTGCGGAGTAGTCGAAGGGCACGTGCGGAAAGCGACGCAGCCGGGTACGACTCAGCGGCAGCCCGCACAGCGTCTGGTTCTGCCCCGGCAGCCAGGCGTGCACCTCGCCGCCCGGATGGCGTACGCCGTCGTCACCCGGCACCTCGCTCGACGCGGCCACGGCGGGGGTCCTGGCGATTCTCATGCCTCCCACGGTTCCCGAGGATCGCCTGATGCATGCCGCCGGAGTCCTGCCCGGCTGCGGCCGACACCCACCGGAAGCGACGAGCGGTCAACACGCGTTGTCCGGTAGCCTGAGCGCGCGGGCCGCTAGCTCAATGGCAGAGCTGTGGACTTTTAATCCATAGGTTCAGGGTTCGAGTCCCTGGCGGCCCACCGCATAACGTGATCTCGTTCTTGACCTGTGCTTTCGTGGTTCGCATGACCGAGACGACATGCTCGCCGAGACAGGTCCGGGTCTGGGGCGTCCGCTGGTCGACCCTCAGGGTTCGAGCATCAGCAACCTCAAGGAGCTGCCGCCGAGATCTGGCCGCGACGTCGCCTACGGGGGTTGGCTTGCCTTCGAGAGGAAACGGAGGGAAAGCTGATGAGCGACTTCCATGACTGGGACGACATCCGTGCCGAGTTGCACGATGGGGATGACGACGCGCTCGATGGGAACGCGCCCGCACCGAGGCGTGGGTCAGTGCGTTCCACCTCGCCGAGGAGCGCAAGCGTCTCGGTTTCACCTAGCGGAAGGTGGCCGAGGTGATGGGAGTCACGCCCGGCCGGGTGAGCCAGATCGAAAACGGCGACCTGGATGCCAACGAGGTGGCGACTCTGAGCTGAGCCGGTACGCGCGAGCACTGGGCGCCCGGTTGCGCATCATCTTCGACTACGGCAGCGACCTCCGTCAGATCGTCTGATCCCCGCGAGCCTCAGACGACATCGTGTACGGCGAGGCCCGTCGCTTCGGGCGAACCGCACCGGCAGCGCCGACGTGGTCCAGGTGCTTTCGGATCCGGGCGAGGTGCTGGGCTACGGCACCCCTGCAGGAGGGGTGTCACGCCGGCCGCATCCGTCAGCCCACGGTGTCGCAGTCCGCGAGGTCGGACAGACAGGCCCAGGCTCCGGGTACGTCGAGCGCGCGCGCCGCGTACCCGAGGTTCAGCAGATTCTCGCTCAGGTAGCGGTCGTACTTGTCATGTTGCTTCGCGCGCACCGCAGCCGCGATGGCGACGGGATCCGGGGCCGGGCCGGTAGCCAGGCTACGGATCACGGGAAGCAGCCGAGCCGGTGTGCAGTCACGAATCGTGATCGCCAGACCGTCCTGGCCCACGACCAGGCCGCGCATACCGAGGACGGCGGCGAGCGTGTTCATGATCCGGTCGCCGCGCCAGGGAAACAGAAGGGTGCCGGCTTCCTGGGCGAAGACACGGCGAGTCGCGTGACCGTACGCGTGGAAGGCGGCCCGGCCCTCGGCCAGCAGTGTCCGTGCGGTGGCGTCGAGGTAGTGGGGAATCTCTGTGGAACGGTACAGCCGGAACATCGCCCGGCGAACCTCGTCGGCGATCTCACCGCCGGTGCCCGGGAACACGGGCGGTCTGCCGGCTTCGGCGGCGGTCAGTTCGATCACCCGCTGGGCGGTGTCCACGGAGAGGACCCGCCAGCGCGCCCCGCTGAAGATGAGCATCGTGCCGGGAAGGATCGGGCGGTCCACCGGGAGCGAGCCGAGGGTGTATCCGTCGGCGACGAGACGGTAGTTCAGTGAGGTGTGAAAGGACGCGTAGAAGCTGTAGTGGCCCAGTAGCCGCTCGCCTTCCCGGCCCGGAAGCAACTCGCCGCCGGGCTGTTGCTCAAGGAGCCGGTGCTGGCCCATGTCGCGCAGGAGTTGCGCGAATACGGCCCGGTCGACGCGCCGGAACGGGCCGGTGTCACAGAGTGTCGCGAAGAGGCGGCTGGCCCGCGCGCCGCCGTGCTGCGCGCAGATCGACAGGATCTGCTGAATCAGTGCAGACAGGTGCAGGCCGGTGTCGTCCGGCGGTTCGTACCAGGCTGCGGTCAACAGCTCGACCATGGCGACGGTCTGGAACAGTTCGGGGCGTAGCGCGTCGGCGGGGGCGATTCCGGCGTTGAGTTCCGGCTCCGCAACGTAGACGCGCAGGACGGCCGGCTGGCCCGGCCGGCGTCCCGAACGGCCGAGCCGCTGGCGGAGGCCGGAAACCGTCGGCGGGGCGCCGATCTGGGCGACCGAGTCCACCGAGCCGACGTCGATGCCGAGTTCGAGGGTAGAGGTGCAGATCGCGGTAATCGGGGCGGCCGGATCCTTGAGTCGTTCCTCGACGTGTTCGCGTACCTCCTTGGAGAGACTGCCGTGGTGGGCGAGGAAGCGGGCCCGCACCCCGGCCTGGGTGGCGCGCTGGGTGAGCATGTCGGCGTACACCTCGACGGCCGCGCGCGAGTTCGCGAAGACCAGGTTGTCGGTTTCCCGTAGGGTCCGGAACAGATGGTCGGCGATCGCCGCACGGTCGGCCCGTTCCCTGCCTGGTTCCGGTGGCCGGGCCGGGTCGACGTACCCGCGGACCTGGAGCCGGATCTCGCCGCCGGGTTCGGTGGAGCAGACGACTGCGGCCTCCGTGCCGCCGCCTGGCCGGAGGAACTCCGCGGCACCGCCGAAGTCACCGAGAGTCGCGGAGAGCGCCACTCGTGGCACCCGCCTGCCGGCGGCCTCCTCCACACGGTGCAGTAGGGCCTGGAGCTGGGCTCCCCGTTCGGTGCCGATGAACGAGTGCAACTCGTCGACGATCACGTGTCGCAGGCTCCCGAAGACGCGTCGTGCCCGGTCGCCGTGCCGGACGAACAGCGCCTCCAGGGACTCCGGCGTGATCAGCAACAGTCCCTGCGGCGCCCGCAGGACCCGGGCCTTGCCGGACGCCGGCGCGTCGCCGTGCCATCGGTGCACCTGCAGGCCGAGCGGGCCGGCCAGATCGGCGATCCGGCCGTACTGGTCGTTGATCAGCGCTTTCAGCGGGCTCACCAGCAGCGCCGCCACACCGGCACCGAGCCCCTGCTTCTGCCGGACGGCGAGGACCGAGCAGATCGGCAGCAGTGCTGCCTCGGTCTTCCCGCTGGCCGTGGCCGAGGCGATGATCACGTCACGCTGCCCGGCGCGGATCAACCCGGCGGCATGTTCCTGGACGTCACGCAGCCGTTCCCAGCCCTGTTGGTAGATCCACTGCTGGACGGCGGGGTGATAGAGGGCGTACGCCTGCGACGGCGGGTTCTCGCTCACCGAATCACAGCTGGAAGGAGGCGAGTTCGTCGTCCTCATCACCGGCGGCAGCGATTTCGAGCTTTCCGATGAGGGCGGACCAGTGCAGTTCAGGATGCTGCTCGAGCATCGCGAGCAGGTCCAGGAAGCTGCGGATGGTCTCCCTCGGGGTACGGAAGTAGGCGTCACCGAGCCGTGCGGAGCAATGTGCCATGTACGCGGTGAGCGCTTCGTCGGGGAGCAGGTACCGGGACGGATCGCCGGCGGCGAACACGTGCCGGAGCCTGGTCAGCAGGACGAAGACGTCCTCCGGGGTCAGGTTGCCGAGCCGGATCACCGGACCGGAATGATCGATGCGGTCGGGCCCGGCGAAGCGGTTCGGCACCAGACGGGAGGCCAGCGCAGGGTACGAGAACAGGCCACGCCGGGGATCGAGCAGGAACTCAGGTGTCCCGCCGAACAGGAAGCCGATGTGCTCGGCGCCGCCCTGGGCCGTGTCGTTGACGATGCGCAACAACTGCTCGTAGTTGGCGTTGCGGGCCGCCGACCCGGTGATCTTGTACAGGTTGACCATCTCGTCCAGACAGACCAGAAGGCCGTCGAATCCAGCGAGAAGGACGAAGCGGGCCATCAGCCGCAAATGGTCGTAGAAGCTGCTGTCGTCGACGATGGTGCGCACGCCCAGCGCGGTGCGGGCATCCACCCGGCTGGTGAACTCCCCGCGCAGCCAGCGCACGGCGTCGGCACGCAACTGCTCGTCCCCGCTGTCGTATCCCCGCCAATAGGCGCCGACCACCGCTGCGAAGTCGTAGCCACCGGTCATCTCGGTTAAGGATGCCAGCCTTGCCCGGATGGCCCCGGCCGGGTCGGCGCCGGCATCGGCCGCCTCCCGCAATGCCCCCGTGACGAACCGTTCGACAACGCTGGCCAGCGCCGTCCCGTCCGGCCGCGCCCTGGTGGCCAGGCTGCTCATCAGTTCGGCGTACAGGCCACGTGCCTGCCCCGAGGCCGCGTGCAGGCGCCGGTCCGGCGACAGATCCGCGTGCACGGTGACCAGCCGCCGTTCCAGAGCGACCGAGCGAACCAGGTGCAGGAAGAAAGTCTTGCCCGAGCCGTACTCGCCGATGACGAACCGGCACCCGGCGCCACCGTCGGCGATCCGGTCGATGTCGCGCACCGCCGCCTGCACCTCGGCTGCGCGGCCGACCTGGATGTGCTGCTGCCCGACGCGCGGGACCATGCCGGCGCGCAGCGACGCGATGATCGCATCCCGTTCGCGTGGCCGGATCCGCCCGGCTGCGGTCGAGGTGCTGGGGTGTGTCATGTGAGCAGCTCCAGGAGGACATCGTCGGCTACGGCGAGCATCGTGTCACCCTCGAGAACCGGGGCTCCGGTGACGTCGATCGCCGCCTCGTTCAGCACGTCGAGCGCACCGTCCGGCAGAACCCCGTGTGCTGCGGCGAGGGCATCGAACTCCGCACGGCTCCAGGCCGGGCGTTCGCCGAGGGCGTGCAACAGAGCTCCGTGCATCCGGTCCAGGCCCGGAACCGCGGGCTGCTCACGAATCGGGCACGGCGGTTGCGGGTTCGCGTACCCGGTTTCCTTCTCGTCGAAGATCGTGCTCAGCAGCGCGGCAGCGGTGTCACTGTCGGCGACTTTTCGCTGGACCAGAGCGTGGTCGAGCCGGAACCCGGCGGGCGCCGGCTCGGCCGCCACCGCCCACGGCAGCGCATACCCGGTCGGCCGGTGATCGCCGGCCTGGACGACGACCGGTTCATCCGGCTGTTCGGCACCGGCCGCCGAGGCTCGCCGCCGGTCCGGAAGGGGCAGTTGCTCGGCGCTGGCGGTCCGGGGGAGAGACGGCACGATTCCGGTGCCCCGTTCGTGGAGCCGCTGGAAGACCAGGTCCACCGGTAGACCGAGGATCCGGTACACCCGCGTCAGCACGGCGACGGTGGCCGGGCCGATCACCGGATCGGCCGTGACCGCCACGGTGGCCAGGTAGTGGCCGGCGATCTCCCGCTCGACCGGCGTCGTCACCGCCGTCTGCCGGGCGAGCCGATCCACTTCCACCCGCGTGGTCAGAAGCCAGCTCAGCCGTGCCGCCAGCCGAAGGTCCTCGCCCGGAGCCAGCCGGAGAGCGGCCGCGAGATCGGGGACGGTGCCGACCAGCGCGGCGCCGGCCAGCCCTTGGGGGTCGACCGGCCCGGCCACCGAGGCCACCGCGACGGCACACCGGACTATCGCCGCGGCGGAGGCGAAGCGCGGTCCCGGCCCGCCGGCCGCCGGTCTGCCGAGACGGAACAGGGTGGCCGGGCCACGAGCCAGCGGCGGCGCACCGAAGCGGACGTCCGGCTCGATGCCGAGATCGAGTCGTGCCAGCACGGACAGCAGGGCGGTGGTCTCGTCGGTGGCCATTCGATGCGGGTCGGCAGCCGACCAGAAGTCCCAGAAGTCGCCGCCGTCGACCATGACGCGGGCCCGCCCGTCGAGCCGGCGCTCGGCCCAGACCCGTAGCGCGCCGAGCCTGCCGTGGCGGGCGTCGACCAGTTCCGCCGGTAGCAGCGGCACGGCGGCGAGCGAGTCCCGGCCCTGCGGGAACCGGACAAGCCATCGACGGTACGGCTCGAGGTCGGCAGCCGTCTCGTCCCGCAAGGCCGCGAGCGCCCGGATGCTGTGCCTGTCGGCCAGCAGATCGGGCAGGTCCGCGCGCCAGACGAGGGCGGTGGCCAGACCCGGATGGGACGGGCGGTAGCCCAGCCGAATGCCGGTGCCGTCGCTGGGCGCGACCACCCCGCGACCGTACCGCTCGCGGTAACGCATGGTGAACAGCCGCTCGAACTCGGCCGGACAGTCGATCTCACTTCGGCACGGGCCGAGCGATGGGTGGTGCCGTGTCCAGGCGCGGGCCCAGACTGCAGGCAACGGGGTCGAGGAGACCGCGAACCTGGCCAGTGCGATCTTCACGGCCGCCGGGGTCTCCCGGTCGGGTCCGGCCCCGGGCACCGTGCGCTCGGCAGTCAGCAGCTCAAGCAGGTCGAGCAGGTGGTCCAGCGTCTCTCGCAGGGCCGTCGTGTCGCCATACCGGACCCGCAGCCGGCGGACCTCGGCGGCGATCGCCGGCAGTTCCCGCTGCACCGCGGGATCGACGTCCCCGTCGACCAGGATCCGTCGTTCCAGGCCGAAGCAGAACAGCCGGACCAGACTGGGCGCGACGTCCGATCGCCGGCCGCCGGCCAGCCAGACCAGGTACGCCTTACGGGTGAATGGTGAGAGCAGGTGGTACGCCGGATTCTGGCCGCCGCCGGGCAGACCGTGGCGACCGGGGGAGCTGGCAACCGGCAGGTCGGGATCGACGAGAGACGGCTCCACCGGGCCGGACGCGCCGGGCAGCTGCCTGCCTCGATAGAACAAGCCACCCGGTATAGCATGGCCGCCGACCTCTGTGGGCTCCCCAGGGGGGACCCAGCGCCCGATGGTGGAGTGCAGCGGGGTGACCACACACCACACTGTATCCACCGGGCGATGTCCCAGCTCCGGGGCGGCCACTACTCTCCGCAAGATGGGATCCCCACTCGTGTCAGAACCGGGCTTCGCTGAGCCGATCGGCGACCTTCACACCCCGGCAGCCCAGCCGGACGCCACGGAGGGCCTGGAGAGTGCGCTCGCCGTTACCGAGCGCACGCTCGAAGAAGCCCTGCGTGGCGCCAACGCTACGGTGCGGGAACTGAAGCGGGCGCGCGCCGCCGCCCACACCGGGCAGATCCGCGACCTCCGGAAGGCCCTGGCCGGCGCCCGGACAACGGCCGACAAGCTCGCCGCAGACACCCGGGCGATCGGCGACGCCTTCACGTTCGACGAGCGCGCCTACCTGTCCTCGGGTGGATATGTCAAGGAGTTGCTGGCGGAGGCAGAGGCCCGAGGGCTCGCGATCGTCGAGGGCGACGACGACCGGCTCCTGTGCTACCCGTCTCTGCTGCGGGTGCTCCCCGGCGACGCCGCGATCGAGATCGACAAGGCACGCGACCGGCGACTGCGGCCCTCGGTGCTGGTCAGCGCGCTGGCTCGGGCGCAGGAACGGGGAACACGTTTCAAGGCTGAGCAGTTCCTCGACAGTCTCCGGTCGGCCTACGAGCTTCGCGTCGCAGCTGACGGCAAGCGCGCCGATGCGGTGATCCGCCTGGCCGACATCTGGACGGTTCTGACCATGATGCCGGGCCAGCGCACCCAGTACTCGCGGCAGGAGTTCGCCCGCGATCTCTACCTGCTGGATCAGAGCGGCGTCCTCCGTACCGAGCGGAGCCCGCGGGCTCTGCGCTGGGCGGCCAGCACCGGCACCAAGGGCTCCGGGGTGCTGACCACAGTGGCGCGCAACGGTCAGGAACAGCGGTACTGGGGTGTGTCGTTCACCGGTGAGGACACCGAGCCGGGGCCGCAGGAGTGAGCGCCGCCGAGATCGACGTCGACGACTACCTCCAGTTCGTCGAGCGGGAATACCTGACCGGGTACATCGCTGGCGGCGGCGCCTCGGTCAAGCTGTTGTGCCCGGCGGACGGCACCGTGCGGGACCGGCTGGCCGCCGCGCTCGCCGAGATCGGACAGGGTTTCGCGTACGCCGAAGTGGATGCCGCAACCACCAGAGTCCACCTGATCGACCAGGTGTTCACCACCGTCGCCCGCCAGATGGACTGGGTCGGGCTCGCCGCTTCCGTCGTGCGCGCCGCTCTGGACCGCGCGGGTTTCCCGGTGCCCGCCGACACCGATGGCATCGACCTCGGGGTGATCGCCCGGCACCACGATGTCGACGCCGCGGAGCTGTACCGCAGTGCCCGCCGCGCCGTCGAGCAGCTGGTCCTGCGGGACACGGAGATGAGCCACGAGTTCCGGGTGTCGATGTTCCGGCTCTGCCAGGAACGCCTCGGCCGGGGTGACGTCACCGCCGACGAACGGCAGACTGTGATCGGCTGGTTGCACGGTGAGCGGTTGCCCGCTGCGGACCTGCGTCGGGTAGGCCTGAACACGAAGGTGAACCGCTACAACGCGCGGCCGCTACTGGTGTCACTGACCCGCTGGCTGCGGATCGCCGGCCGGCCGGGTCTGGTGCTGCGGCTCGACCTGGACCGGCTGGCCGCGATCCGGCGCCCGCCCGCCGGCTTGCGGGACGGCTTCTACTATGCGAAGGCGGCGACGCTCGACGCGTACGAGCTGGTCCGTCAGCTGATCGATGCGGTCGACGAGATCGAGGGGCTGTTCGCGGCCGTGCAGGTGCCGCCGGTCCTCGTACATGACGAGGCACGCGGGCTGCCCGCGTACACGGCACTGCAACTGCGGGTCGCCGACGAGGTGCGCGACCGGCGCCGGTCGAACCCGTACGCCGCGCTGGTGCGTATCGGTTCCGACTCCGTGGAGGTGTCCTGATGATGATCGGCATGACCGACGGGCGATCCCCTGCCGTCGTGGCCCGGCGCGCGATCGAGGCGCTGCGTGCGGGAGTGCCCAGCCGGGACGCGGTGGCGGCACTCGGCAGTGGACAGTCGGCGATCGAGGACCGCTTCGAGACGATGTGCGCCTCGGCTGCGGCGGGTTCTCCCGCGAGCATACTGATCGGAGGCGGATTCGGCGCGGGCAAGAGCCATCTGCTCGAGCACCTCGCCCGGCTGGCGCTGAACAACGGATGGACCGTCAGCCGCGTCGTAGTCAGCAAGGAGACGCCGCTGTACGACCCCGCGAAGGTCTTCCGTGCGGCGGCCGACTCCGCGCTGCGCGACGGGCAGGTCCGGCCAGCGATCATCGAGGCAGCGGCCGGGCTCGACCTGGACGGCCGCGCCTGTGCCGAGCTGCTGCGTTGGGCGTCGTCGAGCGGATCCGAGCTGAACGAACGGTTCCCTGCGAGTCTGGTGCTGTTCGCTCACCTCCGTGAGCGCGACCCGTCGTTCGCCGAGACCGTTCTGCGTTTCTGGTCGGGTGATCCGATCGCGATCCCGGAACTGCGCCGACGGATGCGGGAGGTCGGCGAGCAGCGACCCGTCTTCGCGCCGGTGGCGGCGGCCGAACTGGCCCGGCAGCGGATGCGGTTCGGGGCCCGTCTGCTGGCTGCCGCAGGGTCACCCGGTTGGCTCGTCCTTTTCGACGAGGTCGAGCTCATCGGACGGTACTCGCTGCTCCAGCGCGCCAAATCGTATGCGGAGCTGGCCCGGTGGATGCGAGGTGAGAACGGCAGAGGCACCCCGATGGCTGCGGTGCTCGCCATGACCGACGACTTCGAGGCGGCCGTGATTACCGGGCGCAACGATCGGCACGTCGTCCCGGAGCGGCTGCTGGCCAAGGGAACGCCGGACGCGGCCGAGCTCGCGGCCGCCGCCGAACTCGGCATGCGGATCATCGACCGGGAGACACACCTGCTCACCCCGCCGGACGACGCCGAGCTCAAGCAGGTGTACACGCAGCTGCGCGAACTGCACGGGCAGGCGTTCGGATGGCATCCGCCCGACGTGGCCGGGCTGGAGAGGCTGGGCGCTACCCGGATGCGGCAGTACGTGCGGGCCTGGATCAACGAATGGGACCTCGTGCGACTCGACCCCGGATATCGGCCGGAAACCGAAGCCGTCACGGTGATCAGCGATTATCGCGAGGACCCTGACCTGGAGCACACCGGCTCCGAGTAGACGGGCTGTTGCCGGCCCGGGCCTGACCACCCGGCCCGGCCCGCAACGATCGTCAGCAGATCGCTGAGCAGCCGGGTTGAACAGCGCCACCCATTCGTCGAGGCGTCCTGCGTCGGTGCGGCATGGATACGTCGTGGCGGCGATCGGTGATGCGCGCGACTCGGCCACGGCGTGCTGTGCAGCGGCGCTGCCTGCCGCGACTCACAATCATCTTCGACTACGGCAGCGACCTCCGTCAGATCGCCTGATCCCCGCGCGCCTCAGGCGACATCGCGTAGGGCGGGGCCAGTCGTGCCGACGAACCGCACCAGTCGGCAAGTCGAGGTCATCGAGCACCGTCCGACGCCCGTGGGCTGGGCAGACCTAGGGGCAGCGGATCGCCTGCGATGGTGGCGGTGTGGTTCGCATGGTGGTACCTCCGGCCCACTCCTCCACAGGTCAACGCCCCTTCGCGGGACCGCTTGAGCCGCACTCTCAACTCGTACAGCAGCGGAGTACAGCAGTACCCGTGGGTGCACCGCCAGGTCGGCCATGAGTGATACGCAGGTCCTCCTGAGGTACAGTTTTCTGTACTTGCCCTGGAGGTGGTCATGCGGACCGTGAACTTCACCCAGCTACGACAGAACCTGGCCGCCGAACTCGACAGCGTCATCAACGACGCGGAGGAGGTGGTGGTGACCCGGTCCGGACACGAGCCCGTGGTGATCGTGTCGCTCGCCGAGTA
Organism: Micromonospora inyonensis; assembly: GCF_900091415.1. NCBI lineage: Bacteria > Bacillati > Actinomycetota > Actinomycetes > Micromonosporales > Micromonosporaceae > Micromonospora > Micromonospora inyonensis. The sequence goes on along the minus strand of NZ_FMHU01000001.1, from coordinate 1,777,302 downwards.
CGAGTCGATGAAGGAGACCGAGTACCTCCTGCGCAGCCCGAGCAACGCCGCAGCTCTGCGCCGATCGATCGCGGAGCTTGAGCAGGGCGACACGGTCGAGCGGGATCTGGTCGACCCGGCCACCGTCCGGGACGTCGCGTGAGGCTGGTCTTCACCGCGACGGCCTGGAATCAGTACCTCAGCCACACACACCGAAAGCTGGTCAAGCGCATCAACGATCTCATCGCGGACGTGATGCGCAACGGATACGAGGGCATCGGCAAACCGGAACCCCTTCGGGGAGAGCTGTCCGGCTTCTGGTCCCGCCGGATCGATCGCGAACACCGCCTGGTGTATCGGATCACCAAGAACGACGTCGAGATCATCGCCTGCCGGTACCACTACGTCGACCGGTAGCGGACCGGACCCCAGGGGCGTCGGCCGTCCTGACCGAATCAGTACGTCCTACCGGTCCAGCGCGCTGCCGAGCCGCTTGAGTGCGTCGCGGGTGGCCGCCGAGGAGACCACCGTGTAGATCTCCATGGTGATGGCGAACTGAGCGTGCCGGAGGATCTGCATCGCCACCCGAGGGTGCACGTCCAGGTCCGCCAGGAGAGAGGCACAGGTCCGCCGGGCGTCCCGGACGGTGATCCGCCGGACGCCGGCCGCGTCGCAGCGCCGGCCCCAGAAGCGGTTCACGTTGCGCGGCTCGACCGGCCGCCCGTACCGGGTAGTGACGATCAGGTCGGAGAGCTGCCGGGCTGGGCCGGCGGCATCCCGGGCGGCGGTCTGCGCGGCACGGCGGCGGTCGAGTGCCACGGTGCAGATGTCCGGCAGTGGCAGGGTGGCGTCCGAGGCGGCAGTCTTCGCCTCCCGGTGCAGCAGTTCGACACCGGCCCGCTGGAGTTGCCGATCGATGGTCAACTCCTCCGTGTCGAGGTCCACGTCCGGCCAGGTGAGGCCCAGCATCTCACCCTTGCGCAGACCGAGCACCAGGACCAGGACGTACGCGGCGTAGAGCGGGTCGTCGTCGGCGCGGGCCGACTCCAGGAAGCGCCGCGCCTCGTCGCTCGTCCACGCCTTCCGCTTGCGCTTACGTACCGGCGGCAGCTGGGCTTCCCCCTGGGATGTGGACACCCTGAGACTGGACGTTGGTCCAGAGGAAGGGGTGTCCCCGTCGGGGTGACCAGCAGCGTAGCGCGTCGTTCATGGTGCGTTTCTCCGAAGCAGGTTTGCGGGAGAGGACGAACATCGTGCCCGGCGCTTATTGTCGCGATCGGGACGCCGTTGCTTCGATGCTCGATATGGAAAGCAGTTCCGAGGCGCAGATGCGCGCGGTCCGACAGGTCAGGCGGCACGGGCGCTGGGGGGCGATCACGCACCGCACGTTGCTGGACGCCCTGGCCGCGTCCGTACCCGTCATGCCGTTCGCCTGGGCGGACGCCGCGCTCGTCACCGGTCTCCTCCGGCCTGTGCAATGGGACTGCGCTGGCCAGTGGGCGAGTGTCGCCTCGACGATCTACGCCGAACTCGCGATCAGGACGGCCAGTGTGATCCGCACGGCCGTTCCGGAGGCCACGACGACTTGCCAACCGTCCCGCCGCGCCGGCGCCGACCGGGCTAGCTTCGAGGTGCTCGTGCCGGCGTCGGAGCTGAAGGCCGCCACCGACCTGCTTCAGCAGTTGCGAAGCTCTCTGCCCGGGAAGCTGCACCGCCAGTGTCCGGACGCGGTGCCACTGGCGCGAACCGTGTGGCGGACCTCGCTGCTGGTGTCCAGCAGCGACCGGCGACGCACCCAGCTGCGCGTGCGGGTACCCGACGCCCTGCTGTCCGACGTCCTGGTCCGCGCCGGCCGGCTGCTCGATGTCGACGTCCGGCACCACCGCGCCCGCCAGCACGTACACGTCGTGACCGTGGACGACCCACGGGACGCCGTCACCGTCCTGCGTGCCGTCGGCGCCGGCCCCCGAGCCGAGGCGTGGGTACAGGCGATCGGTTGACCGCAGGGGGCGACGTGCAGCCTGTCCTTGAGCGCGTAGACGAACCGGGTCGTCCGGCCCCTTTCACCCGCGGACGGTGGCCGACGTGCCGGTCGGCGGGCGGCGGGCGGTGGTCCGTGTGCGGGTGCGGTGTCTGGGATGTCCCACACGCGGCTGCCGGCAGACCTTCCGCCACATGCACGGACGAGCAGGCTTCACCCTGCTTCGCCACCACATCCTCCTCGGACAACAGCACGCTCCGTCACCACCGAATGTGAGACAGGGTCCAAATAACGGCGATTCACGGTCCGCCGGGGAGTGTCCGCACTGGAAGCGGATGCCGACCCGATGCCGATCGGGCGGGTCCGCCGGGTCGGTGGCGCGCCAGAGGCCGACTGGACTACCCACATGCCACGCGCCTGCTGATCACCGCGACGACGACGATCGTCCGCAGCCAGCCGGCAAGCCGTCCCGCAGCCAGCCGGCAAGCCGTCGCGCAGCCCGCTCCATGGTGCTCCCCCCTCGTGTCGCACGTCGTCGGACGGGCTCCGACGGGGTCCCACGCCCGTGCCGTCGTACTCACCACGGCCCGGCGCACGGCTGGTTCGATCGCCGTAAGGCGGGCATGGCGGTGGCGAGCGCGGCCGCAGGAGGGCTGGGCCCGCTCGCGGAGCGCCGGGGTACGCCATCGGACCCGGCCGACCGGACAGCGTCACGGCAGGCCGGGCCAACGTTCGGACGTGAGATGCTCCCGAAGGGTGTGCGCGTCGCCGGCGGTGGCGGTGAACAACACGGCCGGACCGCCCACCAGCGGCACCCGCGCCGCCGTCCCCCGGACCACCGGAGGCAACGCGGCGGCGGCGGGACCGACCTGAAGCAGGGAACCGGTGGCCCGAGCTCCGCCCAGTACCGCCGGACCGGCCCAGCCGTCGGCGGCCGGTCCCACGGTGAGCGACTGCCGTAGCAGCGCCCGGCCATCGTGGTCGACCGACATCGACACGGTCGCGTCGCCCGACGGTTCGGCGTGCCGGCCACAGACGAGCTCCTCGCGCCAGGTCAGGGTGGCCCCGGCGGCCAGGCTGATCTCGGCGTGCGAAATGTGTGCGCACCCGGCGGCGGCGACCAACTGCTCCGGTAACCAGTCCAAGCTCCCACCGGGGTGCACGAGCGCCCGTACACTGGACCGCGACGGCGCGCCGGAGCGTCCCGGCAGGGCGACGGACGCCGCGAGGGTGCGTACCCGGAGCGTAGCTCCCGCCTCCACCTCGATGTCCAGCCGGAGGTCGTCGCCACCGAGCGGACCGGCCGCGCCAGCGACCAGGTAGACCGCGGCGGCGCCGTGGTCGTCCGGGACCTGGCGTAGCACCAGCGGCGGCTCGCCGTGCAGGTCCGCCAGGACGGTACCGCCGTGGCGGTCGGGGCTCGCCCGCACGCGGGCCGCGGCGAACATCAGGCAATGCCGGCGGCGGCCCCGCCGGTGTGGTGCGCGAGCTGGTGGCGTACCCAGGCGGCGACCTCGGCGGCGCCGCCGTCGCGCACGATGGACAGGAAGACGGTGGGCAGGTCCCCACGGCGGGCCCGGGCGTCCCGGTCCATCACCGCCAGGTCCGCGCCGACCAGGGAAGCCAGGTCGGTCTTGTTGATCACGAGCAGGTCGGCGGCGGTGACCCCGGGGCCACCCTTGCGGGGAACCTTGTCACCGCCGGCCACGTCGACCACGAAGATCTGCTGGTCGACCAGGCCGCGACTGAACGTGGCGGTCAGGTTGTCGCCGCCGCTCTCGACGAGGACCAGGTCAAGCGGGCCGACCTGGTCCGACAGCTCGTCGATGGCGTCCAGGTTCGCCCCGATGTCGTCCCGGATCGCGGTGTGCGGGCAGCAGCCGGTCTCCACCGCACGGATCCGATCCGGGTCGAGGACCCCGGCGCGCTTGAGGAAGTCGGCGTCCTCGGTGGTGTAGATGTCGTTGGTCACCACACCCAGCCGCAGCTCGTTGGCGAAGGCCCGGCACAGCGCGGCGACCAGGGCGGTCTTTCCGGAGCCGACCGGCCCGCCGATGCCGATCCGCAGCGGCCGGGCCGAGTGGGGCAGCGCCGGGTGCGGATCGACATCCGGGGCGGGGTGGGTGTGCGGGACGGACTCGTCGTGCGAGTCAGACGGAGTGGTTTCAGGACGCAAAGAGACGCACCTCCCAGGTGGCGTGGGCTTCGGCGAGGACATCGGTCAGCGGCGCGGCGGCACAGGGCAACGCGGCCGGTGGCTCGGCGGCGGCCCGGACCGCCGCAGCGGCGATCCGGTCACCGGTCGGGGCTAGACGGACCAGCAGCGCCTGGACCTCGTACGGGTCGAGGCCGAGCAGCCGCACGGCGGCGTTGGCGGGCCCGGTCACCGTGCCGTGGACGGCCAGCAGGGCGACCTGCGACGCGTCGAGTCCGGCGGCGACGCCGATCGATCCGAGGACGAGTGGCTGGTGCGGACCGCCCGGCTCGGCCGGCAGGTCGGTGAAGCGCCCGCCCGGCCAGACGGTCCGGCCGGCCCGGAGCAGCGCCCGGCCCTGCCGGCGGGAGACCGCCCGCAGTGCGGGCGCGGCGGTGCGGGCGTCCAACTCGGCGTCGAGTTCCGCCAGCCGGCCGGGCCGCTTCCCCGCCGGCAGCGTGTCGGCGCGGTGGGCCGCCACGGCGAACGCCGCCGTGACCAGCCCGGCGGTGGCCAGCCGCCCACGCAGGAACGCTTCGACGTCGCGCAGGTCGGTGACCCGTCCGGCCGCGACCGCGGCCTCGAGGCCGGCCGAGTGGGCGTGCGCACCGGCCGGGAACCGGCCGTCGGCGAGCAGGAGCAGGGTGCTGTCCATGGTCAGAACAGGTGGTACCGCTGTGCCATGGGCAGCTCGGTGACCGGGTCCGGCTCGACCACCACGCCGTCGATCCGGACGGTGAAGGTGTCCGGGTCCACCTCGATCCTCGGCATCGCGCCGTTCTCCGGCAGGTCGGCCTTTCCCCGCGACCGCACGTCACCCACCGGCACCAGCGGTCGCCGTACGTCCAACCGCAGTCCGGCCTCGAGCGCGGCCGGCGCGACGAACGCCACGCTGGTCGCGGCGGGCACCGCCCCGTACGCACCGAACATCGGCCGCGGCAGCACCGGTTGCGGGGTGGGGATCGAGGCGTTCGCGTCGCCCAGCTGCGCGTACGCGATCATCCCGCCCTTGATCACCAGGTGCGGCCGGACGCCGAAGAAGGCCGGCTCCCAGAGCACCAGGTCGGCCAGCTTGCCCGGCTCGACCGAGCCGATCTCCCGCTCCAGGCCGTTGGCCATCGCCGCGCAGATGGTGTACTTCGCGACGTACCGGCGAGCCCGGTGGTTGTCGGCCCGCCCGTCCCCGGGCAGCGGACCGACCCGCCGCTTCATCACGTGGGCGCTCTGCCAGGTGCGGGTGACCACCTCGCCGATCCGGCCCATGGCCTGTGAGTCGGAGCCGATGATGGAGATCGCGCCGAGGTCGTGCAGCAGATCCTCGGCGGCCATGGTGGACGGCCGGATCCGGCTCTCCGCGAAGGCGAGGTCTTCCGGCACCGCCGGGTTGAGGTGATGGCAGACCATCAGCATGTCCAGGTGCTCGGCCAGGGTGTTGCGGGTGTACGGGCGGGTCGGGTTGGTCGACGACGGCAGCACGTTCGGCTCGGCGGCCAGGGTGATGATGTCCGGGGCGTGCCCGCCGCCAGCTCCCTCGGTGTGGTAGGAGTGGATCGCTCGTCCGCCGATCGCGCGCAGCGTGTCGGCGACGAAGCCGGCCTCGTTGAGGGTGTCGGTGTGGATGGACACCTGCACCCCGGATGCGTCGGCCACCCGCAGGCAGGTGTCGATCGCAGCCGGCGTGGTGCCCCAGTCCTCGTGCAGCTTGAACCCGCCGGCCCCGGCACGTAACTGCTCCCAGAGCGCCTCGGTGGAGACCGTGTTGCCTTTGCCCAGCAGCAGCACGTTGACCGGGAACGTGTCGAGGGCCTCGTGCATCCGCGCCAAATGCCAAGCGTTCGGGGTGACCGTGGTCGCCTTGCTGCCCTCGGCCGGGCCGGTGCCGCCCCCGACCAGCGTGGTGATCCCGCCGGCGAGCGCCTCTTGGACGAGCTGTGGGCAGATGAAGTGCACGTGGGTGTCGATGGCGCCCGCGGTGAGGATCCGTCCGTTGCCGGCGATGACCTCGGTGGCCGGGCCGATCACCAGGTCAGGGTGCACGCCGGTCATGGTGTCCGGGTTGCCGGCTCGGCCGAGCGCCACGATCCGGCCGTCCCGGATGCCGACGTCGGCCTTCACCACGCCCCAGTGATCGAGCACGACGGCCCCCGTGATCACCGTGTCGAGGGCACCCTCGGCCCGGGTGGCCCGGGACTGCCCCATCGACTCCCGGATCACCTTGCCGCCGCCGAAGACCACCTCGTCCCCGCCGAAGCAGTGGTCGACCTCCACCTCGATGAGCAGGTCGGTGTCGGCGAGCCGGATCCGGTCGCCGGTGGTGGGTCCGTACAGCTCGGCATAGCGCCGACGGTCCAGTTCGATCATGGCGCCGTCCCCGTCCCGTCGTTGTCCAACGAACCGGCAACCTCGCCGCGCAGCCCCGCCACGATCCGGGCACCGCCCAACGGAACCAGGTCGACGGTGCGGCTCACCCCGGGCCCGAAGCGCACCGAGGTGCCGGCCGGGACGGCCAGCCGCAGCCCGTACGCGGCAGCCCGGTCGAAAGACAGCCCCGGGTTGGCCTCGAAGAAGTGGTAGTGCGAGCCGACCTGGATCGGACGGTCGGCGGTGTTGACGACCAGCAGGCTGGTCACCGGCAGTCCGACGTTGACGCGGACCGGACCGTCGCCGGGCAGCATCTCGCCGGGAATCACGGGATCGGGTGGTGCACCGTAACCAGCTTCGTGCCGTCCGGAAACGTCGCCTCCACCTGCACCTCCTTCAACAACTCCGGGACGCCCTCCTGGACGTCCTCGCGGGTCAGCACGGTCCGCCCGGCCGACATCAGGTCGACGACCGAGCGGCCGTCGCGGGCGCCTTCGAGCAGGAACGCGGTGATGGTCGCCATCGCTTCCGGATAGTTGAGCCGTAGGCCGCGGTCGCGCCGCCGCCGGGCGACGTCCGCCGCCGTGTGGATGAGCAGACGCTCCTGCTCATGCGGGGTCAGAAACATCAGTGCTCCTGGTGCTGTCGCGGTGCGGTCGGTTCGGTGCCAGATCCGTGGCTCCGGCTCCTCGTGGTGCGGCGGGGGCGGGTCCGGCCGCCGGTAGCCGGGTGCGCTCCCGCAGCGCGGCGAGCACGGCCCGTGCGGTGGGGTCGGCGCGGCCGGTCACCCGCAGCCGGGCCATGCCGCCGTCGGGGAAGATGTCCAGTCGGACGTGGGTGGCGGTGCGGGGTTCGGTGACCGGGAAACGATGCCGGGTGTCCGGCCGGAGCCGGGTGTCCGGCAGCAGGGGGAACCACGTCCGTGGGTCGTCGAGGTCGCCGTAGCGCGCGTCGGCGGCGCGCAGGGTGGCGCTGCCCGGGGCATTGCCCTTGAAGTGGCTGGTGTCGAGGTCGACGAAGTGCACCGTCCCGGGCAGGCCCAGCCGGACCAGCACCCAGTCGTTGCCGTCGTCGCGCCGTCGGGCGGTCTCCCAGCCTTCCCCCATCGTCCGGGCCGGGCCGGGGGCGAGCAAGTTCTGCGGAGCGCCGTAGAACCGGTCGCTGCACGCCTCGATCCACCCGCCGTGTTCGGCCGCCGCCAGGTCGAACACCTCCGGCAGTAGCGCCGGGTCGGGTACGACGTCCCCGTACACCCGCAGCCGGGCCACCCCGCCGTCGGGAAAGATGGTGAGCCGCACGTGGGTCAGGTGGTAGGGCACGGCGACCGGGAAGGCGTTGCGGCTGTCGCCGGCCAGCGGCGTACGCGCGAGCAGTGGCACCCAGCGCGCCCGAGCCAGCTCGGCCGGCCCCGGATGGCCCTCGACGGCGCACCCGTCGACGGCGGCGTACGGCGGGTAGTTGCCGGTGAAGAAGCTGGTGTCGATGACGAGCAGGCGCACGACGCCGGGCAGCCCGAGCCGGACGATGGCGTGGTCGGCGCCGGGGTCCCGACGCCGACGGGTTTCCCAGCCGTCGTACACCTGGCCCTTGGCGGCGAAGGTACTCGGCTGGAACGTCGGTGGCCGCGGATCGACGAGGTTGTCCGCGGCGGCGAAGAACTCGTCGTTGGCCGCGACCACGCCCCCGCCGAAGGTTCGCGACGCCAGGTCGGGCAGGTCGGGCAGGCCGCTCATGCCGCACCCGCCCGCAGCAGCCGGCCGCGCGGCGTCCGACCGGTGACGGCCTGACCGCGCAGCCAGGTGGTCCGGACGACACCGGTCAACCGCTGCCCCGCGTACGGGGTCACCGGATGCCGGTGATGCAGCCGGCCGGGGTCGACGTGGAAGTCGGCGTCGGCGTCGAACGCCACCAGGTCGGCCTCCCCGCCCACCGCGATGCGACCCTTGCCGGACAGTCCGACCAGGTCGGCCGGGCCGGTGGCCATCCAGCCGACGACATCGGCGAGGCCGTGCCCGCGGCGGCGGGCCTCGGTCCAGACCACCGGCAGACCGAGCTGCACCGACGCGACGCCACCCCAGGCCGCGGCGAAGTCGCCGGTCTCGGCGTGTTTCAGCGCAGGCGGGCAGGGCGAGTGGTCGCTCACCACGCAGTCCACCGCACCCGCGGCGAGAGCGGCCCAGAGACGGTCCTGGTTGGCACGGTCCCGGATCGGCGGGCAGCACTTGAACTCGGTCGCGCCGTCCGGCACCTGTTCGGCGGTGAGCGCCAGGTAGTGGGGGCAGGTCTCCACGCTCAGCCGCACCCCGTCGGCCCGCGCGGCCACCAGGTCGGGCAGGGCCTCCACGGATGACAGGTGCAGCACGTGGACCCGGCCGCCCGTGCGGCGGGCGGCAGCCACGACGGCGGCGACGGCGGACCGCTCCGCTGCCGGTGGCCGGGAGGCGACGAAGTCGGCGTAGCGTGCCGACGGGGGCGACTCCCGCACCGACCGGGGGTCCTCGGCGTGCACGACGAAGAGCGCGTCGACCATTCCCAACGCCCGCCCCAGCAACTCGGGGTCGACCGGCGGGAACTCCGGCACGCCGGAATCGACCAGGAACGCCTTGAACCCGAACACCCCGTCGCGGTGCAGCTCGGCGAGGTCGGCCAGGTTCGTCGGCACGACACCGCCCCAGAAGCCCACGTCCACGTGGCAGCGGCCGGCCGCAGCGGCACGCTTGACCGCCAGCGCCTCGGCGGTGACGGTCGGCGGGACGCTGTTGAGCGGCATGTCGATGACGGTGGTGACCCCGCCCGCGGCGGCCGCCCGCGTCGCGCTGGCGAAACCCTCCCACTCGGTGCGGCCGGGCTCGTTGACGTGCACGTGCGTGTCCACCAGGCCGGGCAGCAGGGCCACGTCGCCCAGGTCCTCCTCGGCGGCGGCGTCGAGCGGGTCGGCATAGCCGGCGATCGTGGCGATCCGCCCGTCGCGCACGCCGACCGCCGCCGGTCGCTGCCCGTCCGGCAACACCGTCCGCCGGGACCGCAGCACCAGGTCGTACTTGACATCCTCCCCACGGCTAAAGCCGGGGGATTCCAACCTCACGGTTGGATCTTCCTGTTTCATCGACGGTCGCCTTCCCGCGCTAGACGCGGGACGGTCTCACACCATCTCCGCAGGCTGACACGGCGAGCCCCGCCGCCAAAATCGCCTTCGCCGCATTCACATCCCGGTCGTGGGTCACGCCGCAGCGACACACCCACCCCCGGACGCTCAACGGCAGCTTCTCCACAACCACGCCGCACGCCGAGCACGTCTTGCTGCTCGGATAGAACCGGTCGATCGCGATGACCGTGCGTCCGTACCAGTCGGCCTTGTACTCCAACTGTCGCCGCAACTGCGACCACGCCGCGTCCGAGATCGCTCGGGCAAGGCTGTGATTGCGGACCATGTTGCGGACCGACAGGTCCTCGATGACCACCGTTTGGTTCTCGCGGATGATCCTCGTGGACAGCTTGTGCAGGTGATCCCGCCGCCGGTCGGCGATCCGGGCGTGCACCCGGGCCACCTTGAGCCGCGCCTTGGCCCGATTGTTGGAGCCCTTCGCCGTGCGGGCCAACCGCCGCTGCGCCACGGCCAGCCGCTCCCGATCCCGCTGCTCGTGCCGCGGATTGGTGACCTTCTCCCCGGTGGAAAGGGTGACCAGCGAGGTGATCCCAGCGTCGATCCCGACCGCCCGGGTTGCCGGCGGCAGAGCCACGATGGTCTCTTCCACCAGGATCGAGATGTGCCAGCGGTTCGCCGCGTCGCGGGACACCGTGACCGTGGACGGTTGAGCGCCCTCGGGCAGGGGCCGGGACCACACGATGTCCAGCGGGACGTCCGTCTTCGCCAGTTTGATCTGCCCGTCGCGGAACGAGAACCCTGACGTGGTGAACGTGGCTGACGCCTTCGACGTGCGCTTGGACTTGAACGTCGGATACGTCGCCCGCTTCGCCCAGAAGTTCACGTACGCCTGCTGAAGGTGCTGCAACGACTGCTGAAGTGCCACGTTCGACACCTCGTACAGCCAAGCCGTGTCGGGCTCGTTCTTCCATGCGGTGAGCATCCGGCAGGTTTCGGCGAACGTGACCCGCCGCTGTTCCTGTGTCCAGGCGCGGGACCGCTCGGCCAGCGCCCGGTTGTAGACGTAGCGCACGCAGCCGAACGTCCGGTTCAGCAGCTCCCGCTGCTGGTCGGTGGGGTAGAAGCGGAACCTGTACGCCCGCTTCACCACTCGACTCGACATACTGAAACACTAGCACACCACCGTTTCAGTTGATGCGCCAACCCCACCAGCCCCACGGCTGAAGCCGGGGGCTTGCGCGCTACGCACTTGAGTCAAAATCCGCAGCTCGCCCGGTTCGAATCCCGCCTGCTCGGCGCCCAGCGCCCCGCAGTCGACCCCGCGCAGCAGGAAGCCGGCGAGCGCGCGCCGGGTCGCCGGTTCGTCGAGCACCCCGTCGCAGCGTTGATCGAGGTGGGCGCGCAGCCGCCGGGCCGCGTCGGGCGCGTTGTCGCGGAAGAAGGCGTAGGTCGCGGCGAACCGGGTCGGCAGCTGCGCCGGGTGCAGGTCCCAGCCCTGGTAGAAGCCGCGTTCGAGGGAGCGGCGGACCAGTCGCGCGTGCAGCGTCCACGCGGCTCGCACCGCCGGGGCCGCGCCCACCGGCAGCACGTTGGTGGAGCCGTCGGAGACGGGCACACCGGCCACGGCAGCGGCCACCTGCATCACGGCCTTGGCGTGGTCGGCGGCGGGGTGCTCCATGCTCTGGTACGGGCCGGCGATCCCGCACGCCGCGCTGTAGTCGTAGGTGCCGAAGTGCAGCCCGGCGCAGCGGCCGTCGGCGGCGGTGACCAGCCGGGGCACCGTCGCGGTGCCGTCCGGGCCCAGCACGGCCCGGGGCACCTCCACCTGGATCTCGAACCGCAGCGTCCCGTCCGGCAGCCCGTAGGCCGACTCCAGGCGTGCGCAGAGCACCACCATCGCCTCGACCTGCGCGGGATGGCTGACCTTGGGCAGGGTCACCACGAAGCCGGGCGGTGCCCCGCCGCAGGCGTCCAGGAACAGGTCGAGGCTGCGCACCGCCCGCCGCCGGGTGGCCGCCTCCAGGCTCTTGACTCGGATCCCGACGAGTGGCGGCGCGATTCCCTCCGCCCGAGCGTCGACCAGCGCCCGGCCCGCCGTCCGTACCGCCCGGTCCTCGTCGGCGTCGTCACGGGTTCCGAAGCCGTCCTCCAGGTCGATTCGCAGGTCTTCGATCGGTTCCCGGGCCAGCTTGCCGGTGACCGCCTCGCACAACTCCTCGGCGAACGGCGGCGGCGGGCAGCCCCGCAGGGCGGCGAGGGCGGCGGCCCCCCAGGTGGGGACGAGACGTGTGGTGACCCGATCGGCGGGGACGTAGACGGTGTGCACCGGCTGCCGGCCGCCGGCCCGGCCCGGGTGGGCTGCGCGCAGCTCGAGGTCGACCGCAGCCAGCCGGTCGTCCAGGTCGGTGTACACCTCCGTGCGGAGGCGCATCAGTCGACCAACTCGTACGCCGGGATGGTGAGGAAGTCGACGAACCCGATATCGAGGGCGATCCGTTCGAAGAGCCCTCGGGCGTCGTCGAAGCGGGACCTCGCCCAGGCCGACTGGCCCAACTCGGCCCGGATCGCGGCGAGTTCTTCGTCCTCGATGCCGCGGACCAGCTCGGCGGTCACCGGTGTGCCGTCGGACAGGCGTACGCCGTGGTGGATCCACTGCCAGATCTGTGACCGGGAGATCTCCGCGGTGGCGGTGTCCTCCATCATGCTGTTGATCGCCACCGCGCCGTTGCCCCGTAGCCAGGCTTCCAGGTAGCGCAGCGCCACGCCGACGTTGGCGCGCAGGCCGGCTCCGGTGGCCTGTCCGGGTATCCCGCGCAGGTCAAGCAGCTGCTCGGCGGTGACAGCCACCTCGGGCCTGCGCCGGTGCAGTTGGTGGGGACGGTCGCCGAGGGCCCGGTCGAAGACCTCCCGACAGATCGGGACCAGGTCGGGGTGGGCGACCCAGGAGCCGTCGAAGCCGTCGGCCGCCTCGCGTTGCTTGTCGGCGCGGACCTGGGCGGAGGCTCGCTCGGTGGCGTCGGCGTCTCGCCGGTTGGGGATGAAGGCGGACATGCCGCCGATCGCGCTGGCCCCCCGTCGATGACAGGTGGCGACCAACAGGTCGGTGTACGCGCGCATGAAAGGCGCGGTCATGGTGACCGCCGAGCGGTCGGGCAGCAGGAATGACGCCCCGGCGTCGCGGAAGGTCCTGATGATGCTGAACAGGTAGTCCCACCGGCCCGCGTTGAGTCCGGTCACGTGGGGGCGCAGTGCCCACAGGATCTCGTCCATCTCGAACGCGGCGGTGATCGTCTCGATCAACACGGTGGCCCGGATCGTCCCGCGGGGCAGGCCGAGCAGCTCCTGCGCGTGGTCGAACACGTCGTTCCAGAGCGCTGCCTCGTCGCTGCTCTCCAGCTTCGGCAGGTAGAAGTACGGGCCGCTACCCCGGGCCAGCAACTCGTCGGCGTTGTGGAACAGGTAGAGCCCGAAGTCCACCAGCGCGGCGACTGCCGGCGCCCCGTCGACCGGCAGGTGCCGCTCGTCGAGATGCCACCCCCGGGGCCGGACGACGATCGTCGGGTACGGTCCGGGGCCCAGTTCGTAGCGCCGGCCGCCGGTGTCCACAGAGATGGTGCGGCGTACCGCGTCACGAAGATTGCGCTGCCCGTCAAGGACGTTCGTCCAGTGCGGGGTGTTGGCGTCCTCCAGGTCGGCGAGCCAGACCTGGGCGCCCGAGTTCAGCGCGTTGACGGTCATCTTCCGCTCGGGCGGCCCCGTGATCTCCACCCGCCGGTCGGTCAGGTCGGCCGGCGGGGGCGGTACCGTCCAGTCCGCGTCGCGGATCGCCGCAGTGTCCGCAGGGAATTCGAGCCCTCCGTCGCGGGCTGCCTCGGCACGGCGGACCGCCCGGCGGGCGAGCAGGTCGGCTCGGCGGCCCGCGAACCGCCGGTGCAGGGCGGTCACGAAAGCGACCGCGTCCGGAGTGAGGATGTCACCCCCATCGGCGTCTGCCCGCGCGGACGGCGCCTGAGCTTCGGTCATCGCAAACCTCCGTGGAAACCCCCGGCTTTAGCCGTGGGGAGGAAACGGAACTCCGGCGGAGCCGGGCGGGGAAAGCCGGCCCGTCGCCGAGGCGGGTCGGTGTCCGTCCCCATGTCACCGGAGTGCTTACCAGCTAGCTTGTTAGGCTGTGAGCCGTGACCAGGGCCGTGAAGCGGGCATTCAAATTCCGCTTCTACCCGACCGACGCGCAGGCCGCCGAGCTTGCCCGTACGTTCGGCTGTGTCCGGCTGGTCTACAACATGGCGTTGGCCGCCCGCACCGAGGCGTGGACGCTGCGCCAGGAACGGGTCAACTACAACGCCACCTCGGCGATGCTGACCACGTGGAAGAAGACCGACGACCTGGCGTTCCTCAACGAGGTGTCCTCGGTGCCGTTGCAGCAGACCCTGCGACACCTGCAAGTCGCGTTCACCAACTTCTTCGCCAAGCGTGCCCGGTACCCCAGCTTCAAGAGCAAGAAGAAGTCGCGCCGGTCGGCGGAGTACACCACCAGCGGGTTCCGATACCGAGACGGCCAGCTCACCCTGGCGAAGATGGCCGAACCGCTGGACATCGTGTGGTCCCGGCCGCTTCCCGAGGGCGCGAGGCCGTCCACGGTCACCGTGTCGCAGGACGCGGCCGGACGCTGGTTCGTGTCCCTGCTCTGCGACGACGTGATCGAGCAGGCTCCGGCTTCGGGCATGGTGGGCGTTGACGCTGGGCTCGACAGCCTGCTGACCCTCTCTACCGGAGAGAAGATCGTCAACCCGAGGTATGAGCGCCGCGACCGGGCCGCGCTCGCCAGGGCCCAGCGGGAACTGGCCCGCAAAGCCAAGGGGTCCCACAACCGGGCCAAGGCCCGGCTCAAGGTCGCCCGCGTGCACGCCCGCATCACCGACCGCAGACGGGACCACCTGCACAAGCTGACCACTCGGCTCGTTCGTGAGAACCAAACGATCGTCGTCGAGGATCTGACCGTGCGCAACATGGTCACGAGTCACAGCCTGGCCCGCGCCATCAGCGACGCGGCCTGGCGGCAGTTCCGCACCCTGCTCGAATACAAGGCCGACTGGCACGGCCGCGACCTGGTGGTCGTGGACCGCTGGTTCCCGTCGTCCAAGCTGTGCTCGGCGTGTGGTGCGCTCGTTGAGCGGATGCCGCTGAGCATGCGGTCGTGGACATGCCGATGCGGGCAGATCCACGACCGTGACGTCAACGCGGCCCGCAACATTCTCGCGGAGGGGCTCTCCGTGATTGCCTGTGGAGGCGGTGTAAGACCCCAACGGACGAACGTCCGGACGGGGCGGTCGTCGACGAAGCAGGAAACCCAGCGGGCGACCGCTGGAATCCCCCGCCTGTAGGCGCGGGGAGAAAGTCAACGATCGTCTCCTGTCCTCGTCGACCCCGCCTCGGCCAGCGCCAGCAGCTTCCGGTGTGCCCGGCTGGCCCGATCGGTGATCGTCCCCACGTCGGCCGTGCGCAGCTCCCCGGCCTCGACGACGGTCCGGCCGCCGACCAGCAGCAGCGCCAGCGGGGCGGGTGGACCGAGCACCAGCGCCGCCACCGGGTCGTCGATGCCGGCGTGGCCGAGGCCATCCAGGCGCCACAGCGCGACGTCGGCGAGTTTGCCCACCTCCAGCGAGCCGATCTCGTCGGCTCGACCCAGGCATTCGGCGCCCCCGACCGTGCCGAGGGCCAACGCCTGCCGGGCGGTCATCGCCGCCGGGCCGCCGCGCAGCCGAGCGGCGTACAGGGCCTGCCGCAGCTCCGCGCCGAGCTGGCCGGCCTCCTGAGAGGCGGCGCCGTCCACGCCCAACCCCACCGGCACGCCGGCGGCGAGCAGGTCGGGCACGCGGGCGGTGCCGGCGCCCAGGCGGGCGTTCGAGCTGGGGCAGTGCGCCACGGCCGTGCCGGTGGCGGCCAGCCGGGCCAGCGCCGCGTCGTCGAGATGCACGCCGTGGGCCAGCCACACGTCGTCACCGAGCCAGCCGAGTCGCTCGGCGTACTCGACGGGGGTGCAGCCGTGGGTGGCCCGGCAGTACTCCTCCTCCTCGACGGTCTCGGCGAGGTGGGTGTGCAGCCGGACCCCGCGCCGCCGGGCCAGCGCTGCGGCCTCCCGCATCAAGGTGGCGGTGACCGAGAACGGCGAGCACGGCGCCACGGAGATCCGCAGCATCGCCCCCGGGGACGGGTCGTGGTAGCGGTCGATCGCTGCCTCGGTGGCCAGCAGAGCCGCCTCGGTGCCCTCGACGAGCGAGTCGGGGGGCAGGCCGCCGTCGGACCGGCCCAGGTCCATCGACCCGCGACTGGGCTGGAAGCGCAGCCCGATCCGGCGGGCGGCCTCGATCGTGGCGGCCAGCGGATCGTCTCGGCCCGGTGGGAACACGTAGTGGTGGTCGGTGCTGGTCGTGCAACCAGACAGGGCGAGCCAGCCCAGGCCGGCCGCCGCCGCGGCGTGCACCATCTCGGCGTCCAGGTGGGCCCAGACCGGGTACAGGGTGGTCAGCCAGCCGAACAAGTCGGCCTCCTGGGCGAGACCCCGGGTCACCCACTGGTAGAGATGGTGGTGGGCGTTGACCAGACCGGGGGTGGCCAGGCAGCCGGTGCCGTCGACCCGTCGGGCCGACGGGTCGACGGCACGGGCCGGACCCGGCCCGACCGCGGTGATCCGGCCGTCGGCGCCGACCACGACGTGCCCGTCACGGTATTCGGTCCACCCGCGGTCGACGGTGGCGACGGCGCAGTTCTCGATGACGATCATGATTGCCTCCGGCGGGGACGCCGTCACCACTCGCCGACCGCGGCCGGGACGTCGTCGCGGCGGATGGTGCCCTCGATGACCCCGTACGGGCGGTCGGTGGCCACGAACACGGCGTTCGGATTGTCCAGGCCGAACGGGGACAGGTCGACCGGCAGGTGGTGCCGGTTGGGCAGGACCAGGCGGATCTCCGCCAGCTCCGGCCGGGTGTCGAGCACCCGGCGGCCCATCTCGTACAGGGTCTGCTGCAGCGAGTAGCTGTAGCTCTCGACGAACGCCGCGACCAGCGCATCGCGCACCTGCTGGTAGGCGAGATCCCAGTCGGTGTCGGGGTCGAGGTGCCGCCAGCGGGCGTCCACGGCGGTGGCCAGGATCCGGTCGGTCGTCTCCGGCAGGGTCGTGTACTCGTCGCGTACGTAGCCGTGGAACTCGGAGTCGGTGGTGTTCATCAGCACCAGGCCGGTGATCCCGGAGACCACCTGGGCGCGGTCACCGTCGTAGCTGACCTCGGCCGTGCGGATCTCCTCGCCGCGGCGCTGGAAGGAGTGCGGCGCGAGCCGCTGCCAGAGTTGCTCCCGCACGCTCACCCGGGCCTGCCGGATGGCCGCCTGACTGTGCACGAAGTGCTCGGCCAGCAGCAGCGCGAACGCCTCAGGCGAACCGATCCCGTGCCGCCGGGCGAAGGCGTAGACGGTGTTCTTCTGCGAGTCGGTGGGCAAGACCTGGCTGTTGTCGCCGGTGAGGTGGGTGGCGTCCAGGTCCCCGGCGAGGGCGGTGCTGACGTCGAGGTCGCGCAGCGTGTGCCGGTCGCCGTCGCGGGCCACGTGGACGACGCGTACCTCAGCCTTGCCGTACCGGTTGGGCCCGAGCACGATACCCATGTAGTCAGCTCCCTCGATAGGTGGTGTAGCCGAACGGACTGAGCAGCAGCGGCAGGTGGTGGTGGGTGGCGGCGTCGCCGACCCGGAAGGACACGACGGCTTCCGGATAGAAGGAGTCGGCCCCGAGGTGCCCGCCGAGGTCGAAGACGAGCCGGTAGCGCCCGGCCGTCCACTGCCGCGCCGGCACCCAGTCGCGCAACCGTCCGTCGGCGTCGGTGTGCCCGGCTCCGACCTGCCGCCAGCCGGTTCCGTCGAGCCGGTCGAGCCGCACAGGTATGCCAGCGGCGGGAGCCCCGACGACCGTGTCGAGCACGTGGGTGGAGACCGGCGCGAAGCCCACCACGTCCCGGTCAGGCCGGCTCATCGAGCAGCTTCCCGATCCGCAGCGCAGCGATCTTCCGTAGTTCCTCCCGGACCACGGCCTGCTCGATGTCCGGGTCGTTGCCGAGCCGGTCATGCAGCGCGGCAAGCAGTTGCGTGTCGCTGCATCCGGTGGCGCAGACCAGGAAGCGGTGACCGAACCGACGCTCGTACTCCGCGGTGGCCTCCGCGATGGCGGCGCGGGCCTGCTCGGTCGCGCCGTCGAGGCCGGACTGTTCCCCCCGCGACCAGCGGTCCTCGCGGCGCTGCCCGTCCGGTCGCTGGCCGATACGCGGGTGGGCGTCGACCGCCGTACGCACCTCCGCCCAGGTGAGCTGGGCGTTGGCAGCGTCCGCCGCGGCCAGCAGCGCGGCCAGGTCGGGGTACGGCCGGCCGGCGACGAGCAGACGAGCCCAGCGGGGCGCCGCACAGCAGGCGATCAGCTCTCGCTCGGCCCGCTTGGCGGCGAGCCCGTTGAAATCCTCGATCCGAGCCACCCCTGCTCCTCCCCGCTCGTCGAAAGGAGTCAAGCAGCCGCCGCGAGGGCGGGGACAGCGCCGCGATGACCAAACCCGGCGAGGTTGGCGGTGCCGCTGTCGTACGTTCCTCCATTGACGTCCTCCCCGCCGTGAACGACGGGGATTCCGGTCTGCTACACCCCCGACGGGGCAAGCTCCCGGTGGGTTACCGCTTCGTCGCGCGGTGCCGGCACGGATGCCGGTCTTACCTGCGCTCCACGGTCGTTGAGGTCCGCCCGTCCGGCGGCCCTGATGTTGCGGGCGGCGTTCACATCCCGGTCGTGGACGCTGCCACACGGGCACGTCCACGACCGGACGTGCAACGCCAGCTTGTCGGCGACCCTCCCACAGTCCGAGCACATGCGGGTCGACGGGAACCAGCGGTCCACCCGCCCGAACGTCCGCCCGTACCGGGCAGCCTTGTACTCCAGCATGCCGACGAACGTGGACCAGCCGGCGTCGTGCACCGACTTGGCCAACCGGGTGCGGGCGAGACCGGCCACGGCGAGGTCTTCCACGTACACCGCTTGGTTGTCGCGGACGATCGTGGTTGACAGTTTGTGCAGCCAGTCCCGCCGTGTGTCCGCCACCCGGGCGTGCGCCTTGGCGACCTTCACGACGGCTTTCTTCCGGTTGTTGCTGCCCTTCTGCTTGCGCGAGAGGTCCTGTTGCAGCCGCTTCAACGTGCGGGCGGCGCGGCGCAGGAACTTCGGCGCTGCCACCTTCATGCCGTCGGACAGGACAGCGAAGTGCGTCAGCCCCAGGTCGATACCCACCTCGGACGCCGACGCCGGCAACGGCTCGTCGGTGGTCTGCACGACGAACGAGGCGAAGTACCGGCCCGCCGCGTCCTTCACGACCGTCACCGACGATGGATCGGACGGCAGCGACCGGGACCAGCGCACCACCACGTCCCCGACCTTCGGCAGGCGTAGCCGACCGTTGTCCAGCACCCGGAACCGGGAGTTCTTGGTGAACCGGATGCTCTGCCGGTTGTCCTTGCGGGACCGGAACCGGGGCGGGGCCACCGTGCGGCCCTTACGTTCGCCGGTGATCGAGGCGAAGAAGTTCCGGTAGGCGGTGTTCAGGTCCGCCAGTGCTTGTTGCAGCACCACCGACGACACCTCAGACAGCCACGCCCGCTCGGGGGTCTTCTTGGCTTCGGTGATCAGCCGTCGGGACAGTTCCCCGTCGGTGATGTACGGCGTCCCGTGTTCGCGGGTTTGCTGCCGCAGACGCAGTCCGTCGTTGTACACCACCCGCGCGCACCCGAACGCCCGCGCCAACGCTTCCTGCTGGCCGGGCGTCGGGTAGACGCGGAAGTTGTACCGCAACTGTATGGCCACATTCTATATTGGTTTATGGCTGAGATTGAAGGCGTACGCACTGGCAGGCATTGCGTTTTCGCTCTGCACGCTCACTTGGTTTTCGGCACGAAGTACCGGCATCCGGTGTTCACCGACCGGCACCTCACCCGCGTGGAACAGGTAATGCGGTCGGTGTGTGAGGACTTCGCCGTCGAGCTGGTCGAGTTCAACGGCGAATCCGACCATGTGCACCTGCTGGTCAACTTCCCGCCCACTGTCGCGGTGTCTCGGCTGGTCAACTCCCTCAAGGGCGTGTCCTCCCGGAGGCTGCGGCAGGAGTTCCCTGATCTGATCGACCACTACTGGCGTGCACGCCGCCTGTGGTCTGGTTCGTATTTCGCAGGCTCGGTGGGTGGAGCACCCCTGTCGGTGGTGCGCCAGTACATCGACAGTCAACGGAGTCCCGCCTGACAGCGGGGTCAGGAACACGGCTTCACCTCCGCCGTGAACGACGGAGCACTGCCGTGTCTCTGGTAGCCGGGTGCGGTGGCACGCGGGCCGTCAGCCGTGGATGCTGCCGGTGCCGTCGCGCAGCCGGCCGCCAGGCCGGCCGTGCCGCACCGCGACCAGTTCCGCGGCGATGCTGAGCGCCGTCTCGGCGGCGGTTCGGCCGCCCACGTCCAGGCCGATCGGGGACGCCAGTCGCGCCAGCGCCGACTCGCCGACCCCGGCCGCCCGCAGCCGGCCGAGCCGGTCGTGGTGCGTACGCCGGGATCCCAGCGCCCCCACGAATGACAGGTCGAGGTCTTCCAGGGCCAGCCGCAGCACCGGCACGTCGAACTTCTCGTCGTGCGTGAGCACGCAGACCGCCGTACGGGCGTCCAGCCGGCCCGCCCGGGCCTCGCCCGCGAGATACCGGTGCGGCCAGTCGACTACCACCTCCTGCGCCAGCGGGAACCGACGCGCGGTCGCGAAGACCGGGCGGGCGTCACAGACGGTGACCCGGTAGCCGAGGGCGGAGCCGAAGCGGGCCAGCTCGGCCGCCACGTCGACCGCGCCGAACACGATCAGCCGGGGCGACGGGGCGTAGGCGCGCACCAGTATGCTCACCGGCTCCGCCCGGCCGTCGGACGAGAGGTCCACCCGTGCGCTCTCCCCGGCGGCCAGCAGCCGGCGGCCCGCGTCCACCGCCGCGCGGTCCAACCGGGTGTCGCCGAACGTGCCGTGGTGGGTGTCCGGCCCGGCCACGATCCGGCGGCCGCGTTGTTCCGGTGTTCCCCGCACGCAGGTCAGCACCGCCGCCGGGGCGGCCGACCGGACGGCCTCGGCCAGCACCGCCATCCCGGGGAAACCGGCGCGGTCGACCCGCTCGACGAACACCTCGATGGTGCCGCCACAGGTCAGCCCCGCCTCGAGCGCGTCATTCCCGGTCACCCCGTAGCGGAGCAGGGATGGCGACCCGGTCCGGAGGACCTCCTGGCAGGCTTCGTAGAGCGCCGCCTCGACACACCCGCCAGAGACGCTTCCGGTCATGGCGCCGTCCGGCGCGACCAGCATCGCGGTGCCGATCGGATAGGGGGCGCTGTGCCAGGTCCCGACGACGGTCGCGAGGCCGACGGCGGCACCGGTGTCGCACCAGCGCAGCAGGTCAGCGAGCAGCTCATCCACGGTGGTCCTCGATTCCGTCGACCGGCACGTCGAGGTCCCGGTCGTCGGCCACGTCGGCGCAGGGCACGATCCTCAGCCGGTCACGGTGGGCGCGCAGGTAGCCGGCCGCACCTGTGTCGCCGACGGCCGATTCGAGCACCCCGGCCCAATGGTTCCGGCCCAGCAGCACCGGATGACCCCGCCGGCCGGGCGCGTAGCCGGCCGCGGCGAGCACGTCCGGGGTCGCCGCCGCCGCGACTCGCCGCACCGCCTCGGCGGTGATACCGGGCATGTCCACGAGGAGCACCACCACCGCCACGCTGCGCGTGGCGGTCAGCGCCGTCAGTCCCACCCGTAGTGAGGAACCCATGCCGCTGGCCCAACCGGGGTTGTCGACCACCCGGACGCCGCCCAGGTCAGCGACTGCGCGAACCTGTTCGCCCGCCGCGCCGAGCACCACCAGGACCGGGTCGCATCCCCCCGCCTGCAGGGTCCGGCCCGCCCGCTCCACGAGCAGCGAGCCGTGGTGGCACACGAGAGCCTTGGGCCGGCCGTACCGGCGGCCGGCACCGGCGGCGAGGACCAGACCGGCGACGGTCCCGGGGACATTCCGGGAGCCGAACCTGCTGTTGATCTGCACGACGTCTCCCTCGAGCGGGAACTGGGGAACCGCGGCTCGCTCGACCCTGGCGTCCGTGGTCTTCCACGGCGCCCGGTCGTCGCGGGCGCACCGGGGCGGGTGGCGGATCAGATCACCATGCGGAGCGGGCCGCCACGCTGTCAAGGCGGGTTCGCGCTGCTCCCGGGCCTGCCCATCGGAGCTTGGAGGTTCGTCCAACGGGGACGGACCGATGCGGGCGGCGTTGTCAAGGACGCTCATTGCGCGATCGGCGCTGGGGAGGCAGCCCTCGGCAGGGTACGCGGAGAGGTTCATCCCGGGCGTGGCGCCGGCGGGCCTGTACCGCGCTCGTCAGTTCGTCCAGCCGGGGCCGCTCGACCGACCCGTTTGTTGTAGGAGCGACGAATTGTCGGCCCCGGTCCGCGATTGATGCGATCGACACGTGGATCTTCCGACTGTCGAGGCCGTGGTGCCCGGCGACGAAACGGACTGGCGCCCCGGTGACTGTTGGCTGGCCGGCGGCACGGTGCTGTTCTCTCGTCCCCAGCAAGGGGTCCGGCGGCTGCGCGACCTCACCGTCCTGGGCTGGCCCTCGTTGGCGGCTGCCGACGACGAAGGCAGGCCCGGGCTGGACATCGCCGCCACCTGCACGGTGGCGACACTCGCCCGCTACCGGCCGCCGGCCCGGTGGCCCGATCTGGCGGAGGCCATCCGGCGCTGTTGCGACGCGTTCCTCTCGTCCTGGAAGATCTGGAACGTCGCGACCGTCGGCGGCAACCTGTGCGCCGCCCTGCCCGCCGGTCCGATGATCTCCCTCGCGGCGGCGTTCGACGCACGCTGCGACGTTCGTCGGCTCTCCGGCGAGCGGCGCCTGGTTCCCGTCGACGCATTCGTGGTCGAGCCCGGCGTGGCGGCGTTGCAGCCGGGTGAATACCTGCGTGCCATCCACCTGCCCGAGCGGGAGTTGACCGGACGGATCGCGGTGCGGCGTGCGAGCCTGCACCCGCTCGGACGGTCGGCGGCTTTCGTCACCGGTCACCTCGACGTCGAATCCGGCCGACTGCGCCTCACGGTGACGGCGGCGACCCCCCGACCGGTCACCGTCAGCGTCCCGGCCCCGACGGCGGCCGCGAGTTTGGTCGAGATGGTGGACGCACAGGTGTCCGCCGAGGGTTGGCACGACGACGTCCACGGACTGCCCGCGTGGCGCCGGCACATGACGCTGCGGCTGGTCGAGCAGGTTCGAGCGGACCTTCTGGGAGCGGCACGGTGACCCCGACGGTCAACGGACGCCCGGGGGCGCATCTGCCGGCGCCCGGCCAGTGCCTTCGTACCTATCTGCGCGACAACGGCTGGTTCGGGGTCAAGAAGGGTTGCGACGCGGGAGACTGCGGCGCCTGCACCGTCCACGTGGACGGTGTGCCCGTGCACAGCTGCGTCTTCCCAGCAGTCCGGGCCTCGGGCCGCGCGGTCACCACGATCGAGGGTCTGGCGCGCGGGAACGATCTGCATCCGGCGCAGGAGCGGTTTCTGGCGGCGCAGGGGTTTCAATGCGGATACTGCACGGCCGGGTTCGTCATGACGGCAGCGGCCCTCGACCATGCGGAGGGTCTGGCCGACGACCGGCCGCACGCGTTCAAGGGCAACCTGTGCCGGTGCACCGGCTACCGGTCGATCGAGGACGCGTTGGCCGGGAACTCGCACGTCGAGCATCCGGCGACGGGGAACGCAGTGGGCAGCAACGTCGGGGCTCCGGCTGGCCGGGACGTCGTCACGGGCGCCGCCCGGTTCACGTTCGACGTCGACCTTCCGGGTGTGACACATCTGAAGGTGGTACGGTCCCCGCTCCCCCACGCCCGGATCTCGCGGATCGACGTCACGCAGGCGTTGGCCGTTCCCGGGGTGCTGGCCGTGCTGACGCACCGCGACGCGCCCGACCGGCGGTTCTCGACTGCGCTGCACGAGCACTTCGACGACGACCCGGCCGACACCCGCGTGCTCGACGACGTGGTGCGGTTCGTCGGCCAACGGGTCGCCGTCGTAGTCGCCGAGACCGAGGCGGCCGCGGAGGAAGGCGTGCGGCGGGTCCGGGTCACGTACGAGCCGCTGCCGGCGGTCACCGACGTGCGGGCGGCGACCGCGTCCGGCGCACCCCTCCTGCATGACGACCGCCCGGACAATGTGGCCGGTGAGGTCGGCGGCGAGGTCGGCGACGTCGTCCGAGGACTCGCCGAGGCGGACTTCGTCTACGAAGAGACCTACCAGACCCAGCGCGTGCAGCACATGGCGCTGGAAACCCATGGCGCGCTCGGGTGGATCGCGCCGGACGGGCGCGTCACCATCCGGGCCAGCACTCAGACGCCCTTCCTGACCCGTCGACGTCTCGCCCACGTCTTCGACATCCCACCGGAACGCCTCCGCGTGGTGGCCGGCCGAGTGGGCGGCGGCTTCGGCGGTAAGCAGGAGATGCTGGTCGAGGACATCGTCCTTCTCGCCGTGCTGGCCACGGGCCGACCGGCCCGGTGGGAACTCACCCGCGAGGAGCAGTTCGTCGCGACCACGACCCGACACCCCTTCACAGTTCGGGTGCGGCTCGGAGCGAAGCGGGACGGCACGCTCACCGCCATGTGTCTGAACGTCGTCACCGACACCGGCGCCTACGGCAACCACGGCCCGGCGGTCCTCGCCCACGGCTGCGCCGAGTCGATGGCGATCTACCGCTGCGCGAACAAGCGAGTCACCGGCCGCACCGTCTACACCAACACGGTGCCGGCCGGCGCGTTCCGCGGATACGGCCTGGGTCAGGTGATGTTCGCCGTCGAGTCGGCGATCGACGAGATCGCCCACGGTCTCGGGCTCGACCCGGTCACGGTCCGCCGGCGCAACGTCGTCGGCCCCGAAGACCCATTGGTCACCCCCATCGGGCACGCCGAGGACCTGAGTATCCGTAGCTACGGCCTGGACCAGTGCCTCGACCTCGTGCACGGCGCCGTCGACGGGG
The DNA here is from genome assembly GCF_900091415.1 of Micromonospora inyonensis. Lineage (NCBI taxonomy): Bacteria > Bacillati > Actinomycetota > Actinomycetes > Micromonosporales > Micromonosporaceae > Micromonospora > Micromonospora inyonensis. The sequence continues at coordinate 1,752,567 of NZ_FMHU01000001.1, read as the reverse complement.
ACACCACGGGGTCCGACCTCCCGTCCGGGTGGCGCATCGGAGAAGGTCTCGCCATCGGCATGATCGCCACCGGGCCGCCCGGTGGTCACCACGGCCGCGCCGCGATCAGACTGACCACGAATGGTCGATTCCAGCTGGACACCGGCATCGCGGAGTTCGGGAACGGATCGACGACGGTTCATCGGCAGATCGCCGCCGACGTCCTCGCAACGGAGCTGGACCACATCGACATCCGGCAGTCCGACACGGATCTGGTGGAACACGACACCGGTGCGTTCGCATCGACCGGCACCGTCGTCGGCGGGCTCGCCGTGTTCCGCGCGGCGACCCGGTTACGGCAGCGCCTGCTGACCCTCGCCGCCACCTGCCTCGACGTCGGGCCCGACGAGTGCGAACTGGTCCTCGGCGCGGTCCGGGCCGGCGACCGGGAGATCTCGCTGCGTGCCCTCCAGGAGGCTGCGGACAGGGTGGGCGACGGCGTGGAGGCCAGCGGACATGCCGACGGCGCGGAGCGGTCGGTCGCGTTCAACGTGCAGTGGTTCCGCGTCGCGGTCGACGTCGTCACCGGCGAGATCCGGATTCTCCGGAGCGTCCACGCCGCCGACGCCGGATCGGTGCTGAACCCGGTGCAGTGCCGCGGTCAGGTGGAGGGTGGCGTGGCACAGGCCGTCGGCACCACGCTGACCGAGAACCTGCTGATCGACAGCAACGGCAGGGTCACCACCAGCGTGGTCCGGGACTACCGGATCCCGACGTTCGCCGACGCGCCCCGCACCGAGGTCCTCTTCGCCGACACGGCCGATCCCCTCGGTCCACACGCCGCCAAGTCCATGAGCGAAAGCCCGTTCAACCCCGTCGCGGCCGCGCTCGGCAACGCCGTACGTGACGCGACCGGGGTGCGACTGACCGCGCTGCCCCTGACCCGCGACCGTGTCTGGGCGCGCATACGCCACGTAGGGTCGACCACCGACGGGAGCGACCGGGCGTAGTGGGACGGTCGTCGGGGTGGCCCGCGTCCGCCGGGCTCCGGCCGCCCGGCTCCGGTAACGGCGACCTCGACCGCCCACCCGCGATGCCACTTCGGCTGGCCCGACCGGAGTGGCATCCCACGCCCGGTGCCGACGACGCCGCGGCTCGCTGCTTGATCCGATCGGAGATCCTGTCCGCAAGATCGTGGATTCGGCCTCGCGAGAGCCAAGTTTGGCACCTACTCGACGTGAACGCGACCGGCCAGCTGACCGTGGTCAGTACGAGCAGGTCGCGTCGAGGTGACAGGAGGTGCGCGTGGGGAGGGTGTCCGGCTTCACGGTGTCGCGGCGTGTAAGCGACGACGCCACCCGTTGGCAGCGCTTCTCGTTCGCGAGCCGGCGTCGATGGTCGCCTTCCGGGTCCTGGCTCGGGAGCTCGGCTGTGTGTTCGCCCGTCGGGAGACACGTCGCAGCGGCTGCGCCTTCGACACCCCGGACGCCCACGCCCGAGGTCGCCGTCCCCCGGTTGCACCGCTCGCTCGCCGGCACCTGCCTGTCGGGCGCCCGGTTCGCCCGGACCGTGATGAGGCGGAGTTACCGGATCGCCGCGTAGCCACCGACCAGCGGCACACGAGGAAGGAGAATGCAGGGTGCGGGTAAACGCTCCGACGTCACTGCGCGAGATCCTCCATCGGCCCGGACTGCACCTGCGGCTGCTGACCGGCCACGCGCAGCTCGACGAACCGGTCACCCGGGTCTTCGTGACCGATCTACTCGACCCCAAGCGCTACATGTCGGGCGGCGAGCTCGTCCTGACCGGACTCATGTGGCGGCGGTCGCCGGCGGACTCCGCAGCCTTCGTCGGGGCCTGCGCCGCGATGGGAGCAACCGCTATCGGCGCCGGTGCCGCAGCCTTCGGATGCGTGCCGGAGGATCTACTCATCGCGTGCCAGCAATACGAGATGCCGCTGTTCGAGGTCCCCGTGGAAGTCTCCTTCCGCGAGATCAGCGACGTCGTCGCCACGTCGTTCTGGGCGCAGCGGGCAACCGGGCTGGCAACGGTTCTGGGCCGGCAACGCGGTCTCGTCGCCGCGATGGCCAGCGGTGCACGACTTGCGGACCTACTGTCCTCCGTCGCCGCCGATCTCGGGGCGCGGTGCTGGCTCGTCTCTCCCGCCGGACGCCTGATGTGCGGAACCGACCCCCTCGACCAGTCCCTGGCCAACCGCTTCGCTGCCACGTTCCTCGGCAGCAGCAGGGTGCCGACGGAAGTCCGGATCGACGACGTGACTTACTCGCTGCACACAGTGCGGGGCCGTCCCGAACACCGCCTGGCCTCCTGGGCCCTCGCCTGCACCGGACGATCGGACGAGCCGGTGCCGCCCGACGTGACCGCCGAACTCGTCGGGCTCGCGGCGCTCGAGCGCGTCCACGTCGACGAGGCGGCGCGCGTCGAGCGACGGCTCGCCGACCAGATCGAACGTGCGCTGGCCGCGGACGCGGCCGACCTACCGAGCCGCCTACGGGCCGGCGGGCTGGAGCCCGGCTCGGCGTTCCTCGCCGTCGCGGCCCGGCTCACCGGGCTGCTCACCCCGGCCGACCTCGTGGTCACGCTCCTCGCCGACCTCGTGAGCACGACAGGTTTCGCCGCCGTCACCGGCCTGACCACCGCCACCGCCCCGGCGACCGACACGGCCCTGGCAATACTCCGGCTTGACGGCGACGGTCCCGTCGGGACCGACCCGCGGGCCGACGAAGTGGTCGCGCGGCTGCGCCGCGGCGTCGAGACGCTCCGGCCCGGCATCGGCCGGGGACATCTGGCCGTCGGGGTGAGCAACGTGGCAACCGGTAGCGCGGCACTGACCGGTGCCGTCCAAGAGGCACTGCACGCCGTCGCCGTCGCCGGCACGGGACCAACCGGCGTACGCTGCGCCGGCGAGATCACGACGCATGCCCTTCTCATCGCCGGTGTCCCCACGGCGACACGCAACTCGTTCCACGAACGCGTGCTGGGGCCAGTCCTCGAGTACGACCGACGATACCGGGCCAACCTCGTGGGCACGCTGAGCGTCTTCCTCGAGTCCGGTGGATCGTGGAGCCAGTGTGCGCGACAGCTGCATCTGCACGTCAACACCCTGCGTTACCGCATGAAACGGATCGAGGAGCTCACCGGCAGGGACCTGGGCAGGTTCGACGACCGGGTCGACCTGTACCTCGCGCTCCGAGTCCATCAACCCGTCCCCGGCTGACCTGTCGCTTCGCACGAACACTCCGTCCACGCGCCGACTCTTCTCGTACCCGGCGATCATTGTTCGCATCTTCCGGGATTGATCCGATTGTGGTGCCGCTCGACGGGTGGCCGGAGACGGCTCGTGTGCCGTCCCGCGCCGCCCGACCGAATCGAAGAGAAATCTGCTCGCCCATGGAAGACCCTTCTTGCTCGCCGATGGGAGACCCGGTGCCCAGCTACGACACGATCGTCCATGCCCCGAAGGTCCTGCTGCACGACCACCTCGACGGCGGGTTGCGGCCGGAGACGGTCGTGGAGTTGGCGGCGGAGGTCGGTCACGTCCTACCAGAGACGGATCCAGCCGCGTTGGGGCGCTGGTTCGTGGCAGCGGCCGACTCGGGGTCGTTGGAACGTTACCTGGAGACCTTCGCGCACACCGTGGCGGTCATGCAGACCGGGCCCGCGCTGCGTCGGGTGGCCCGCGAGTGCGCGCTCGACCTGGCCGCCGACGGGGTGGTCTACGCCGAGGTGCGGTTCGCACCCGAGCAGCACCTGGAGCAGAACCTGACCCTGGACGAGGTGGTCGACGCGGTGGTCGCCGGGTTCCGGGAGGGCAGCGCCCTGGCCGCCGAGGCGGGCAACCCGATCCGAGTCGGCACGCTGCTCACCGCGATGCGGCACGCCGCCCGGTCGCAGGAGATCGCCGAGCTGGCCGTCCGGCACCGGGACACCGGGGTGGTCGGCTTCGACATCGCCGGCGCGGAGGCGGGCTTCCCGCCCACCCGGCACCTGGACGCCTTCGAGTACCTCCAGCGGGAGAACTTCCACTTCACCATCCACGCCGGCGAGGCGTTCGGCCTGCCGTCGATCTGGCAGGCGATCCAGTGGTGCGGCGCGGACCGGCTGGGGCACGGCGTCCGGATCGTCGACGACATCACGCCCGGGAACCCGCCGGTGCTGGGCCGGCTGGCCGCGTACGTCCGCGACAAGCGCATCCCGCTGGAACTCTGCCCCTCCTCGAACGTGCAGACCGGGGCGGCCGCGTCGATCGCCGACCACCCGATCGGGCTCCTGCGGGACCTGCGCTTCCGGGTCACGGTCAACACCGACAACCGACTGATGAGCGGCACCTCGATGTCGCGGGAGATGGCGCTGCTGGTGGACGCCTTCGGCTACGGCTGGAAGGAACTCCAGTGGTTCACCATCAACGCGATGAAGAGCGCCTTCATCCCGTTCGACGAGCGGCTGAAGATCATCGACGAAGTGATCAAGCCGGCATACGTCGCGCTGACGGCAACCGACGAGCCGTCACAGTAAGCACTCACACGTTCCGGTAACGGGCGGGCGCGAACCTCGTCGCCGTCGATCGCCCACGCACCCGCCGTCGCATCCAGTCATGAAGACCACATCGGAAGACCCGGGAAGGTGATGTGTTGAAGCAAGCGGTATCGATCAGGACGGTTGACGAAACCGATCGTCGCGGCGGTCATCGTCGCGGCGCTGTTGTTCGTGCCAGTATCCCGCGGTGGGCAGGTGGACTCCGGTGTGGCATGGCAGCCGATGGCCCCCGTGGCGTTGACGCTCGACGACGGCCACCCCGTGCAAGCGGTGCGCGGGAACCTCCTCGCCATCGACGATTTTCATGGCGCGATCGTCCCCCACCGGTAGCGCCGGTCTGGTCAACGGCGTCCCAGCCGGCGACATGGTGGGCGGCTCTCCACTGACCAGCGCGGCATTCCACGACGAGCCATCCCGCTCACGCGTCGGCGAGAAGGGTCCGGTCGCGCTGTCATCGCGAATCGTTTTACTCAGCGTTCACACCGAGTTGTTCATCGGGAGCGCGAGGATCAGCACTCTCGTGCGTGTACGCCGTGTCGGCGTACCCATGGTTAGGAGTATCAGTTGCGTTCCAAACTTGTCCGCACTGTCGTGGCCACGGTCGCCACGACACTGGTCGTGCTGGGCGTCGCTCCCAGCCCCGTGCAGGCTGCCGCGACCGAGGTGCAGATCCTCGGCTTCAACGACTTCCACGGCCGTCTTGAGGCACCCTCCCCAGGAGTTGGCGGCGCCGCGCAGATGGCTGGCATGATCAAGCAACTGACGGCGGCCAACGACAAGACGGTGGTCCTCTCGGCCGGGGACAACATCGGTGCCTCCCCGTTCATCTCGCTCGTGCAGAAGGACGAGCCCACGCTCGACTTCCTCAACATGATCGGGCTCGACGCATCGTCGGTAGGCAACCACGAATTCGACCGGGGCTTCGACGACCTCAACGACCGGGTCATTCCGCGCGGCGGCTTCCCGTATCTCGCGGCGAATGTCTACCGGGGCAGCGAGCCTGCTCCAGGCCGCCTGGAGGAGTCGACCGTGCTGACGGTCGGCGACGTCCGGATCGGCGTCGTCGGGGCGGTCACCGTCGAGACGCCGTCGCTGGTCTCACCCGCCGGTATCCGGGGACTGCAGTTCAAGGACCCGACCACGGAGGCGAACCGCGTCGCGGCGAAGCTGAAGGCGGACGACAAGGTCGACGCCGTCGTGCTGCTCGTGCACGAAGGCTCCGAAACCAGCGGCACCGACACCACCGCCTGCACCGGTGTGGCGAATCCGGCCACCCCGTTCGGCAAGATCGTGAGAGGTGCCAGCGCCAACATCAACGTGATCATCTCCGCGCACACCCATGTCGCGTACAACTGCGCCTACGACGTCCCGAACCTGGGACACAAGCGGCTGGTCATGCAGACCGGTCGGTACGGGGACGCGTTGGACCAGGTCAAGCTCACCATCGCCGGCGGCAAGGTGACCGCCGCCGAGGGCGCCGTCCTGCCGATCAAGGGGTACCCGGAGGACCCTGCCGTCGCGAAGCTCGTCGCCGACGCCAAGGCCGAGGCCGACATCAAGGGCAAGGTCAAGATCGGCGAGATCACTGCCGACATCAAGCGTGCCGTCGCTGCGGACGGTGCGGAGGACCGCGGCACCGAGTCGGTCCTCGGGAACTTCATCGCGGACGCCCAGTTGGAGGCGACGAAGGCCGACAACCGGGGTGGGGCGCAGATCGCCTTCATGAACCCGGGCGGCCTACGCGCCGACCTCATCAAGCGTCCGGACGGCAGTGTGACGTTCGCCGACGCCGCCGCGGTCCAGCCCTTCGCCAACGACCTCGTCACGAGGTCGTACACCGGCAAAGAGATCAAGGCAGCGCTGGAGCAGCAGTGGCAACCCGCGGGCGCATCGCGGCCCTTCCTCCACCTGGGTGTCTCGAAGGGCTTCAGCTACGTTTACGACCCGAACGGACCCGCCGGGAAGCACGTCATCGCCGACCGAATCTTCCTTGACGGCAAGGTCATCGACCCGAACGGCACCTACCGGGTGACCGTGAACTCGTTCCTGGCCTCCGGCGGTGACAACTTCACCGCCTTCGGCGACGGCAGCGACTCGTTCACCACCGGCGACAACGACCTCACCGTGCTGGTCGACTACTTCCAGGCGAAGTCGCCGGTCACCGCCGACACCGTGGAACGGGCGTACACCGTCGGCCAGCCGGGGGCCCCGGTCGCGGGCGGTGGGTCGGATGACGGCACCGGCGACGGTGGTGGGGCGGGCGACGATGGCCCTGGTCTGCCGATAACCGGCGCGAACGTGGTCACCATCGTCGTCGCAGGCGTGATTCTGCTGATCATAGGCATCGTGGCGTTCCTCTCGGCCCGGCGCCGACGGATCCGCCTAACCGTCGAATAAACGCGAGCATGAATAACAGGTCGTCGCCCGGAATCCGTTAACGGCTTCCGGGCGACGACCGATTGTGGTCGGCGCTCAGCTGGTCGGCGACCACATCCCCCGGTTGGTCGAGATGGTGTTGCCTCGACCTGGCCTCGGCAGCCGCCGTTACGCGGCCGGCCCTTCGACGTACCGGTGCGGGGCGACCGGTAGCGGACCGACTGGAACCAGAGGCGTCGGCCGCCCCGACCGAATCAGTACGTCCTACCGGTCCAGCGCGCCGCCGGGCCGCTTGAGGGCGTCGCGGGTGCCCGTACCGGATCGTCCCTTCGCCGGCTGCTCGCCGGTGCCCTCGCCGCAGTCGCCACGGCTCTCGGCAGTGGGCGCAGGGCGTACTCCTGTTCCCACTGTCGGGTCGCGACCGGGCCGGCACGGAGGACCGGTCAGGCCACGACCTGCGTCGTGCCGGAAGTCCAGCCACCGGACGACGAAGTCACGGGCGAACCCGGTACGTGCGCTGCCGGCGCAGCTTCTCGACGAACGCCTCCGTCAGCCACACCGCGATGGAGTCGGCCCGGTCGTCGTTGTTGCCGTACGTCGAGGGCTCGCCGTCGACGACGTAGTCGACGGCCAGCCCGGTCTCGTCCCGCAGCACCTTCACCGTGCCGTACCGGATCGCGGCGAGGCTGTCCACGGCGACGGAGAGGCCGGCGATGCCGGTCGCCATGAACCGGCGCACCGGGTGGTCGTGCAACGCCATCTCCAGCCGCTCGTAGGCGTACCGGTCGTGCTGGTGGTGGATCACGTTCAGCGCGTCCACGTACGTCTCGGCGAGCCAGTCCAGCGTCCGGTCGTACGCGGCGAGCACCTCGTCGTACGCCAGGGTCTCGCCCTGGACCGGCGGGGTGGCCGGGGCGACCTGCTCGCCGGTGATCTCGTCCCGGCCCCCGTTGATCGCGTAGAGCAACGCCTTGGCGAGGTTGGCCCGAGCACCGAAGAACTGCATGTCCCGCCCCACCCGCATCGTGGAGACACAGCAGGCGATCGCGGTGTCGTCGTCGTATGCCGGGCGGATCAGGTCGTCGTTCTCGTACTGGATGGCACTCGTGTCCATCGACACCTGGGCGCAGAACCGCTTGAACCCCTCCGGCAGCTGCGGCGACCAGAGCACGGTCAGGTTCGGTTCCGGCGCCGGGCCGAGGTTGTAGAGGGTCTGGAGGTAGCGGAAGCTGGTCCGCGTCACCAGCGGCCGGCCGTCGGTGCCCATCCCGCCGAGGGCCTCGGTCACCCAGGTCGGGTCGCCGGAGAAGAGCTGGTCGTACTCGGGGGTACGGAGGAACCGGATGATCCGCAGCTTGATCACGAAGTCGTCGACCAGTTCCTGGGCACCCGTCTCGGTCAGCCGTCCCTCAGCCAGGTCCCGCCGCAGGTAGACGTCGACGAAGTTCGCCGTCCGCCCGAGCGACATCGCCGCGCCGTTCTGCTCCTTCGTCGCCGCCAGGTAGGCGAAGTACAGCCATTGGATCGCCTCCCGGCCGGTCCCGGCCGGCTCGGAGATGTCGTATCCGTAGCTGGCGGCCATCTCCTTCAGCTCACCCAGCGCGCGGATCTGCTCGGCCAGTTCCTCCCGGTCCCGGATGACCTCATCGGTCGACGGCCGGTCGTCCAGAGCCGCCCGCAGGGCCTTCCGTTCGGCGATCAGCCGGTCGACGCCGTACAACGCCACCCGGCGGTAGTCGCCGATGATGCGTCCCCGCCCGTACGCGTCCGGCAACCCGGTGATGACGTGCGAGCGCCGCGCAGCCAGTACGTCGGTCGGGTACGCGTCGAAGACCGCGTCGTTGTGCGTCTTGCGGTGGCTGGTGAAGATCTCGTGGACCCTCGGATCGGGCTGGTACCCGTACGCCTTGAGTGCGGCCTCCACCATCCGCAGCCCGCCGGCCGGCATGATCGCCCGGCGCAGCGGCGCGTCGGTCTGCAAGCCGACGATCAGCTCCTTCTCCCGGTCGATGTACCCGGGCGCGTGCGCCGTGATCGTCGACGGGGTGGAGGCGTCGACATCGAGGATGCCACGGTGGCGTTCCTCGACGAACAGCTTCTCCAGCACGCCCCAGACGTCCAGCGTGCGAGCGGTCGGCCCGGTGAGGAATCCGCCGTCCCCGCGGTACGGCTCGTGGTTGGCCCGGACGAAGTCGGCGACGTCGACGGTCTCCCGCCACACCTCGCCGGTGAAGCCGCGCCACGGGTCGACCCCTGTGGTGTCGATCATGATCTGTACCTCCGGACCAGTGGTGCCAACGGCCTCCGCTTCCACCACCAGCCTCGTCCGGCCCGGGCCGCACCGGGTAGGGGCGCAGGGCATCCGGTCCGGGACCAAAGACCCCGGTGTGTCGGGGGGTCACCCGCCGCCGGGTTCGGCGTCGTCCCGACCGTCCGAGCGGATGCCGGGCCAGCCTGGGGCGGGAGAACCCCGGAACCTCGCCATCGACCCTTGACGAGACGGACGTCGCGGAGTCAGGCGACCGTTCCCCTGACCGGCACGTGTCCACCGGACAACGCCCGGATGCGCGCCACCAGGGCGAGGACGAAGTCCTGGCGTTCGAAACGCCCGAAGCCCCCGCCGTGCCGGTACGCCCGCGCCTCGAAGAACAGGCACGCGCGCAGCACGTCCACGTCCTCGCCGAGTTTCCCGGTGCGGTGCCAGCGCTCCTGGAAGTCACGCCGGGACCACGAGCGGCTGCTGCCCGACGGCCTGGACACACCGGGCCACCAGGTCTGGACCGCCTACGACGGCGATGCCGACGTCGGCATGTTGTGGCTGCACGTCGAGCCGAAGTCGGACGGCCCGCACGCCTTCGTGTACGACTTCGAGGTGCGCCCGGACGTACGCCGGCGGGGACACGGCCGGGCGATCATCGGGGCCGCCGAGGAGTGGTGCCGGGAACGGGGAGTCGTCTCCATCGGCCTGAGCGTCTTCGGGTTCAACCTCGCCGCCCGGCGGCTGTACGAGCAGATGGGCTTCGAGACCACCTCCATCCGGATGCGCAAGCACCTGTAGTTCCCGGAAGCCGCCGTCGGCTGACACGTGAGCCCATCTCCGGGTAGGGCGGCCGTCGCCCACGCGACCGCCCCCGTGCGCCCCGGCGAACCCGGGACGTTAGCGTCGGGGCATGAGCGCGAAGTCCGCGCCGGTGCTGCCGGCGGCCATCGGGGTGGCCGAGGCCGCCGCCGTCCTGCGGTCCGGCGGGCTGGTCGCCTTCCCCACCGAGACCGTGTACGGCCTGGGCGCGAACGCGCTCGACGCACGCGCGGCGGCCCGGATCTTCGAGGCGAAGGCGCGGCCCAGCTTCGATCCGCTGATCACCCACCTCGCCGACGTCGCCGATCTGACCGCGCTGGTCGGCGCGCTGCCGCCCACCGTGGCCGCACTGGCCGAGCGGTTCTGGCCGGGGCCGCTGACCCTGATCGTGGACCGCCCGCCGACCGTCCCGCCGATCGTCACCTCCGGGCTGGACACGATGGCCGTCCGGGTGCCGGACCATGCGGTCGCCCGGGAGCTGATCCGGCAGGCCGGGGTGCCGGTGGCCGCGCCGAGCGCGAACCGGTTCGGCATGCTCAGTCCCACCCGGGCCGAGCACGTGGTGGCCGGGCTGGGTGACGCGGTCGACCTGATCGTCGACGGTGGGCCGACCCGGTGCGGCATCGAGTCCACGATCGTGGACGCGCGCGATGGCCAGCCGGTCGTGCTGCGGCTCGGCTCGCTGCCGGTGGAGGCGCTGGTCGAGGCGGTCGGCCCGGTCAGCGTACGGCCGGGCAGCTCCGGCCAGCCGGTCGCGCCCGGCACCCTGGCCGCGCACTACGCCCCCCGGACCCCGCTGCGGGTGGTCACCGCACCGGTCCCGGCCCGACCCGATGACGGCACGCGCGGGTACCTCGCCCTGCGCGAGGCTCCCGAGGGGGCGTACGGGGCGGTGGAGGTGCTCTCTCCCGACGGTGACCTGACCGGGGCAGCGGCCCGGCTCTTCGACGCCCTGCACCGGCTCGACGCGACCGGGGTGACCGAGATCGTCGCCGAGCGGGTGCCCGACACCGGCGTCGGCCGGGCGATCAACGACCGGCTGCGCCGCGCCGCCGCCACCTGGCAAACGTCCGGATAATCCCTCTCCAGGGCATCCGGCGCAACCAGGAACACGACTGACGACAGTCGATTCCGGAAAGCGACGTCCGCCGTTGGATCGGAAAAGGGTTCGAGCCGGAAAAGAGGACCCGCCATGGCCGTGCCGACCGTGACCGCGTCGCTGGACGCGGCGACGTACGCGCCGGGGGACCAGATGCTCCTGACCGTCGCGTACGCCGACACCGACACCCAACCACTGACCGTCACGATCACCGTCACCGACGCCCGGGGCAACCACAGCACCCCGGTGATCGTCCCGATCGTCGTCGATCCCCTCACCGTGACGGTGCACGACGACTCGGGACGCTCCTGGACCCGGGTGTCGGACACCGGCGCGGTCGTCGTGTTCCGGGCGGTGGCCTGATGCCCCGGATCACCGTGCGGGTCCGCGACGCCGCCGGCCAGGCGGCGACCACCACCGCGGACTACCGGGTCGCCACCGTGCTGGGCGGCTACTACCTGGGCGGCAACGCCGACCCGACGGCCGACCTGGTCGGCGGACGTTTCCGGTCGCTGACCCAGTACCGCAGCCTCGCCGACGGGCACGTCTTTCCCGGCTGGCAGAAGGACTGGTTGCTCACCCTCGGCCGTGCCGGCGTGCGGGTCAACATGGTGCTGGAGCTGAAGCACTACGGCAACGCCAACACAGGTACGCAGACGTTCACGGTCGACGGGGTGACCTACACCGTCCCGGCCCCGTCGATGACGATCCAGCAGCGCCCCGGCACGACCTGGCCGAGGGCGTACGGGTACAGCCAGGTGCTCGCCGGGCACTGCGACGGGCTCCTCGCCCGGGCACTGTCCCAGTACCGGACCATGGGTTTCCCGGTGAACGTCCAGGTCGCCTCGGAGCTGGACACCGACCACGAGTTCGGCACCACCGAGGCCGGTACGGCGTACAGCTGGGCCGAGTCGGACGCCCGCGCGGTGGCCGCGACGTCCTACGTCGTCGACTGGTTCCGCGCGCGGTCGCTCCCCGCCGGCACCACCTTCTCGGTCGGCGTCGGCGGCTTCGACCGGTCCGGATTCCGACGGACCCACCCGGAGTCGCTGATGGCCCGGCTGGACTTCCTCCAGTGGAACGTCTACGCCACCGATCCGGCGCACACCGCGCTGGCCCGGTTCCGCCGGACGAAGGACTGGGCGGTCGCCGACCTGGGGCCGGTGGCGCTCTCCCGGCCGGTGCTGATCGCCGAGTGGGGCGTCCGGCAGGCGGAGTTCCCCGACCAGGCGACGTGGATCGCCACCGTGCCGGACGCGATCCGGCGCCTCAACCGGGAGGGCGGTCCCCGGATCGCGCGGACGAACTATTTCAACTCGGGCTGGGGCACGCTGATCCCGAAGGACACTGGGCTCGCCGCCCTGCGAGCCGCCTACGCGACCAGCCCGTACGCCTGACCGGGTTCGGTGCGCCGATCGGCGGGCCGGGGGCGTCGGCGGCTCCGGCGGGCGCCGGGAGGTGCGGCCCGTCGGCGGTCTTGTCACCCATTCCAGCACCTCCGTCTGTGCGGTGGCTGGTACGAAAATAACGACCGTGACTGATCGTCTTACCTGTTCACGCGGCTTTCGTGGTGGGTTCGATCGGGTTGAGGGTGACGGTGTAGCCGAGCTTGTTCAGTGCGGCGATCGCGCGGCGGCGTTCGCGTTCGGGGTCGCGGCGTAGGAAGTGGTCGGCGCCGAGGTCCTGGTAGCCGGTTCCGTCGGTGAGCATGTGCCATACGGAGGTCAGGATGGAGTGTTCCAAGGCGACCAGGGCCTTGGGTTTGCTGCCGAGTCGGCGTACGAGGCGGGTGTACTGGGCGCCGAGGTAGGTGTTCTTGGAACGGGCCGCGGCCATCGCGGCGGTGCCGAGGGCGTCGCGCAGCCACCGGTTGCCTTTGGTGGTCTTGCCGGACTTGCGTTTGCCGCCGGATTCGTGGTTACCGGGCGACACCCCGGCCCAGGAGGCCAGATGCCCGGCGGTGGGGAACCGGGACATGTCCCCACCGGTCTCCGCGATGATCACCTCAGCGACCCGGAGGCTGATCCCGGGAATGCCATCCAACCGGGTCAGCTGGTCACGAAAGGGTGCCATCACCCGCTCGATCCGGGTGCTCAACGTGGCGATGTCCCGGCTGATGGCATCGATGCGGTCCAGATGCATCCGGCACAGGAACGCGTGGTGATCACCGAAGCGGCCGATCATCGCCTGGGCCAGGTCAGGAATCTTGGACCGCATCCGGCCTCGCGCCATCTCCGCCAATACCTGCGCGTCGCGCTCTCCACGGATGAGCGCTTCCAACATGGCGCGCCCGGAGATACCGAGGATGTCGGTGGCGAAGCTGGACAGCTTGATCCCGGCGTCCTCCAACTCCTTCTCCAGCCGCTGGGCCTCCCGGGTACGCTCTTCGGTCAGTACCGTGCGGTACCGCGTCAGATCGCGAAGCTGGCGGATCGGCTCGGGCGGCACGAAGCTGGCCCGTAGCAACCCGCACTCGGCCAGTTGTGCCAGCCACACCGCATCGGCCACATCGGTCTTGCGTCCGGGCATCGCCTTGACCTGCCGAGCGTTGACCAACTCCACGTTCAGGGCGTCTTCGAGCAGGTAGTACGGGGCCCGCCAGTAGTCGCCGGTGCCTAATGAGTTCTGGGAGTGAGCCATCCGGCAAACTCCTGGTGGGTAGGTAGCCGCCGGCAGGCGAGCACTCGTGGTGCCTGGACGTGGAGTCCTGATGAAAGAGCGTGCCGCTGTCGGTCGGTGTGGAGAGTTGATCGCTGATGGGATGTCGTGCCCGCCCGGTCGCGGCGTGAGCACTGCTTCATTAGGTCGCTGATGGTTCTCCTCCTGGCTACCGAAGGTGATCGGCTCGGAAGGTGGGAGACGTGTTGCTGTTCGTGGGAGATGACTGGGCGGAGGACCACCACGACGTCGAGGTGATGGACGCGTCCGGTCGCCGGCTGGCCAAGGCCCGACTGCCGGAAGGCATGGCGGGCATGACGAGGCTGCACGCGATGATCGGTCAGGCGCTCGGTGACGACATCGATGCCGAGGACGTGTCCGGGCGGGTGAGGATCGGTATCGAAACCGATCGGGGTCCGTGGGTACAAGCGCTGGTCGCCGCCGGATACACGGTGTATCCGGTGAATCCGTTGCAGGCGGCCCGTTACCGGGAGCGCCTGGCGGTGTCCGGGGCCAAGAGCGACGCGGCGGACGCGCACATGCTGGCGGACATGGTGCGTACCGACTCGCACCAACTGCGCCCGATGGCCGGTGACAGCGCTGATGCGGAGGCGGTCAAGGTCGTCTCGCGGATGCACAAGACGCTGATCTGGGAACGTACCCGCGCCGGCCAGCGGCTGCGGCATGCGCTGCGGGAGTACTTCCCGGCCGCCCTCGCCGCGTTCGAGGACCTCGACGCCGCCGACACCCTGGAACTCCTGGCGAAGGCGCCGGACCCGGCCAGCGCCGCCCGGTTGAGCCTGGCGCAGATCAGCGCGGCCCTCAAACGGGCCCGCCGGCGTGACATTCCGGCCAAGGCGGCCGCGATCCAGACCACGCTGCGCGCCGAGCACCTCGGCCAGCCCGCCGTGGTCACCGCCGCCTACGCGGCCTCGGTCCGCGCGCTGATCGCGCTGCTGTCCACCCTCAACGAGCAGGTCAAGGTCCTGCAGGGGCAGGTGGAGGCCCATTTTGGCCGGCACCCGGACGCTGAGATCATCCTGTCCCAGCCCGGACTGGGCACGGTTCTCGGTGCCCGGGTGCTCGCTGAGTTCGGTGACGACCACGCCCGCTACGTCTCGGCGAAGGCCCGCAAGAACTACGCCGCGACCAGCCCGATCACCCGCGCGTCCGGGAAGAAGAGGACCGTCGCGGCCCGGTTCGTGCACAACGACCGGCTCATCGACGCGCTGATGACCCAGGCGTTCTCCGCGTTGAAGGCCTCCCCGGGCGCCCGCGCCTACTACGACCGGCAACGCGCCCGCGGCGCCAGCTACAACGCCGCGCTGCGCCAGCTCGCCAACCGACTCGTCGGCATCCTGCACGGATGCCTCAAAACCGGCACCCCGTACGACGAGGCAACCGCCTGGTCGCATCACCTCAACGAGGCTGCTGCTTGACATTCAAGCTCCTGGGATGTCTTCCATGACGACCAGGCTGACCTGCTCGGCGACCAGCCAGTCCCGCAGCGCTAGCAGGTCGTTGGTGGTCGTGGCGAACGTACGTACCTCGCTTCGCCGCTGGTTACGCCGTGTTCCCGGGGTCCGCAGGCACGCCTTCACGTCCCGCTTGCTGATGTCCAACCCGGCACAACGATCATGCAGCACATCCACGGCCTGCCGTCTCCTTCCCCTCGCGACATCACATAGCCGTCCGAGCCGGCAGCTGCGGGAGGCAAAGAATCTGGTACTCGTGCTCTTACGGCAACAATCCACGACTCCCGAAGTACGCGGCTGCCAGGGTCAAGCTGAGACACGAGCTTCAGGCATCAGTGACGGTTCGACCTCGACCCGGACGAGCGGCACCATTTTCCCGCCCCACGGCGGCCCCGCAAGGGGCAGGGGAAGCTGAGACGGAAGTCAGGGATGGGTTCCCACCTTCGCACACTGTGCCGGACTCCGCCCATTTCTACCGTCCGAGGGGACTGGAGGAGGTATGAGCAGTTGATGACGTCACAGTTGGTCGACACCCCGGGGGACGTGCCCCGGTTCAGCACGGAGTGGTACCGGGACATCGTCGAGTTCGCCGACCGCACGCCGGAACCGGTGCAGTGGTTCGCCGCGCACTTCACCGAGGGCTCGGTCGTCCTGTTGGGCCTGCTGTTCCTGCTGGCAGCCGGGCGGCGGTTCGGCGGGACGTCCCGCGACCGCGCGGCGGCGCTGGTCGCCCCGGCGCCGGTGGTTCTCGCCTACGGCCTCAGCGAATGGATCAAGACCCTCGTCGACCAGGAACGACCCTGCCGGGCCCTGACCGACCTGACCATCGTGGCCGGGCACTGCCCACCGGCAGGAGACTGGTCCTTCCCGAGCAACCACTCCACGATCGCCGGGGCGCTGGCCGCGACCATCCTCCTCCTCAGGCCCCGGCTGGGGCTGCTGGCCGTCCCGCTGGCCCTGCTGGCCGCGTTCTCCCGCACCTTCGTCGGGGTGCATTACCCGCACGACGTGGTCGGCGGGGTGCTGCTCGGCGGGCTGGTCGGCGCGGCGCTGCTGGTGATGCTGACCGGTCCGCTCGCCCACCTGCTGGACCGCCGCCGCACCGGCCCGCCGACGGAGACCCGCACCCCCACCGGGGCCCGGTAGACGGAGCGGCCCTGTCGGCTCAGCCGAGCAGCCCCAGGGCGAGGGCGGTGCCGAGAATCAGGAACGGCCCGAACGGGAGGTGGCTGGTCCAGCGGACCCGCCGGGCGGCCAGCAGGATCCCGCCGACCAGAGCGGAGAGCAGAAAGGTCAGCATCAACCCGAGCACCGGCGCGGTCCAGCCGTACCAACCGAGCAGCGCGCCCGTGCCGAGTGCCAGCTTGGCGTCCCCCAGGCCGAAGCCGCGCCGGCCGAGCAGCAGCGTGGTGGTGGCGAAGCCGGCGGCCAGCGCCAGGCCGGAGAGGGTGGCCCGGACCCAGGGGCCCGGCCCCGCGCCGGCCAACGCGGCGGCTCCGAGCAGCAGCCAGGTGCCGGCGGCGGCCGGGTAGGTGAGCCGGTCGGGCAACCGGTGCACCGCTGCGTCCACCAGAGCCGACGGCACCGCCCAACCCAGCCACCAGCCGGCCGCGAGCAGGGCGAACGGGGGCAGGTCCAGCGTCACGAGCAGCGCCAGCGCGGCGAGCACGGCCAGCTCGACGCTGCCGGGCGGCGGCCCGACCCGGGCCCGGCAGCGCGGGCACCGGGCCACCGGGGTGAGCGCCGGCACCGGCCGGTCCAGGCTGATCGGCGCGGCGCAGGCGACGCAGCCGCTCCGGGGCGGCACCCCCGACGGTACGGCGTGCCGCAGCGCGGCCAGCCGCAGCGGCGGGGTAAGGGCGAGGACGGTGGCGAGGCGCACCCCGGGCCGGGTGGCCCGGTGGGCGGTCGACGGCCGGGTCAGGGTCATGTCGATCTCCAGCCGCGGGCCGGGGCAACCGGAACCGCGAATACGCAAAGTAGTTTCATCATCGCCGGAACGGCACCTCCGATGAGCTTCGTCACCCGGCACACCACCGGACGGCCGAGCCGGCCCGCCGACCGGCACCACCTGCCACAAGGGCGTCCGGCGGGCGCCCCGGCGAATGGATGCGTTGTCGCGTACCGGAATTCGTGGTGGCGCGGTCCGGCGACCGGTCTCCGCGTGACGGGAGGGGCCGGTGCCGGGAACGCGCGGCCCGGCGACGGCGGCACCGCTGCGGCATCCCACCACCCCTCGTCACGGAGAGTACTCACACGAATTGCCTCTGTTGCATCGGCTGTCGTCAGCCTATGCTCGCCCCTTGGGTGGGACGCAACAGTCGACGGGGCACGCCGGCTGACGACCGGGCAAAGGCCCGGCAGGAAATCGACATATATCCGCAACAGCAAATACAGATCAAGGATCGAATGATCCGGACCGGGGCATCCGGACGCGCTGCCGCATACCCGGAAACCGGCCGGACGGGCTCCGCATCGAGGAGGGTGGCGTTGCGAGCACGGCATCCCCGGCGCTGGACGGCCTGCCTCGTCGCGCTCGCGCTACTCGGCACCGGCACCGCCTGCGGGGCGGGCCCCGAACGGCCCGGCCGGGCCACCGCGGAACGCGACCCCGTTGATCCGGAAGCCCGGAAAGCGGAGGAGGCGGCGGCCGGAAAGGCGGCCCTGGCGGCGTACGCCGGCTACCTGAACGCTTCCCGGGCGGCCAGTGCACGCAGTGATCCACATCATCCCGACCTGGCCAAATACCTGGCAGATCCACTTCTGACCAGGGTGCGGCTGGCAATTCGTGAGGCGAAGGAGCACGGTGCCATGCGTACCGGAAAGCTCGTTTCCGACCCGACCGTCACCGTGGTGAGCCTGGACACCGTCCCGGCCGCCGTGGAGATCCAGGACTGTCTCGACGCGACCGACTACAAGCTGGTCTACGCGAAGACCCGCAAGGTCGTCCCCGGCACCGGGGCGGGACGCCACCTCGCCACCGCCACCGCGACCCGCTACCCGGACGGACGCTGGCTGATCAGCGCCGGGGTCGCCCACGAGGACCAGCCGTGCTGACCCGGGAGGCCACCGCACCCCGGGGCACCTGCGGGGCAGGCCCCGCACCGGCCCGGTCCCGCCTGTCCGGGGCACCGCACCGGCTGGTCGCCGCCCTGCTCGCCGCCCTCACCGGACTGGCGCTGACGACCACCGCGCCCGCGCCCGCCGTCGCCGACCCGGGGGCCGAGTGCCCGGTGGGGCAGAGCGACTGCAGCGTCTGGGACGACGAGCCGGGCATCCCGGGCGGCGGTGGGGGCGACGGCGGAGGGGGTGACGGCGGGGACGACGGTGGCGGCGGCCCGGCCAAGTGCCAGTGGAACGGCAGGACGATTCCCTGCTACGACGACGTCCTCGGCTGGTTCGACAACAGCGACGGCTGCTACTACAAGCTCGCCGAGCCCCAGCCGGCGGACACCCCCGAGGGCAAGCAGGCGTACGTCCGCACCTGCAACGGCGGTGACCTGGGCTCGCAGGAGACCGTCTTCCTGGATGCCCCGCCGCCCGGTTTCGGCGCACCGCCGGACCCGGAGGAGCTGGCGTTCCGGGCGCTCGCCTCGATCGACCTGCTCCGGCCGCGCATCTCGGTGGCCCCGCGCAAGAGCCAGGGTCCCGGCCTGGTCGGGCTTCCGGTCTGGCTGTGGGCCAGCCCCGGCCCGGACTACTTCGGCCAGTTGACCGCCTCCGCCTCGGAGCGCGGCGTGACGGTGAGCATCACGGCCCGGGTGACCGAGGTCGTCTGGAACCTGGGCAACGGCGAGACGGTCACCTGCGACGGTCCGGGCACCCCCTACTCGACCTCCGGTCCGTTCGCCGGACAGCCCTCCCCCGACTGCGGTTACGACACGGGTTACCAGAAGGCCGGCACGTACCGGATCAACGCCACCACCCACTGGACCGTCCGGTGGTCCGGCGGTGGGCAGAGCGGCACCATCCCGGTCACCCGGGCCAGCAACGGCGTACAGATCCAGATCAACGAACTTCAGGTGGTGACCGAGTGAGTCTGGTGACGCACAAGGGCCCGGGACCGGTGGACGCCCCGGTCGCCCCGCCCAGGGTGGTCCGGCAACGACGGATGCGGCCCGGCCTGCTCGGCCTGGCGGTGCTCCTGATCGCGCTGGGCGGCCTCGGCGCGGCCTTCGCGGTCACCTCGGTCCGCGCCACCGGCACGTACCTCGCCGTCGCCCGCCCGGTCGGGGTGGGCACGGTGCTCAGCGCGGACGACCTGATGTCCGTCCAGGTGGCCGGCGGCCAGGGCCTCAAGCCGGTGCCGGCCGGCGACATCGACGACGTGATCGGCAAGCGGGCTGCGGTCACCCTCACCCCGGGCACCCTGGTCACCCAGGCCCAGCTCACCGACAAGCCGCTGCTCGGCCCCGACCAGCAGCAGCTCGCGCTCGGCCTCAAGCCGAGCGAGGTGCCCGCCCGCGCCCTCCGCCCCGGCGACCGGGTGCTGCTGGTCAGCACCCCGGTGAAGAGCAGCGACGGCCGGACGCCCACCTCGGCCACCCGGTTCACCGCGACCGTCATCGACAGCGACACCCCGGAGACCGGCACCGTCGTGGTCTACCTGGCGGTGTCCGTCCGGGACGTGCCGGCGGTGGTGGCGCTCAATGCCGAACGACGGATCGCGCTCGTGCTGACCGGGTCGGTCTGAGCATGGCGATCATCGCGCTGGTCTCGGCGAAGGGCTCGCCCGGGGTGACCGCCTCGGCGCTGGCCTGCACGCTGAGCTGGCACCGCCGGCTGGTGCTGGCCGAGTGCGACCCGGCCGGCGGCTCGGTGCTAGCCGGCTACCTCGGCGGGGTGCTCGACGGCCCCCGGGGCCTCGGCGAACTGGCCGTCGCGGAACTGCGCGACGGCAACCTGGAGACGATGTTCTGGTCGCAGCTGGTCGACCTGGACGCGCCGAAGCGGGAACGCCTGCTCCTGCCCGGCGTGGTCGACCCCGTCCAGGCCGGTAGCGTCGCCCCGCTCTGGCAGCGCTTCGCGGATTTCTTCGGCACGCTGGAGAACGGCGTGCCCCCGTACGACGTGCTGGTCGACTGCGGCCGGTTGGCCGCCGTCGGCCCGCCCTGGCCGGTGCTGCGCGCCGCCGCGGTGGTCCTGGTGGTGACCCGGGCCACCCTGCCCGGCATCTCCGCGACCCGGTCGCTGGTCCGGACCATCGGGCGGGACTTCACCGAGCACCGGGTGGCCCCCGGCTCGCTGCGCCTGCTGGTGGTCGGCGACGGCCACGGCACCAGTGAGATCAGCAAGGCGCTCGGGCTGCCGGTGATCGCCCGGCTGCCGGACGACCCGCGTACCGCCGAGGTGCTCAGCCTCGGCGGAACGGTCCGGGCCGGACGGTCGCTGATGCGCGCGGCCGGCGCGCTGGAGGTGCCGGTCGGCGCGCTGCTGGACCGGCGGCGGGCCCGCCTGGGCTGGCCCACCGGCCAGGAGGTCCCGCATGCGGTTTGAACCGGTCCAGCACGACCCCCGGTCGGCCACCTCGGTCACCCCGCCGCTGGCCCCCGCGAACGGACACCGCCACCCGGCCACGCCGAACGGGCACCCGCACCCGCCCACGTCGAACGGACACCCGGCCGCGCCGAACGGCCGGCACCACGCCGCCGGTGCCGGGGTGGCCCTCGCGCCGCCGCCCGGACCGACCCCGCCGTCGCGCCCCCGGGTCGACTTCACCGTCGTCCGGGAGCTGCGCCGGGAGCTGAGCGAGCGGCTCACCGTCTGGCAGCGCGGCCGGGACTTCACCGTCGACGAGGAGGACGTCGAGCGGGCCCGGATCGCCGTCGACGTGGTCGCCGAGTACGCCGACGCGGTGCGCCGGGCCGGCACGCCGATGCCGGCCGACGAGGAACGGCACCTGCTCCACCAGGTGACCGCCGAACTGGTCGGGCTCGGCCGGCTCCAGACCCTGCTGGTCGACCAGACGATCGAGGAGGTGCACATCCTCGGCTGCGACCAGGTGCGGATCACCCGGCACGGCGGCGGGGTGGACTGGGCCGACCCGATCGCCGACAGCGACGAGGAACTGGTGGAGATCCTCCAGGCCGCCGCCCGGCGGGCCGGCGCGACCGAGCGGTCGCTCTCCACCGCCAAGCCGACCCTGGACCTGCAACTGCCCGACGGGAGCCGGCTCGCCGCCGTCTACCTGGTCAGCAGCCGCCCGTACGCGGTGATCCGGAAGCACAACACGCTCGACGTGAGCCTGGACGACATCGCCGGGTTCCGGGCCGACCTGGACGAGATGGTCGACGTCCTGCTCCGGGACTTCCTCCGCGCGGCCATGCGCGCCGGGCTGAACATCATGGTCGCCGGGCTGGCCGGGGCGGGTAAGACCACCGTGGTCCGGGCGCTGATGGACGAGATCCCGCCGGACGAGCCCTTCGTGCTGCTGGAGGAGAGCCGGGAGCTGCTGCCGGCCCGCCGTCAGCTCCGGCACCGGGCGGTGATGAGCTTCGAGGCCCGGGAGGGGCACGGCGAGCGCGGCCTGGACGGCCGACCCGCCGGTGAGGTGACCATCGCCGATCTGATCCCGGTCTCGCTGCGGATGGGCGTGCTACGGATCGTCGTCGGCGAGGTGCGGTCCCGGGAGATCGTGCCGATGCTCCAGGCGATGACCACCAGCCGGGGGTCGATGTGCACCATCCACGCCCGGACGCCCGCCGGGGTGACCGAACGGATCATCGAGCTGGCGCTCTCGCACGGGCGGGAGATGACCGTCGACCAGGCTCGCCGCATGGCCGGCAACGCGCTGGACCTGATCGTCTACGTCAACGTCGACGACGAGACCGCGATCGGGGGCCGCAAGCACCGCTTCGTCTCGCACGTGGAGGAGGTGATCGGGGCCGGCGAGGGTAGCCGGATCACCACCACCGAGGTCTTCGGCCCCGGACCGGACGGCCGGGCGGTGCCGAAGCACCTGCCCGAGCGGGTCCGTCAGCAGCTCCTCCGGGTCGGTTACGACGCCCGGTTGCTCAGCCCGTACATCGAGGCGGGCACCGGTGCGTGGCGGCGGCCCCTACAGACCCGGCTGGGTCGGCGGTGATCCCGGTGGCCGGACCGGTCGGGCACCGGACGTGGACGGGAGCGAACCCGTGATCGCCGACGTCGAGCTGATCGCCATGGTCTCCGGGGCGGCCTGCGTGGCCGGGCTGGTGCTGGCGGTGGTCGCCCTGGTCGGCACCACCCGCCCGCCGGGGCCCGGACCGGGCGGCGGGACGGGGCTGCGCCGGCTCTGGCTCGGCTCCGGCACCAGCCGTCGGGAACAGCAGCGCCACCAGGCCCTGCTGGTGGGGGCGGCGGTGGCCGGTGCGCTGGCGTTCCTGCTCACCGGGCTGCCGGTGGTCGGGCTGCTGGTCGCCGTCGCGGTGCCCGGTACGCCGTGGCTCTTCTCGGTCGGCGGGGCCGAACAGCGGGCCATCGCCCGCATCGAGGCGGTGGGCGAGTGGACCCGCCGGCTCAAGGACATCTCCGCCACCGGCCAGGGGCTCCAGCAGGCCATCGTCGGCACCATCGCCACCGCGCCGCCGGAGATCGAGGAGGAGGTACGCCTGCT
The DNA here is from genome assembly GCF_900091415.1 of Micromonospora inyonensis. Classification (NCBI taxonomy): domain Bacteria; kingdom Bacillati; phylum Actinomycetota; class Actinomycetes; order Micromonosporales; family Micromonosporaceae; genus Micromonospora; species Micromonospora inyonensis. Next base: position 1,729,750 of record NZ_FMHU01000001.1, on the reverse strand, counting down.
CGCGGCCCGGCTCCAGGCCGGTTGGCTGGCCCGTCCCGCCCTGCTCGCCTTCGCCGACGACATCGGCGACCCGGTCGCCGACCAGGTGGTGGCGGCGCTGATCCTGCACCTCACCGACCGGGGCGAGCGCCTCGGCGACGTGCTCGGGGCCATCGCCGGGGCGGCGGCTGCCGAGGTGGCGACCCGCCGGGAGATCGAGGCGAAACGCACCCAGCCCCGGTTCGCGGTCCGCTTCCTCACCGGGATGACCCTCGCCACCCTCGCGTACGGGCTGTTGAACACCGACTACATCCGCCCGTACGGCACCCCGACCGGGCAGGTGGTGATGGCGGTGCTCGGTGGCCTCTTCGTCGCCCTGCTGGCCTGGGTGCGCGCGATGAGCCAGCCTCCGCGTCCGGCGCGCTTCCTGCCCGCCCCCGACCCGGAGGACGCGCTCGCATGATCCTCAACTGGCAGCTCACCCTCGCCGCCGTGGGCGGCGCGGCGGTCGGGCTCGGGGTGTTCCTGGTGGTCCGGGAGATGCTGCCGGCCACCCCGGCGCTGGGTCCGGCGTTGCGCCGGCTGCACCAGCCGCCGACCGCCGCCCGGGCGGTGACCGCGTCCGCCGACCGGAACCTGGAGTGGCTGACCGGGACGGCCCGCTGGCTGCGCCCCCCGCACCGGCAGCTCGCGCTGATCGGCCAGCCCCCCGAGCAGTACGCCCTCTCGGTGCTCCTCTCCGCGCTGATCGGGCTCGCCACGCCGACGATGCTGACCATCGGGCTGTCGGGGTTCGGGCTGCGGCTGCCGTTCGTCGTACCGGTGCTGGGCAGCCTGGGGATGGCGTTCCTCGCCGCGCTGCTCGCCCACCGGGCGGTGCTGGAGAAGGCGGAGAAGGCGCGGGCGGAGTTCCGCCAGGCGGTCTGCACCTACCTGGACCTGGTCGCCCTGCAACTCTCCGCCGCGCACGGGCCGGTGCAGTCCCTGGAACGGGCGGCGGAGGTCTGCGACGGGTGGGTCTTCGACCGGATCCGCGAGGCGCTGCGGATCGCCCAGATGCAGATGCACTCCCCCTGGGACGAACTGCGCGATCTCGCCGACAAGATCGGCATCCCGGAGCTGGGGGACGTCGGCGCGATCATGCGCTCGTCGGGCAGTGAGGGCGCGCAGGTGCACGAGACCCTGCGCAGCCGCGCCGACGCCCTGCGCGACCAGATCCGCACCGACAACCTGGCCCACGCCGAGGGCATCACCAGTCGGCTCGACATCCCCGGCTCGCTGCTGGTGTTCGTGCTGCTCGGCTTCGTCGCCTACCCGTTCATCGCCCGGCTCTGATCCACCCCGACGACAAGGAGAGCGTCATGGCCTTCCTCACCTACCTGCACGTCGCCGTCAGCACACGCCTGGCCGAGCTGCGCCGCGACGGCGAGCGCGGGGACAGCCCGGTCCCCACGGCGGTGATCATCTTTGGCCTGGTGGCCGCTGCGGCGGCCGTCACCGCCCTCGTCGCCAGCAAGGCCAGCGCCTGGATGAACGCCATCCCGGGCCCCTCGCAGCCCTGACGGACGTGCGTCGACGACTCCACGTGACCGCTCGCCGGGTAGCCGCTGCCGCCCGGCGACGGGTCATGTCCGACGGAGCCGACCGGGGGGCCAGCCCGGTCGAGCTGGCCGTGGTCATGCCGGCGGTGCTGCTGCTCCTCTTCGGGTCGATCCAGGTCGCCGCCTGGTTCCTGGCCCGGAGCACCGCGATGCACGCCGCGCAGAGCGGGGTGAACGCGCAACGCGTCCACCAGGCCCCGTCCGGGGCGGGTGTGGAGCGGGCCACCGCCTTCCTCGCCGCCGCCGGGGACTGGCTGGCCGACCCGAAGCTGACCTGCGCCACCACCGCCACCGAGGTCACCTGCACGGTGACCGGGACGTCGATCTCCGTGGTGCCCGGAGTGCACCTGACGGTGTCGCAGACCGCCCACGGCACCGTGGAACGGTGGACGGAGCCGGCCCGGTGAGCCGGCCGTCGGCCGGTCGCCGCCTCCTCGGCCGCCTTCGCAGCGGACGGGAGCGCGGATCGGTCTCGGTGGAGGTGGCCGTCCTCGCCCCGGCCTTCGTGGCGCTGATGGTGCTGGCCGGGGTGGCCGGGCGTACCGCCGTGGGAGCGGAGGCCATCCAGGCCGCCGCGCACGACGCGGCCCGCGCCGCGTCGATCTCCCGGGACGCCGGCACGGGGCAGGACGCGGCCGTCGCGGCGGCCCGGAAACAGCTCGACTGGCAGGGACTCAACTGCGTCGGCCCACCGTCGTTCACCTTCACCGGCTCGGTGGACGGCGCGCCCACCTCCTTCGCGGCGGCGTACGCGGCCGCGCCGGGGCAACCGGCCGCCGTCTCGGTGCAGGTCAGCTGCACGGTCTCGTTCGCCGACATCCACCTGTCGAGCCTGCCCGGAATGCCGGCCGGTCGGCTGGTGTCGGCGCGTTTCACCTCACCCCTGGACAGCTACCGGAGCCGGGCGTGAACGGGCAGCGGCTCCCGGCACCCGCGGCGAATGGTCGACGGTGGTCGTGGTCCGGCGGTGGCCGGGGCCCTCGCAGGGACGAGGGCCGGGTGAGCCTGTTCCTGGCGGTGAGCATGACCGGCGTCCTCATGGTCATCGGGCTCGCCTTCGACGGCGCCGGGCAGCTACGCACCATGCACCGGGCCGACAACCTCGCCGCCGAGGCGGCCCGGACCGGTGGGCAGGCCATCGACCGGGCACAGGCGATCAACGGCGGCAGGAAGGAGATCGACGAGGCCGCCGCCACCGCCGCGGTCCGGAGCTACCTGACCGCCGCCGGCGTCACCGACCACACGGTCAGCTTCCCGGTCGTCGACGGCGAGAAGCGCATCACCGTCCGGCTCACCATCACCTACGACAGGTACCTGCTCGGCTTGTTCGACCTGACCGACTCCGTGACCGTCTCCGGCGAGGCCACCGCACGCGCCATCACCGGACCGTAGAGAGGAAGGCAGCCCATGGCCGTATCCCGTTCCGCCCGGCGGACCGGCCAGGTCCTGACCGGCTTCGGCGCACTCGTCGTGCTCGGCGCGGTACTGGTCGGGGGTCCCGTCGCCCTCGTCGCCCTCGCCGGCAACCCGCTGCCCTCGGAGGTGCCCACACCGGAGGTCATCGGCACGGCGTTGACCAGCCGGGACGACGGGCAGCTCTTCCTCCGGGCGCTGGCGGTGCTCGGCTGGTTCGGGTGGGCGACCTTCGCCTTCTCCGTCCTGGTGGAGCTGGTCGCGCACGTGCTGCGCCGGCCCGCGCCGAAGCTGCCCGGCATACGCAGCCAGCAGCGCGCGGCAGCGGCGCTGGTCGGCTCGGTCGCCCTGATCATCGCGGCCAGCCCGGCGGCGACCGCGGCGACCGCCACGTACGGCACCACGTACGCCCTGTCGGCCCCGGTGACGGCGGCCGGACCGGCCACGGCGTCGGTGCCGACCACCGTCGCCCCGGTGGCCCGGGGTGTGGCCACTCCGGTGACCGGCACGATGGAACGACCGCCGTCCGACCGGACCCAGGTGTACCGGGTGGCCAAGGGCGACTATCTGGGCGAGGTCGCCGAGCGCTACCTGGAGGACTTCCAGAGCTATCGGGTGCTGGTCAAGCTGAACAAGCTCGGCGACCCGGACCGGATCCACCCGGGGCAGCTGCTGAGGCTACCCGACCAGGCCGCCGACGCCGGTGCCCGGCCGCACGCCACCGGCCGGCTGGTCAACAGGCCGTCCCCGCGTCCGGCCCCGCCGCCGGCGGCGCCCGCCCCCGACCAGGTGCCCGAGACCCCGCAGCAGGTGCCCGACCAGACTCCGCAGCAGGTCACGCCGCCGACGACCACCGACTGGCCCCAGGAGGAGGCACCGCCGATGACCGTCGGGGCGGCCCGGCCGGGTCAGGAGGACCGGGTCAACCGACCGCTGGCGGTCTCCGCCGTGCTGGCCGTGGCCAGCATCGTCGGCGCGCAGATCGGGGCGGTGTTCGGTCTGCGCCGCCGGCCGGCGTCGTCGACGGTCAGTCGCGTCCTCGGCAGCGGTCGGCACCGCCGGGGCTGACGGTCGACGGGCGCGTCCGTCCAGCCCCCACCACGGGACCCCGGGGCGGCTCAGGGCAGGCGGGTCTGGAGAACGCCGTCGACGACCCGGGTGGCGAGCACCTGCTGGTCGTTGGCGGCCGGTCCGTGCACGACCTTGCCTCCGCTGTTGAGCTGGAAGGTGCTGCCGTGCCACGGACAGACGACGCACGGGTGGCCGTCGATCTCCGTCACCTCGCCCTGGCCGAGCGGCCCGCTCTGGTGCGGGCAGCGCTCCAACATGACGGTGACGTCGTCGCCGTGCCGGTAGAGGATCACCGACACGCTGTCGATCTCGCGGGTGACCAGTTCCCGGTCGGGCAGGGTGGACAGGTCGGCGAGCGGGTGCCAGCCGTCACCGATCAGGTTGGCCTCGGAGACGCTCTGGTTGACCTGCGCCCCCTGCTTGTACGCCAGGTGCCCGCCGAGGTACGCCCCGGCGCTCGCCGCGGAGAGCCCGAGGTACGCCAGCGTCCGCCCGAGGTTGTGTCGACCGTTGAGGCGGGCGGCCAGCGAGCCGGCGTAGCAGGCCAGCCCGATGGTGTTCGAGGCGGCGTGCACCAGCCCCACCCGCCGCTGCTCCCGGTTCAGGGCCGCCCAGTCGTTGAGCCCGGCGACGGCGGCCGGCACGGCGCTGGCCGTACCGACCGCCACCAGCGTGGTCGCCGCGCGCCGCTGGCCGGGCATCGCGTCGAGGACGGCGGCGCTGATCCACGCGCCGACCGGCACCTGCACCATCGCCGGGTGCAGCGGATGCCCCAGCCACACGCCGTGCAGCAGGTCACGGACGCGCCGCGGCCGGAGGGTGGCCTGCACCGCCCGCTGGAGGCGGTCGCCGACCCGGTCCAGGCCGGTCGCCTGCTCGATCTTCGTCAGTAGTGCTCGCACCCGTACCGACTTCCCGGTCCGGGAGCTCGCAAACCGGGCGACGGGGACGAACTCCCCGCCCCGACCGGCGGGGCCCGGACCGGCGGCGACCAGCCTGACCGGGCGGTCCGTCGCGCCTCCGGTCAGGCGTCCGGCGTCCACCGGTCGTGGTGGATGGCGGCGGCGAGCGGACGCGCCTGCCGCCAGCCGTGCCGGGCCAGGTCGGGTACGGCCTCGAAGTGGGTGACCGGCCCGAGGCAGAGCCACGCGACCGGGCGGATGCCGGCGGGAATGCCGAGCAGGTCGGCCAGCCAGGGTTCCCGGTAGAAGGAGACCCATCCGACGCCGAGCCCTTCGGACGTGGCGGCGAGCCAGAGGTTCTGGATGGCCAGGCAGGTCGAGTAGAGGCCGGTGTCGGCGATGGCGTGCCGGCCGAGCACCGCCGGCCCGCCCCGCGACTGGTCGTGGGTGACCACGATCGACAGGGTCGACTCCCGCACTCCGTCGATCTTGATACGGGCGAACCGTTCGGCCGCCTCCCCCTCCAAAGTGGCGGCGAAGACGTCCCGCTCGGTCCGGACATGCTCGTGGAAGCGGTGTCGGATGTCGGCGTCCCGCACCACGACGAAGTCCCAGGGCTGGGAGTAGCCGACGCTCGGTGCGGCATGCGCCGCGGCCAGCACCCGGTGCAGGGTGTCGTCGGGCACCGGCTCCCCGGTGAACTGGGCGCGTACGTCCCGACGGCGGTGGATGACGTCGTACAGGTCCATGGCAGGCTCCCGCTGCGCTCGGCCCACCCGGGCAGGGGCGGGCGCGTGACGCGAGGCCGGTCTTCGGACTCCCGGATCGACGCCGTGCCGTCCGCCTTCCCAGCCCTTCCCGGGCCAGTGGCTGCGCTGTGCGCGTGGACGGTGGCTCCCCGGTCACCGCGGCGGGCCCGTGCCGGATTCGCACCGGCTTCCCGATTCTCCCCGCTCGCGCGGGGCACCTCACTGTGTCGTGCCGTCGAGCATCGTAGCCGGAACGACGGGATTTCGGTCGCCCTCCACGAGACCGGACGGCATGGTGGTGCGCATGTACGCGCACGCCCTCCGTCCACAGCCGGTTCCCACCACCACCGTCGCCCGGCTCGTCAACGCGGTCGGTCGCCCCGACGCCGTTCCGCCGTCGCTGCTGATGCTGCTCGGGATGCTCTCCACCCAGCTCGGCGCGGCGGCGGCCAAGCACCTGTTCGGCAGCACCAGCCCCGGTGGCACGACCACGCTACGGCTCGGCTTCGCCGCGCTGATCCTGGTCGCGCTCGCCCGTCCCGGGCTGCGGCTGGGCTGGCGTACCGGCGGTCTGGTGGTGGGCTTCGGCCTGATGCTCGCGCTGATGAACCTCAGCTTCTACGCCGCCCTGCACCGGGTGCCGCTGGGCGTGGCGGTGACCATCGGCTTCGCCGGGCCGCTGCTGGTGGGGCTGGCCGGCAGCCGCCGGCTGCTCGACGTGCTCTGGGCGGTCCTGGCCGGTGGCGGCGTCCTGCTGATCAGTGGACTGGGCGGGGCGGCGGTCGACGGGCTCGGGCTGCTCTTCTGCGTCGGCACCGCGGTCGGCTGGGCGGGTTACGTGGTGTTCGGCGGCGCGGTCAGCAAGCGGGTGCCCGGCACCCGGGGGCTGGCCCTGGGCATGGCCGTCGGCGCGCTCGCCGTGCTGCCGTTCGGTGTCGCGGGCAGCGGCAGCACGCTGCTCGACCCGTGGATCCTGCTACTCGGCGTCGGCGTGGCGCTGCTGTCGTCGGTGCTGCCGTACTCGGCGGAGATGTCCGCGCTGCGCCGGATGCCGGCCCGGGTCTTCGCGGTGCTGCTGAGCCTCGAACCGGCGATCGGTGCGCTGGTCGGCCTGGTCCTGCTCGGTGAGCTGCTGACCTGGCCGCAGTTCCTCGGAGTGACCTGCGTGGTCGGTGCCGCGCTCGGTGCCACCCTGGTCCGCCGGGACCGGACCTGAACAGGCACGCCGCCGGACGCCGCACCCCGCACCCGACCGCGTCCGGGTCGCGACGCACGACGGCGGCACCGGCCGTCTGGCGCGGCGCGGCACGAACCGGCATCCTGGTCCGATGGGCGTACGGGTTGAGCGTGACGGACCGGTGACCACGGTGATCCTGGATCGGCCGGCGGCCCGCAACGCCGTCGACGGCCCGACCGCCCGGGCGCTCGCCGACGCGTTCCGCGCCTTCGACGCCGACCCGGCCGCCACCGTGGGCGTGCTCTGGGGAGCCGGCGGCAGCTTCTGCGCCGGTGCCGACCTCAAGGCCATCGGTACGCCGAGCGGCAACCGGGTGGAGCCCGAGGGGGACGGCCCGATGGGTCCGACCCGGATGTCGCTGACCAAGCCGGTGATCGCCGCGGTCTCCGGGTACGCCGTGGCCGGCGGACTGGAGCTGGCGCTCTGGTGCGACCTGCGGATCGCCGAGTCCGACGCGGTGTTCGGGGTCTTCTGTCGGCGGTGGGGCGTGCCGCTGGTCGACGGCGGGACGGTGCGGCTGCCCCGGCTGATCGGCGAGAGCCGGGCGATGGACCTGATCCTCACCGGCCGACCGGTCCCGGCCGACGAGGCGTACGCGATGGGCCTGGTGAACCGGCTGGTCGCGCCCGGCACGGCCCGCGCGGAGGCCGAGCGGCTGGCCGCCGGGATCGCCCGCGCCCCACAGCGCTGCCTGCGCAACGACCGGGCCGCCGTGCGGGCCGGAGCCGGCCGCCCGGAGGCGGAAGCCATGGCCGTCGAGCTGGCCTACGGCCTCGACTCGCTGACCGAGGCGGCAGCCGGTGTCGCGGCCTTCACCGCCGGTGCCGGCCGTCACGCCCGCCCCGTCGACCGGGCCCAGTTCGGTTAGCCTGCACAGCGTGCCAAGATCCGCTTCCGTCGTCGGTTCGACCAGACGAACGGTCATCCTCGCCGCCGCCGCGGCAGTGACCGCCGCCACCGCCGCCGCCACCGCCACCGGGTGGGGTCGGGACGAGCCGGAGACGCAGCCAGCCCGCGCGGACCTCGACCCGGCGCAGGTCGTCGACGAGTTGACCGCCGGCCTGTCCCGGACGGGCCCGTACCGGGATCCGGACGCGGACGAGCGGTCCCGGGCCCGTCGGGCGGCCCGGCTGCTGATCGACCACCCCGACGACCGTGCCCGCCAGGAGGAACTCTTCGCTGGTCTCGGCTTCGGGGCATGGCACAGCACCGATCCGGCCACCGGACGCCCGTTCACCATCTTCCTGGCCGACGGCTCCGACGAGCGGACCTGGGGGGCGCTCGTGCTCGACCGGTCGGCGGAGGCGCGACAGGTGGTCCAGGTTCCGCACCCCGGCTTCGACCTGGACACGGAGAAGGTCGGGCTCGCCCTGCACCGCCGGCTGCCGGGCAGCGTGCTGCTGGTGGCCGGCGCGCACCGGGAGGCGGCCGGCGGTGCCGCCGACGTGGCGCACAACGGCGACTCGCTCTTCCACACCCTGGCGGTCGAGTTCGCCCGGCGCGGACTGGACCAGATCCAGCTGCACGGTTTCGCCGACCGGAACCTGGAAGGTGCCGACGCCGTCGTGTCGACCGGGTCGGCACCGCAGAGTCAGGTGGCCGGACGGATCGCCAACGGACTGAGCCGCAGCGGGCTGAACACCTGCCGGGCCTGGTCGCGCAAGTGCGGGCAACTGGAGGGCACCCGGAACGCGCAGGGCAGGGCGAGCGCCGGGCTGGACAGCGCCTTCGTCCACCTGGAACTGAGCTGGTCGGTGCGACGGGACGCGGTCGGGCGGGACCTCGTCGCGCAGGTACTCGCGGAGCGGCTGCGGGGCTGAACCCCGCCCCTGCTTCCCGGAATGCCCGTGGCGGTCAGATCCGCCGGGCGGTGCGGAACCGGGTCGCCCAGTAACCAGTGCCGTCGAGCGTCGACTCGCCGCCGAGGTCACCCATGGTCGGCCCGTTCGCGGTGGTACGGCTCGAGATGAACCGGTGGTGCCCCCGGTCGTCCACACCGAGGTACATGCCGGAGTGCTCGATGTTCGCCCCCTGCACCGGTCCCGCGTTGAAGAACAGGAGGTCCCCGGGGAGCAACCGGTCCAGGTCCCGGGCCCGCTTGCCGGTGTTCGGCATCAGTTGGGCCCCGGGGCCGACCGAGGCCATGGCGTACGCCCGCCGGGGCAACCCCGGGCCCGCCTCGTTCGTCCCGCGCAGCGGGTACCCGAGCCGGTAGCCGTACACCATCCGGAGGAATCCCGAGCAGTCGAGGCTACGGATGTGCGCAGCAGCCGGCTTCTCCTTCTTGTCAGGGAAGGTCCATGAGATCCCGAGATAATCGTAGAAGTCGGAGTTCTCCGCCCGACCGTCCGGGTCGCTGTCGGAAAGGGGCCCGAAGGCTGCGTCGCCCGAGTACTGCCGACCCTGCGCGTCCTTCTTCGGCGACGAGACGTAGGTGTACTCCATGGCCACCCCGAGCACGTCCGGAGAGCGGTCCGCGCGGGCCTTGCCGAACCAGGTGGTGAACCAGGCGTCCTGCTCCGCGCCGGCGTACCACTCCTTCGGTGCGAGCCGTACCCACAGGTCGGTGTGCACCTTGGCCTTGGTGAACCGGGGTTCCGCGAAGATGCGCTCCGGTCCGTGCAGGTGCACCGTCCGGGCCCCGTCGGTCATCGTGGCGAGGACCTGACCCGAGGCGTCGACGATCTGGGTCCGGCCGGGAGCGCTCAAGCGGCGGTAGCTGTACCCGGTGTCCGTCCGGACCATGCTCTGCGGCACGGCGGCGGCTCCGAGCGACAGCACGATCCGGTCGGTGGAGGGCCGGGCGACGAGGTAGGTGACGAAGCCGGCACCGGTCAGCAGCGCGAACGCGGCGAGGGTGACCAGTGCGGCCTGGGTCTGGGAGTAGGTCCGGTAGTTCATCGGCTGTTCCTCCGTTGGCCGGTCAGGTGACCGGGACGAGGCCGGCGACGACACCGCTGAACGCGACGCCGTAGGTGATCGCGGTGACGATCACGGTGGCCACGACGGTCGCCTTGGGTGGCTGTCGGACGAGCTGGTAGGCGATCAGCCCCGGCGCGACGAAGCCCAGGGTCTGGTGTGCGAAGAGGAGGGGCAGGTCCTTCTGCACGATCAGGAAGAGCGTCAGTTGGAGGAAGACGCTCAGCAGCACGATCGCGGCGAAGAGCCGCTTGCCGTAGAGGATCACCATCCGTTGCATCAGCAGCGTGAGCCCGTACGTGACCACGGTCATCACCACGATCACACCCGCCTGGAGCGGATCCTCGATCAACGCCAACGCGATCCAGCCCGGCGTGATCATGCCGCCCGGTGAGAGGTTGGTGGTCAGATAGCAGAGCAGCGCGAAGACCAGCCCGATGCCGAGGCAGGCGGTGGCGAGTTGCGCGCTGAGCTCTCCTCCGAAGGTCACCGACGGATCCTTTCCAACAGCACGGTCTGGGCATCGGTGTCGAATCCCGGCACGGTCGGCGTCCGCAGCATCGACTCGGACCCGGCCTGCCCCTGCGGACTCCAGCTGGGCAGCGCGGCCAGCTCGTGCAGCAGCACCTCGCCCTGACCGTGGATGTTGCCCACGGCGACGATCGACGCGTCCGCCGCGGTGGCGGTCATCACGTCGGCCAGCAACCGTTCCGGGGGCAGCTTCCCTCCGAGGTCGACCACCCGCTCCTGGAGTTCGGCGGGCACGGTCACCCGGGCGCTGCGGGTCATCTCGCCGATCAGCACGATGCGCTGCGGCTTGACGCGGCCGGAGAGCGCGCCCATCTGGCCGTTGCGCTCCACCCGGTCCGGACGACAGTTGATCACCATGGTCAGCGGACGCCCGATCAGCCGCTGCTTCTCGAGCTGCTCGATGTTCATGAAGGTGGACTCGGGATCGTTGGCGGCGAAGATGTTCGCGAAGCGGATCCGCTTGCCCTCGTACAGCACCCGGGCCACCGAGAGGACACCCGGGTCCGGTGGAGCCGCCCACATCCCGGCGAGCGCGCTGCGCCGGTCGACGCCGAGCTGCTCGGCCACGGCCAGCGCGATCGCCACGTTCTCCTTGAAGGTGATCCAACCGAAGCCGGCCATCTCCCGGTCGGTGACCGACTCCGGATCGACCGCGATCAACCGGCAGTCGCGCCGGGCGGCCTCCTGTTCGAGAATCGCCAGCCGGTCCTTCTCGGCGGTGATGCAGATCCCGCCCACCGGCATCGACCGGCTCAGCGACCGGGCCACGTCGTCCAGTGTCGGCCCCATCTCGGCGAGATGGTCCTCCCGGACGTTGCAGAGCACCCCGATGTTCGACCGGATCAGCTTGCTCTGATTGATCTCCTGAAGCGCGGGCATCACCGCCATGCACTCGATGACCAGCGAGTCAGGATGGTAGACGGCGGCCCGGCGGACGATGCCGATCTGCTCGACCACGTTGGCGATGCCGAACTTCCGGTGCACCGGCTCCTCGCTGGCGTCCGGGAAGATGAACCGGGCAGCGGTGCCCGTCGTCTTGGCGACCACCACCTTGCCGCCGCCGCGCAGCGCACCGGCGCAGAGCCGGGTGATCGAACTCTTGCCCCGGATACCGTTCACCAGTACCCGGTGCGGGATACGACCGAGGTTGCGGTAGTGGTTGCGCTGCTCGACGACACCGGCCACGAGCAGCGCCAGGCAGCAGAGTGCGTAGACGGTGTAGAGGTAGAACATCTCAGCCCTTCTCCCTCCGGGCGGCGACCGGCCGCCGGACCAGGGGCAGGACGGCCGTACGGTTCAGGTCCGAACCGCGCATCCGGATGGCGCCACCGAACCGGGCGGAGCCGGTGTGCCGGACCTGCCGGCAGATCTCCAGGCACATCGCCACCGCGCCGATGTCGTCGTGGCGCTGTGGCGGCACCGGCACGTCGATTTCGCCCCGGCTCATCCGGTCGGCGAAGGAGGCCAGCCGCTGTACCGGCCGAACGTAGATGTAGAGCTGCCACATGTGGGTGAGCAGGATGATCCCCACCATCGCACCCGCGACGAGCAGCGTCCACCGCCGTTCCACCATCTCCGGCAGGCGCAGTGCGGCGATGTCCTGCTCCACGACCACCGACCACTCCAGGTGGGCCACGGTGGCCGGTGCGGTCAGCCCTGACGCGGCGACCAGGGCGGGATCCCCGTCGGCGGTCGTCGAGTGGCCGACGGTGGTGCCGGGCAGCGCCTCGACCGCCGCTGCGGCGACCAGGTCCTCCCCGATCGGCTGGTACGCCCGGAAGCCCTCCGAGTCGAGGATGGTCCGCAGTTCGGCGTCCACCACCCGGACCCGGCCGTCGACCCGCCGGACCAGCCCCACCAGGCGGTCCGGGTCGAACTCGCCCACCACCGCGAAGCCGTCGGAGCGCAGGTTGTAGGCGAACACGACGGGCAGGCGGGAGACGGCGTCGTCGAGCTGGATCCCGACCTCACCGGGAAGCGGCTCGGCGGTACGCAACGGCTCCCGCCCCGCCGAGGCCAGCACCTTCCCGTCCCGGTCCACCAGGTAGAGCGCCCGGAGTCGATGCCCCTCGGCGAGTTCCCGGCGTAGCACCCGGGCGGTCCTCTCCCGGTCGGCGGGATCGACCGACCGGGAGATCCGGGACACCGTCCCCAGTCCGGCGTCGAGAGCGCTGCCCAACGCGAAACTCGCCTCCTCGGCCCGGTTCTCCTGGTCCCGGACGAGCTGCGTCGGAACGGTGGGGGCGGGAGTCTGGAGAGCCAGCACCACGGCCCCGGCTGGCCAGAGCAGCGCGACCACCGTCGCGGCGGTCAACCCCTGCAACACGGTGGGCCGCCACCGCCGCTCGGCGGGCGGCCGGTCCCCCGAGGTCAGCGCGAGAGCCCGGGCGATCCGTTGGGCCTCGGCGATCCGTGCCGGCCTGCGGTGCGGGGTCAGGCCGCCGCAGGCGTCCGCCTTGGCCTGCGCGAGCAGAACCCGGATCGGACGGACCAGCGACACCCGCATGAGCAGGAAGCTCGGCACGGCGAACATCAGCAGGCTGAGCCCCAGCAGCAGTCCGGTGGGCAGCGAGGCGCCCCCGGTGACCTCTGCGGCCAGCAGGGAGACCACCACCAGACCGGTGTCGCCGATGGGCGCGGACGACACGACCAACCTCCGGTCCGGCCACTCCTCGATGACCACCTCCCGGCTCTGCCGCGAGGTGCTCCCGGCCAGCCCCTGGAAGACGACGGGCAGGTGCTCCTGCCCCACCGCGTTGGCTCCCTGCATCAAGCTCGTCCCGCCGTCCGGGGTGAGCACGTAGACCCCGTGTCCCGCGTCGGGGTTCAACCGCAGGTTTCGCAGGGTGAGCGGATGCACCGCCACCAGCGTCCGTCTCTCGTCCAGCCGGTACGCGCGCAGCACCACGGGTCCGTCCGGCGTGGTCACCCCGAACGCCGAGTCGAGTGGGATCTCGGCGGAGAGCACACCGGCGGGTACGGCGGTGCCCTTGGTGGCGAGCGGCCGTCCGGACGCGGTCTCCACCACTGCGGCACCGCTGACCGAGGTACCGTCGCCGACCACCCGGGCCAGCAGTTGGGCGTCGGTGCCGGTTGCCCGATCGGCCACCGTTCGGCCCAGTTGCTTCGACCACGCGCGGGTGGACACCGAGATGGTGGAGGCCAGCTTGGTGACCACGTCGTTCTGCGAGTCGATCACCGCGGGCAGGACGCCCCGCTGGGCGCTGAGCGCGAACCCGAGCACCACCGCGACGACGACAAACATCGAAGCCCACAGATAAACTAGCGACGGCGCGCCACTGCCGGCCGGGAAGGCCGCCGCCGGAAGCTGCTGTTCCAGAGCCCGACGCCGCCAGAGCAGGAGTTGCACCCGGTCGTCCGGTCCGGCGCCGCCGGGCGAACGCGTCAAGTGCCCAGGATCTACTGACACGACCATTCGCCTTCCCCCGTGAACATCCACCCGTACCTGAGCCGTGGACCACTGACCTGGGACAGCAGACGACGCGGCGAATGTTAGCAACACTCGCAGAAGCGAGGCGCGAGCTCAAGCTCCGCCCGGAGCCTCGGAACGAGCGAGGTGAGGCGCTTCACCCCCCCGTTCCGCGCACCACCAGACCGGCCTCGCCGGCCGCTCTCGTCAGCAGATTCCCCTGGATACGCTCGACGGCCGCCTCGTAGATCCGTCGGCGGCCGGGGGACAGGGCGGGATCGGCCAACGCCTGTTCCAGGTCGATCAGGCGGATGTCGGGGTTCAGATCGACGAAGGTGGGAAGCGCCTCGACGGCCCTCACCTTCCACCGTTTCGCCACCCCGGCCGGTCCGAACGTCACCCGAACCATGGCTCCGTCGCGGTTGGCGTTGACCGGTTCCGCGTGCCGGGCGATCTGGTTGCCCATCCCGTAGACGATCCACTTGTCGCCGATCCGCTCGACCGGCTGGACGACGTGCGCGTGATGACCGAAGACGAGGTCGACGTTGCGCAGTTCCGCCACCTCACGGGCCCAGGTCTGCTGGTCGGCGTCGGGCTCGTGTTCGTACTCGGTGCCCCAGTGCAGGCTGACCACGACGATCTCCGCGCCGACCGCGCGGGCCCGCGCGGCGTCTTTCTTGATCTTGTCGGTGTCGATCAGGTTGGCGATCCAGGCCTGCCCGGCCGCCGGACGCAGCCCGTTGAAACTCTTGGTGTAACTCAGGTGGGCGATCCGCACCCCGTCGACCGGATAGATCCGGGGGCGGGTGGCGTCACGGGCGGTGCGGTACGTGCCGGTGTGCCCGAGACCGGCGGCGTCCAGCGCGTCCAGGGTGCGCTTCACCCCGTCATAGCCCTGGTCGATGCTGTGGTTCGAGGCGGTCGAGCAGCCGTCGTACCCCACGCTCTTGATGCCCTGCACCACCTCCCGGGGCACGCTGAACCGCGGAAAGCCGATGTACGGGCCTCCGGGCGGCGCGACCGGGGTCTCCAGGTGGCACAGCGCCAGGTCCGCGCTCTCCACCGCGGAGCGGGCCGGTGCCAGCATCGGCGCGAAGTCCAACTGCCCGCGGCCGTCCCGCCGGGCCTGGTCCCACAACTCGGGGTGGACGAGGATGTCGCCCGCACCCAGCACGGTGACGGTGCGTCCCGGCACGTCGACGGGTTTCCCGATCGGCCGGGGCCGGCCCGTCGGCACGGGCGACCCGCTCGACCACGGACCCACCAGGTAGATCCCGGTCACGGCCAACGCCACCGCGGTGAGGCAGCTCACGAGCGTTCGCACCGGACCGGGAAACCGCCGGAGGGAGAGAGGGTTCTTCGGCACCGCGCAAGGCTAGCCGGCACCACGCCGACGTCCCGTTTGACCTCCCGGCAGGGTCAGCCGAGGTCGTCCAGGGCCGTCCGGATGGCGCGGTGGAAGGTCGGGTACGCGTAGATCATGTGCCGGAGCCGGCCCACCGGAACCGCCGCGTGCACCGCCACCACCAGCGCGGACAGCACCTCGCCACCGGCCGGGCCGACCGACGTCGCGCCGACCAGCACGCCCCGGTCGGCGTCCGCGACGAGCTTGATGAACCCCTCGTCGCCGACCCGGTGGATCCAGCCCCGGGTGGAGGAGGAGAGCGGCGCGAAGCCGACCTGGACGTTGATCCCCCGTTCCCGGGCCTGACGTTCGGTCAACCCGACCGCCCCCACCTCCGGATCGGTGAAGGTGACCCGGGGCAGCGCGCGGTAGTCGGCCCGGGGCACGCTGTCGGCCGGCCCCGGGGTGAACCCGCCCGCTCCGGCCGCACCGATCGCTCCGCCGGTCGCGCTGGCGGTGCCGCTGGCGTCCGGCCCACCCCGCTGCCGAGCAACGTGGTCGAGTAGGTCACGCACGACGATCTCCGCCTGGTACATCGCGATGTGGGTGAACGCCCCCTCGCCGGTGACGTCACCGACCGCCCAGATCCCCTCGCCGGCCCGCATCCGGTCGTCGACCGGCAGGTACCGCTGCCCGGCGTCGAGGCCGACGGTGTCCAGCCCCAACTCGTCCAGATGGGCCCGGCGACCGGTGACCACGAGCAGCCGCTCGGCGGTGAACCCGGCACATCCATCGGCCCGCAGGGTGAATCCGGCCACCTCGTCGTGGTCCACCCGCTTCGCCCGGACGCCGGTGTGGATCTCCACGCCGTCGGCGCGCAGGGCGGCGGCGGCCACCCCGGACGCCTCCGGCTCCTCGACGGCGAGCACCCGGTCGGACGCCTCGACCACCGTCACCCGCACCCCGAACCGGGCGAACACCTGGGCCAGCTCCAGCCCGATCGCGCCGCCGCCGAGCACCAGCAGCGAAGCCGGCAGCTCGGCCACCTCGATCGCCGCCCGGTTGGTCCAGTACGGCGTCCCGGCCAACCCCTCGACCGGCGGCACCGACGGCCGGGTACCCACCCCCACGACGATCCCGTACCGGGCCTGGAAGACCTGGTCGTCGACGGCGACCCGCCCCGCGCCGGCCAGTCGGCCGGTCCCCCGGACGAAGCGCCCGCCCTTGCCGGTGAAACGGTCCACGGCGGCGGTGTCGTCCCAGTTCGCGGTCGCTTCCTCGCGGATCCGGCGGGCCACCGGAGCCCAGTCCGGCCGGACCTCGGCCGACCCGGCCAGCCCGTCGACCCGACGCGCCTCGGCCAGCGCGTTCGCCGCCCGGATCATCATCTTGCTCGGAATGCAGCCCCAGTACGGGCACTCGCCACCGACCAGCCCCCGCTCGACGCCGACGACGTCGAGGCCCGCCTCGGCGAGTCGCCCGGCCACCTCCTCGCCGCCGACGCCGAGCCCGACCACGACCACGTCCACCTGCTGCGGCTCCGTCATGCCGACAGCATGTCCCAGGGTTCCCGGCGGGCGCCAACGAGTCGGGTACGCCGACAACGGCGGCCAGCGCCGTCGACCACCGAATTCAGGTCGAGCCGGTGGTCGGGGGCCGGTAGGGTCCGGCCCCATGCCGCCCGCACCCGAGCCACACCTTGAGAAGATCACTTCCGGCAACGTCGAGGCGGCCTGCGACCTGCGCGTCCGCCCCGATCAGGAGCACCTGGTCGAGCCGGTCGCCCGGTCGCTGGCCGAGGCATACGTGTGGCCCGACGTCGCCTGGCCCCGGCTGATCTACGACGGCGACGACCTGGTCGGCTTCCTGATGGGCTTCTTCCGGATCCCCTGGCGCGAGGACAGTCCGGGCGACCTGCGCTCCGGACTGTGGCGGCTGAACATCGCCGCCGGCCGGCAGGGACGCGGATACGGCCGCTTCGCCGTCCGGGCGATCGCCGAGGAGGCGGCACGGCGTGGTGAGCAGCGGGTTTACACGACCTGGGAACCGGGCGACGACGGGCCGGAGCGGTTCTACCTGCGGCTCGGGTTCCAGCCGACCGGGGAACTCAGCGGCGGGCAGACCGTCGGCGCCCTCGACCTGCCCGCGCCGGACACCGGCGACCGATGACGGCCGGGACGGGAGACCGTGCGACGCGGAACCGGGGTGGCACCCCCGTGCGCGCACGCTTCGCGGCGGTCCACGACTGCTTCCACGACCTGTTCGACTCGGGCCGGGAGACCGGCGCGGCACTGGCCGTGCGGTACGACGGCCAGCCGGTGCTCGACCTGACCGGCGGCTCGACCCGACCGGCCGGAGCCGGCAGCACGCCGCCCGCTGACGGACCGCACGGTGCCGGCGGAGGCGCGTGGCGACCGGACACCCTGGTCAACGTGTACTCGGTCGGCAAGCCGGTGGCCGCCCTCTGCCTACTGCTGCTGGTGGACCGGGGCCGGCTCGACCTGGACGATCCGGTGGCCCGGCACTGGCCGGGGTTCCGCACCCCGGCCACCGTCCGGCAGGTGCTCGCCCACACCGCCGGCCTGCCGGTCTTCCCGGTGCCCCGGCCGTCCGCCGCGCTGGGCGACTGGGCGCTACTCGTCGGCGACCTCGCCGCCGCCGAGCCGGAGTGGGAGCCGGGCACCGTCGCGGGCGAGCACGCGCTGACGTACGGGCACCTGGTCGGCGAACTGGTCCGCCGGGTGGACGGACGCGCGGTCGGCCGGTTCCTCGCCGAGGAGATCGCCGGCCCCTGGCGGCTGGATCTCGGCTTCGGACTGGACACCGTCGACCAGCGGCGCTGCGCCGACCTGTCCTACGGCGAAGCGGGCTGGCCGGTAACCACGCTGGGTGTGCCCGGATCGCTACGGGAGCGGGCGCTCGCCAACCCCGCCGGTTGCCTCGACACGGCGGTGCTGAACAGCCCGCTCTGGCGCGGTGCGGAGATCCCGGCGGTGAACCTGCACGCCACCGCGACCGGGCTGGCCCGGCTCTACGGCGGGCTGCTGGCCGGCGGCACCCTCGACGGCGTACGCCTGTTCAGCACCGACCTGGTCGCCGAGGCGACGCGGGTGCAGTACGACGGCCCGGACCTGCTCCTGGAGAGCCGAACCCGGTGGACCCTCGGCATGCGGTACGAGGAGGACGGCAGCTGGGGCATGGGCGGGATCGGCGGCAGTTGCGCCTGGGCCGACCCGGTCCGGGGCTACACGCTGGCGTACACCACCGCGCGGCTGGCCGGTTTCGACCGGGTCGAGGCACTCGTCGACGCCCTGCGCTCCTGCCTGTGAGGCGGCCTTTCCGGCTCACCGGGGCACAGCTGCCGCCCGGGCTGAGATGGCGGCCAGCTCGCCGGCTGAGGTGGTAGCAGGGGACCCCTGCTCATCAAAATGCACCTGCAAGGTGCCCCTGCAGGCACCTCAGCCGGCCGCGCCCGAGCCGGACGGCCCCCTACCGGCGGGGCGGCACGGTGCGGGGACCGGGGACGGTGACCGGGGTGCCGGCCGGGGCGAGCAGCGCCCGCGTCGCCACCGCCACCCGCTGCCGACGCGGTACGCGCGCCCGCCGGATGAACACGTCGTAGTCCTGGGCGGCCACCTCGTCGAGAATCCCGCCGTAGAGGGCGTACGCGGTCCGCATGCACGCCTGCGAACCGGGGTTGAGCAGGACGATCCCGGGCGCGGCGGCCTCGTAGTGGGCCTGGGCGCGGCTGATCTCGTACTCGACCAGGTCCCGGATCCTCGGGGTGCCCCGGCCCCGGGCCTTCGCGGCGAGCAGGTCCTCGCGGGTGACGTCGAACTTGGCCAGGTCCTCGTCGGGCAGGTAGGTGCGGCCCCGGTCGAGATCCTCGGCGACGTCCCGGATGAAGTTGGTGAGCTGGAAGGCCAGGCCGAGTTGGCGGGCCGGCTCCCGGGCGGCGGCCGGCGCGGCGCTGCCGAGGATCGGCAGCATCATCGTGCCGATGACGGCGGCCGATCCCTCCATGTAGTCGAGCAGGTCGTCGTAGGTGCGGTACGAGGTGACGGTCAGGTCCATCGCCATGCTGCGCAGGAACGACGCGAAGTCGGCCCGGTCCAGGTCGAAGACGGCGATGGTGTGCAGGACGGCCGGCAGCAGCGGGTCGTCCACCGGTTCGCCGTGCAGGCCGGCGAGGAAGCGGGCGGACCACTCGTCGAGCCGGACGGCGCGTTCGGCCGGGGACAGCTCCTCGGTGCGGTCGACGATCTCGTCGGCGTACCTGGTGAAGCCGTACAGGGCGTGCACATGCCGCCGTTTCCAAGCGGGGAGCAGGCGGGTGGCGAGATAGTAGGTGCGGCCGTGACGTCTGTGCAGCTCACGGCACCGGTCGTAGGCAGCGGTGAGGTTCGTGTCCACCGGCCCCTCCTCGAAATCGACGCACCAATCGACGCAACCCGTAACCCTAGGGTACGCTCGCCCCCATGGCCAACGACGCAGTTGCCGGTAACGCGCCCCGTACGGCGACGATCCGGCCGGCGGGAGGCGACGACCCGGTCACCGGGGTTCTCGCCGCGTACACCAAGGACCTGGTCATGGCCGTGGAGGAGACCCTCGCCGCCTTCCTGGCCACCGAAGTCGACTCACTCACCGAAATCGACGCAGCGATGGGCGCCTTCGCCGCGACCGCCCGTGACCTCGTGCTGGCCGGCGGAAAGCGGATCCGTCCGACGTTCGCCTACTGGGGCTGGCGCGGCGCGGCCGGCACCGAGGCCGACCTGCCCCCGGTGCTCCCCGCGCTCTCCGCGTTGGAACTGCTGCACACCTTCGCCCTGGTCCACGACGACGTGATGGACGCATCCGACACCCGTCGGGGCCTGCCGACCGCGCACCGCGCGGTGGCCACCGAGCACCGGGCGGCCGGACGCCGGGGCGACCCCGACCGCTTCGGCGAGGCGGTGGCCGTCCTGATCGGCGACCTCTGCCTGGTCTGGGCGGACCGCCTGCTCTCCCGCGCCGCACTCCCGTCGGCCCGGCTGATGCAGACCCGGCGCTGCTACGACCAGATGCGGGTGGAGACGGTCGCCGGGCAGTACCTCGACGTGCTCGGCGAGAACGAGCCGGCGAGCTGGTCGCTCGACCGGGCGCTGCGGGTCGCCCGCTACAAGACCGCCAGCTACACCGTGCAGGGCCCGCTGCTGTACGGGGCCACCCTCGGCGGCGTCGGTGTGGACGCACCGCTGGTCGAGGCGTACACCCGGTACGGGCTGGCGGTCGGCGAGGCGTTCCAGCTCCGTGACGACCTGCTCGGCGTCTACGGCGATCCCGCCCTCACCGGCAAGCCGGCCGGCGACGACCTGCGCAGCGGCAAGCCGACGGTGCTGCTCATGCTCGCCCGGCAGCTCGCCGGCCCGGTCCAGCGCGCCCGACTCGACCGGGCCGGCGCCGACCTCGACGAGGACGGGGTCGCCGAGCTGGCCGGGCTGGTCGCGGCGACCGGCGCGGTCGGGCGGGTCGAGCAGATGATCTCCGAGCGGGTGTCCGAGGCGCTGGCCGCGCTCGACGTCGCCGACCTGGACGAGACGGTGCGGTCCGCGCTGACCGGACTCGCCACCGCCAGCGCCCGACGGTGGGCATGATGGGCAGTCGTTTTCCCGAGGGAGGGGGTCCTCATGCGGACCGTTGACGGACGTACCGACCGGGTCGTGGTCGTCGGCGCGGGGCTGGGGGGCCTGGCCTGCGCCCTGCACCTGGCCGGCAGCGGCCGGCAGGTCACCGTGCTGGAACGCGAACCGGTGCCCGGTGGTCGCGCGGGCCGGCTCGGTGTCGACGGGTACGAGTTCGACACCGGCCCGACCGTGCTCACCATGCCCGACCTGATCGCCGAGGCGCTCGGGGCGGTGGGCGAGGAGCTGGCCGACTGGATGGAGCTGACCCCGCTCGATCCGGCGTACCGGGCGTACTACCCGGACGGCTCGACGCTGGACGTGATCACCGACACCACCCGGATGGCGGCGGAGATCTCCCGGGTCTGCGGCCCCCGGGAGGCCGACGGATACCTCCGCTTCGTCGACTACGCCCGCGAGCTGTGGCGGCTGGAACGGGCCGACTTCATCGAGCGCAACCTGGACGCGCCGACCGACCTGCTCACCGGCAACCTGCTGAAACTGCTGGCCAGCGGGGCGTTCCGCCGACTTCAGACCAAGATCAACCAGTTCTTCCGGGACCCCCGCACCCAGCGGATCTTCTCGTTCCAGGCGATGTACGCCGGCCTCGCCCCGCACGACGCGCTGGCCATCTACGCGGTCATCGCGTACCTCGACTCGGTGGCCGGCGTGTACTTCCCGCGCGGTGGCATCCACGCCGTCTCCCGGGGCCTGGCCGGGGCCGCCGAGAAGCACGGCGTCCGGATCCGGTACGGCACCACCGTCGAGCGGGTCGAGACCGCCGACGGGCGGGCCACCGGTGTGCTCACCACCGACGGCGAGCGGATCCCGGCCGACGTGGTGGTGCTCAACCCGGACCTCCCCGTGGCGTACCGCGACCTGCTTCCCCCGGCCCGCCAGCGTCGGCTGACCTACTCACCGTCCTGCGTCGTCCTGCACGTCGGGTCGAGACAGGGGTACGGGCGGATCGCCCACCACAACATCCACTTCGGCCGTTCCTGGAAGGGCACCTTCGACGAGGTGATCCGACGGGGCGAGCTGATGACCGACCCGTCCCTGCTGGTCACGAACCCGAGCCGCACCGACCCCTCGGTCGCCCCCGCCGGCCGGCACACCTACTACGTGCTCGCCCCGGTGCCGAACCTCGACCGGGCACCCTTCGACTGGCGGGGCGGTCTGGCCCGCCGCTACGCCGACGAGTTGACGGCGACCCTGGAGGAACGGGGCTACGTCGGCTTCGCCGACGGCGTCGAGGTCTGCGAGATCGTCACCCCGGCCGAGTGGGCCGACCAGGGCATGGCCGCCGGCACCCCGTTCGCCGCCGCGCACAGCCTGTTCCAGACCGGGCCGTTCCGCCCCTCGAACCTGCACCGCACACTGTCGAACGTGGTTTTTGTAGGATCAGGCACCCAACCGGGCGTCGGGGTGCCGATGGTGCTGATCTCCGGCAAGCTCGCCGCCCGCCGTATCACCGGAGGTGCCTCCCGTGACCTCCCGTGAGACACACCTGGTCGAGCTGGTCCACGACGACGGCACCACGGACGGCGCGGCCACCGTGGCGGAGGCGCACCAGCCACCGGGGCGGTTGCACCGGGCCTTCTCGGTGCTGCTGGTCGACCCGTCCGGTCGGGTGCTGCTGCAACGGCGGGCCGCCGCCAAGACCCGGTTTCCGCTGCGCTGGGCGAACGCCTGCTGTGGCCATCCTGCCCCGGGCGAGTCGCTCGTCGAGGCCGCCAACAAGCGGCTCGGCGAGGAGCTCGGCACCGGACCGGTCGAGCTGACCGAGGTCGGCGTGTACGTCTACTACGCCGAGGACCCGACCACCGGCCGCGTCGAGTTCGAGTACGACCACGTGCTGCGCGCCGACGTGCCGGCCGACCTCCCGCTCCGGCCGGACCCAACCGAGGTCGCCGAGGTGCGCTGGATCGACCCGGTCCATCTGGAGACGGAACTCGACGTCGACCCCCGCGCGTACGCGCCGTGGCTCGGCGGGGTGGTGAACCGCCTGCTGCGCCCCAGCGGGCCCGGACCCGACGGGGCCGGACCTCCGTCCGGCACGCCGACGGACGACGCGTCGGAGCGGTCGGGTGGCCGATGAAGCGCTGAGCGCGGGAGCCGTGGCGCGGCGGCTCGGGGTCGCGGTGACCACGCTGCGGACCTGGCACCAGCGCTACGGACTCGGCCCCAGCGAGCACGTCCCCGGCCACCACCGCCGCTACACCCCGGCCGACCTGGCCCGGCTGGAGATCATGCGCCGGCTCACCGCCGAGGGGGTCACCCCGGCCGAGGCCGCCCGCTGGGCCCGGCAGTCCCCGGCCGGCACACCACCGGCACGCCGGAGCACCTCCGCCGTCCGGGACGGCGGCGGAGCGGCCATCCCGGTCGGCCGGGCCGGTCCGGCCGCCCGTGGGCTGGCCCGCGCCGCCATGCGGCTGGACTCGGTCACCGTCAGCCGGACGATCGACGAGTCGATCGCCGCCGACGGCGTCGTCGCCACCTGGGACGGGCTGGTGCGCCCGGTGCTCGCCGGCATCGGTGAGCGGCACACCGCGACCGCCGCGCTGGTCGAGGTCGAGCACCTCTTCTCCCGGTGCGTGACGGAGGCGTTCGCCGTGGTCGCCCGCGCCAACCCGACCGGCGGCCTTCCCCGCATCCTGCTCTCCTGTGCCGACGACGAGCAGCACACCCTGCCCCTGGAGGCGCTGGCCGCCGCGCTCGCCGAGGCGGGTGTCGGCTGCCGCATGCTCGGCGCGCGGGTACCCGTGGCGGCACTGGTGGCCGCGGTCACCCGGACCGCCCCGGCCGCCGTGGTGCTCTGGTCGCACCTGCGCGCGACCGCCGACCCGACCCAGCTCACCGCGGTGCTCGCGGTGCCCCGCCGGCCCCTGCTGGTGCTCGCCGCAGGTCCCGGCTGGTGGGACGACACCCTCCCGGCGGGAGTGGTCCGGCCGGTGTCGCTGGCCGAGGCGGTCTCGCTGGCCCTGGCGGTACGGGACTCGTTGGACCGGTCACCGCCCGACTGACCGGGGTGTCGCCTTCGCCGGGCGGGGCGTAACGTCGGGGCGCCCATGACCCCGACCCCCCTCTCGGGAGCAACGACGATGACCTCACGCGTCCTGGCTGCGGCCGGTGCCGCCCTGATGCTCCTGCTCGCCGGCTGCGGCGAGGCGACCCAGGTCCGCTCCGTCGGCCCGACCGCACCGGTCTCCTCGCCTCCCGCCGGAGCGACACCGTCCGCCGACCCGCCGGAGTCCCCGAGGCCGTCCGGCGTACCGCGGCCCTCGCCGTCGCCGTCGAAGACCGGCCCGAAGTCGACCCGCACCCCGCTGCCACCGGGGCTGCGCCGGAGCACCGGCACCCGGGGAGTGGCGCTCACCTTCGACGACGGCCCCGACCCGGTCTGGACGCCGAAGGTGCTGGAGCAGTTGCGTCGACACCGGGTCACCGCCACCTTCTGCGTGGTGGGTACCCGGGTCCGCAAGCACCCCGGCCTGGTGGCCCGGATCGTGCGCGAGGGGCACCAGCTCTGCAACCACAGCTGGCACCACGACGTAGGCTTGGGCGGCCGACCCCGGGCCGAGATCCGCGCCGATCTGGACCGCACCACCCGGGCGATCCGGGCGGCGGTGCCCGGGGCGAAGGTGCCCTTCTACCGGCAGCCGGGCGGCCGGTGGACGCCGGAGGTGGTGGCGGTGGCCCGGGATCTCGGCATGACCCCGCTGCACTGGAACGTCGATCCGCAGGACTGGGCGAAGCCGACGGCCACGACGATCATGGCGCGGGTGAAGGACGCGACCCGCCCCGGCTCGGTGGTGCTGCTGCACGACGGGGGCGGGAACCGGGCCGCCACGGTGGCCGCCTGTTCCGGCCTGATCGCCGACATCAAGCGCCGGTACGGCGTGACCAGACTGCGCTGAACCCCTCTGACCTGCCCTTTCGGACGAAGCTACGGCCAGGGCGATACCGATTTTGTTGCCCGGCGGCTCATCACGTATGCTTTGCAAGCCTCCGGCGGGGCCGGATGGGAGCAAGTCCGCTTGAAGTTGCGAGTGTGCAATGATGGCGGGGCCGCCCTCATCGTCTAGCGGCCCAGGACGCCGCCCTTTCAAGGCGGTAGCACGGGTTCGAATCCCGTTGGGGGCACGATCCGGCCCGGCCGGAGGCAGTACGAGCTAGGTCCTGTGGAGCAGTTGGAGTGCTCGCCGCCCTGTCAAGGCGGAGGTCGCGGGTTCAAGTCCCGTCAGGACCGCCAACGCTGACGCCGCGTCTCACCGCGCGGCGTTCTGCGTCGGGAGGGTAAACTCACCCGGGTACGGCCAGGTAGCTCAGTTGGTACGAGCGTCCGACTGAAAATCGGAAGGTCGGCGGTTCGACCCCGCCCCTGGCCACATAGCCTTTCGCCGGGCTACCACAGCGCCGACCAGCGGAAACGCCGGTCGGCGCTGTTGCGTTCAGGGTGGGTCCGTGAGGGAAACGCACGGGTGATTGCGTTGCGTCTTCCAGGGGTGGCTGGCGACCAGGGCGGACCAGGGCATTCCATCACCCAGTCCGGCTATCATCGCCTCATGGCGATTGATTGTTCTCCGGGGCTCGCCCCTGCCGTGGCGTTGTTCCGGTCCCTCGGGGATCCGGCACGGTTGGCGATCGTGCGTCGCCTGGCCTCCGGTGAGGCGCGGGTCGTGGACCTGACCGACGAGTTGGGGTTGGCGCAGTCGACCGTCTCGAAGCATCTCGCGTGCCTCCGGGACTGCGGGCTGATCGACTATCGGGTCGAGGGTCGCCAGTCGTTCTACGCGCTGACCCGGCCGGAGCTGCTGGATCTGCTGCGTTCGGCGGAACAGCTCCTCGCCGCCACCGGCGCGGCGGTCGCCCTGTGTCCGGTCTACGGCGTGCCGGACGGCTCCCCGGCGGCGGCCGGCGCATGAGCGTCCCCGCGCTGACCCCGGAGCGCCGGGCGGCACTGTCGCGACGCAGTCTCTGGCTCGCGTACGCCACAGCGGGCTACAACCTGGTGGAGGGCCTGGTGGCGATGGCCGCCGGCGCGGCGGCCTCCTCGGCGGCGCTGGTCGGCTTCGGCCTCGACTCGTTCGTCGAGGTGTCCAGCGCGGCCGTACTGATCTGGCAGTTCCGCTCCCGGGTACCCGAGGACCGGGAGCGACTGGCGCTGCGGCTGATCGGGGTCTCCTTCTTCGCCCTGGCCGCGTGGGTGACGTTCGATGCCCTACGTTCGCTGCTGACCGCCGGGGACGCCGACGCCAGTCCGGTCGGCATCGGCCTGGCTGTGGCGTCGCTGATCGTGATGCCACTGCTCGTACGGGCGAAGCGGCGCACCGGCCGCGAACTCGGCTCGGCAACGGTCATGGCCGACTCCACGCAGACCATGCTGTGCACCTATCTGTCGGCGGTACTCCTCGTCGGTCTGCTCCTCAACGCCGTTCTCGGCTGGTCCTGGGCCGATCCGGTCGCGGCGCTCGTCATCGCCGGGGTGGCGGTGAAGGAGGGCCTGGAAGCCTGGCGCGGCGAGCACTGTGACGACTGTGCGCCGCTGCCCGTCGACACCGCCGTCACCGGCCAACCCGCCGGCTGCACCGACGGCTGCTGCTCCGACCGGAAGGCGTAGTCGGGTCGGCCGCACCACCACCGCGAGCGCCGGACGTCCCGCGAGGGCCGCACCGTTGCCGTGAGCGCCGCACGGCCCTCACGACGTCCGGGCGTGCGCGCCCGCTCGGGACCGGGACGGGCGCGCACGCGACCCGGTCAGCAGCAGTTCGCGGCGGCACCGCTGGCCGCGGGCTCCTGCTCGGCGGCCGGGGTGCAGCAGGCGCTCGGGATGGCCTTCTCCGCCTGGGGGGAGTCCGCCTTGACGGTGTAGACCTCCCAGGGCTCGTTGCCGGGGCCACGCACCCAGACCTTGTCCTGGAGGGCATAGCAGCATTCGGTGCTGTTCTCCTCCAGGGTGACGAGGCCGGCGTCGGTGAGGCGCCGGGTGGCGGCGTCGACCTCGTCGGTGCTGAACACCTCGACGCCCAGGTGGTCCATGACGGTCGGCTGGTCGGGTTCGCCTTCGAGCAGGACGAGCTTCAGCGGTGGATTCTCGATGGCGAAGTTGGCGTAGCCGGGGCGACGCTTGGCCGGCCCGGTGCCGAACAGCTTCGAGTAGAAGGCGACGGAGCCTTCGAGGTCGGACACACGCAGGGCGAGCTGGACGCGGGACATGGTTCTCCTCCTGGTTGGTCGACGGACGCGCGCTGGGGTCAGTGCGGTGGTGCGGTTGCCCTCGGCATCGGCACGGCGGAGCGACGGCCGGCGCAGCAGCCGGATCACCACCCACCCTTGCCTAGATGCTTTTCGAAGCAAGCCAACTGTTGCACCCTGTTTCGATATCTGTCAACCTAGGCGCATGCCGAAGCAAGCGTTGCCGGTGGTGGACCTGCGGGCGGTGGCCTGCTGCCCGCCGATCGCCGTACGGCCACTGGACGCCGGCGAGGCGGAGACCGTGGCGCCGATGTTCAAGGCCCTGGGCGACCCGGTCCGGCTGCGACTGATGTCGATGATCGCCTCGGCGCCCGAGGTCTGCGTCTGCGATCTGACCCCCGCGTTCGAGCTGTCCGGGCCGACCATCTCCCACCACCTGAAGGTGCTCCGGGAAGCCGGCCTGGTTGACGCCGACCGACGCGGCACCTGGGTCTGGTACCGGGTGAGGCCGGAGGCGTTCCGCCAACTCGCCGTCCTGCTGCAACTGCCCGCCACAGCCGACGAGACCGTCGCGTGAGCGCCACCTGGACGACCGCCGCCGGGGGCATCACGATCACGGCGATGGGCGACGGGCACGCCCCCGCGGTCCTGGAGATATACCGTCTCGGCATCGCCACCGGAAACGCGACCTTCGAGACCGAACCACCGACCTGGGAGAGCTTCACCGCCACCCGCATGCCGGGCCACCGCTGGGTGGCCGTCGACCAGAGCGGCGACGTCCTGGGGTGGACCGCCTGCTCGGCGGTGTCCGACCGGTGCGTCTACGCCGGGGTCGTCGAACACTCCGTCTACGTCCACCCCGATACCCGGGGCCGGGGAGTCGGTCGGGGCCTGCTCCAGGCCCTGATCACCTCGACCGAGCAGGCCGGGATCTGGACCATCCAGTCCGGCGTGTTCCCGGAGAACACCGCCAGCCTCGCCCTGCACGCCTCCTGCGGCTTCCGTACCGTCGGCACGCGCCAGCGCATCGGCCGCCACCACGGTGTCTGGCGGCACGTCACCCTCATCGAGCGCCGCAGCCCCACGATCACCTGACGGACCCTTCCGGACGGTGGTTTACGTACTTGTGATCGACGGAGGTGATCCCCTACGGGACAGCGTGGGGCGACGATTCTTGTTGCTTTTTATCCGGATTTCGCGAGGCCATCCCGCGCCGCCCCACGAACTAAGGTCGCTGCACGTCGAGGCGGCAGCCGGTAGGGTCCGGGCCTATGGGGCAGGAGATCGCTGAGCCGGACGCCGTCCATCAGGACGTCGACCGTTTCTCCCTTCGCAGCACTCTTCTCGTCCCCGCCTCACCGGAGGAGGCGTTCACCGCCTTCACCGACCTGACCAGTTGGTGGGTCGCCGAGTACACCTGGTCCGGGCCGGACTTCCTCACCGAGTTGGGCATCGAGCCCCGCCCCGGCGGCATGCTCTACGAGATCGGTCCGCACGGCTTCCGGGCCGACTGGGGCCGGGTCCTCACCTGGGATCCGCCCCGCCGGCTGGTCTTCGTCTGGCAGATCGGCCCGGACCGGGTTCCCGTGCCGGACCCGTCGAAGGCCAGCGAGGTCGAGGTGATCGTCGAGGCTGACGGCCCGGGACGGACCCGGGTCACCGTCGAGCACCGGAAGTTCGACCGGCACGGCACCGCCGCAGAGGGTTACCGGCAGGCGATGACCGAGGGATGGCAGGACATGCTCACCCGCTACCTGCACTCCGTCCGCCGCCGTCCGCACCCGGCCTGACCCGCCGGGCCGCCTCAACGGTCCCCGAGCGCGCGGCGGGGTGACCCGCCGACCGTCCGTCCGCCCAGCTCGGCCCGGCGCCCCGCGTCCGCTCCGGCGGAGTAGCCGGTGCCGGCCAGCCGCCGGGGCGCGGCGGCACGCAGCCGGGGATACACCTCGTCGAGTCGCCGCCGCACCCGGTCCGACCGGTCCACCAGTACCAGCGCCACCGAGGGGCCGTCCGCCGCCGCGACCTCCACCGCCGCCGCCTCGGCCGCCCGCAACCGCTCCCCGACCACCTGCGCGAACCCGGCCAGCCAGGAACGACGGAAGGCTGCCGGGTGGGCACCGGCCGGCACGGCCGTGCCGGCCAGGCCGTGCGCGGCCTGCACCAGCAGGGACGTGAAGAGCAGGTCGACCCGCTCCAGGTCGCTGGCGAACCCGAACAGGTGCATGGTGAATCCGCTGCCCTCGCGCCGCCGCACGCAGCGGCAGCGAAGCGGGTCGGCCACCGCCGCGAGCAGCCCGGCCTTGTCCCGGGCGTACGGAGCGAGGACGTCCACCACCCGGTCGCCGACCGGGTCGGTGGCCGGGTCGCGGGCGGCGAGCAACGCCCGGTCGACCCCGTAGCGGGCGATCAGCTCGGTCGCCTTGGCGGTCAGCGCGGCCGACTCGGCGGGGGTGCAGGCCGGGTCCTCCGCCTTGGCGAGCAGCTTGCGCACCTTGCTGAGCATGGCGTCGGACATGCCACCACAGCTACCACACCGTCCGGCGCGGAGCCGGGCCGCACCGGGTCGGTGGCCGGTTCCGGTATCCCTCGTCGACCGGAGCGGGACGTGGACGCGGGGCGGCTGGCGGGGACAGCGGAGCAGTGCATTGATCAGTACCATCGTCACGGTCCGCGAAGGATCAACCTCCAGCGGTCGTACACGGTTGGAGAAGCCCATGAAACCACCGGTCGCTCCCCTGCTGGCCACCGCGACGACCGTCACGTTGCTGGCCATCGCCGCACCCGCCCAGGCCACCACCGCCGGCCCGCACGACGCCTCCGCCACCAACCTCGGTAGCCAGGCGACCTGCTACGGCACCACGAGCCGGTCCTACTTCCAGACCGGCGGCTGGGGCGGGCAGGCCGGCCCGTACCGGACCAGCAGCCGGTGCGTCGACATCAACGTCCGCAACGCCAGCGCCTTCAGCACCCAGGCCTGCGTGATCTTCATCGACCGCACCAGCAACTGCAACTACTGGACGTACCTACCGGCCAACTCCGACTGGACGACGATCGCCACCAACGTCCGGGACGGGGTGAACTTCAAGGTCCGCTTCTCGAACAGCTACTACCAGTACGAGCCGCTGGTGGCCTACCACGCCTACTGACGACCGGCGGGCGGGCGCTTCGGGCCGTAGAGGGTGGCCACCGCCGAACCGGCCAGCGTGAGCAGGCAGTCGGGGAGCAACCCGTCGGCGATCGCGGCCCCGAAGAGCGCCTCGCCGGTCTCCGGGTCGCGGTTGGCGTACGCGCTGAGAAAGCGGGCCACCCAGCGCGTGTCGTAGTTGGCCTGGTCGATGCCGGGAAAGTCGAGGGCAGCGGTGCCGGCGGGCACGTCGTCCCCGACCATCGTCGCGGCGAGACACCAGGCCACCCCGTACGCCCCGGCCACACCGGACCGGTCGACCACGGCGTCGAAGGTTCCCACCACGGCGTCGCCATCGCCGACGAGGGCAGAGTGCAGGACGGCTGCCGCGTCGTCACGCGTCTGTTGGGGCAAGTCGGTCACGCGGCGAAGAGTACGGGACCGCGTCAAGTGATCGCCACCCACTGTCGACCAGGAGACCACGGTACGTGGTCGTCCTTGCCGGCCCCGGCATCGATCCGGCCGCACGGTCCCACCGAACCGCGACGCACGCTAGTGTGCGCAGCGGACCTTCGCCTGAGGGGGACGACGATCATGCTCGTATCACGTCGCTCGCGAGCCGCCACGTTGGCGGCATGCGTGGCGCTCCTGCTCTCCGCCGGCGCCTGCGGGGCGGAGCAGTCCGGGAAGGCCGACACCCCGGTCCACCAGGTGCGCCTGTACGGCAACGACGGCAACATGCTGAACACGTTCCCCCGCGAGCTGAAGGACCGTGCCCATCTCGTGGACGGGATGAAGGGCACCACACCGATGACCCCGCTGCCGGAGGACTTCAAGGCACGGCTGCGCGCGGTCGACCCGGAACTGCGGGACTACCTCTACGCCGCCGAGGCGTACGACGCGGTGATGATCAGCGCCCTCGCCGCCCAGCTCGCCGGCACCACCGCCCCCGCCGCCATCGCCGAGCAGATCGTCGGCGTGACGAACGAGGGTCAGCGCTGCGAGGACGCGGTCGGCTGCCTGAAGCTCGCGCGGACCGGACAGGACATCGAGTACCGGGGCATCTCGCTCACCCGGGCGGGGTTCACCGACGCCGGGGAGCCGGCCACCGCCAGCTACGGCACCCTGCACTTCGACGACCAGAAGCTCAACGACGCCAAGACCGAGTTCGTCGGCGCCGGTGACGACTCCACGGCGAGCACCAAGGCCCCGCCGAAGGCGCGTCAGCCGCGCGGCAAGGCCGCCGTCCCGCTGACCCTGGGTGGTCTGATGCCGCGTACCGGGGCGCTCTCGCTGGCCTACCCGCCGCAGGCCGCCGCGGCAGCCCTGGCCGTGAAGGAGATCAACGCCGCCGGTGGCGTGCTCGGCAAGCCGGTGGTCTGGATCGAGGGCGACGACGGCACCAACCCCGACATCGCCCGGGCCACCCTGGCCTCCCATGTCAGGAAGAACGTCCACGTCATCATCGGCGCGGGCGCGTCCGGCGTGTCCAAGGCGGTACTGCCGGACGTGGTGGCCGCCGGTCTGGTGATGGTCTCCCCGGCGAACACCGACGCCAGCCTGACCACCATCGAGGACAACGGCCTCTACTTCCGCACCGCCCCGCCGGACAGCCTCCAGGGCCGGGCCCTCGCCGACGTCATCGTCCGCGACGGGCCACGCAAGGTCGCCCTGGTCGCCCGGAAGGACTCCTACGGCGAGGGCCTCCAGGGTTACGTCCGCACCGAACTGGAACGGGCCGGTCTCGGCAGCGACAAGGTCAAGCTGCTCACCTACGAGCCCCCGGCGAACGCGGACTCCCCGCCGGTCGACTTCAGCCGGGGCGCTCGGGAAATCAAGGAGTTCGGCGCGGACGCCGTACTGCTCATCGGTTACGCCGAGTCGGCGGCGGTGATCGTCGCCCTCGACGAGGCGGGCGTACGGATCCAGCAGTGACGGTGGGGGCGGACAACGCCCCCACCCCCGCGTCTACCGTGGCCGCCGCCGTTCCAGGAAGTCGGTCATCCGCCGGTACTTCTCGTCGTCCTCGAAGAGCACCGCCTGGCTGACCAGGTCCAGGTGCGGGTGCGCCGCAGCCGGCGCGTCGACCGCCAGCTTGGTCAGCCGCAGTGCCAGCGCCGAGCCCTTCGCCATCTCGTCGAGCAGCTCGTGCGCGCAGTCCAGCAGCCCGTCCGGCTCCGGCACCACCCGGTTGACCAGTCCGATCCGCAGCGCCTCTTCCGCGTCCACCCGCCGGCCGGTGAAGAGCAGCTCCTTGGCCCGCGCCTCGCCGACCAGCGCTGGCAACCGGTGGGTCGCGCCCGCGCCGGCCAGGATCCCCAGCCGCACCTCCGGCTGGCCGAACACCGCACGCGCCGTGCACACCCGCAGGTCGCAGGCGTACGCCAGCTCCGCGCCACCGCCGAGCGCCGGCCCGTCCACGGCCGCCACGGTCGGCATCGGCAGGGCCCGGATCCGGGCGAAGGCCGCCGAGTTGATCGCGGCGAGCGCGTCCAGCCGGCCCCGCTCCCGGAGCTGGCCGATGTCCGCGCCACCGGCGAAGATCCCGTCGACGCCGCCGGTCAGCAGCAGCAACCGGGGCCGCGCCTCCAACTCGGCGCAGACCTCGTGCAGCTGCCTGATCAGCTCGGCGTCGATGGCGTTCCGCTTCTCCGGCCGGTCCAGCGTCACCACCAGCCGGTCCGACAGCTCCTCGATCCGCAGGCTCACGCGCGCTTCCCCTCCACCCAGCGGTAGAAGCCCTGACCGGACTTCTTGCCCAGGCGGCCCTGGGCGACCATCTCCGCCAGCAGCGCGGGCGGCGCGAAGCGGTCCCCGTAGGCGGCCTGGAGAGTGCGGGCGATGTCCAGCCGTACGTCGAGGCCGACGATGTCGGTCAGTTCCAGCGGCCCCACCGGGTGCCGGTAGCCGAGCGCCATCGCCTTGTCGATGTCGGCCGGGCTGGCCACCCCGTCGGCCACCATCCGGATCGCCTCCAGCCCGAGGGCCACCCCGAGCCGGGAGGTGGCGAAGCCGGGCATGTCGCGTACCACGACGGGGTCCTTGCCCAGCCGGCGGGCGAGCGCGACGGCCGCGTCGGTGGTCTCCGGCGCGGTGGCCGGACCGACCACGACCTCCAGCAGCGCCATCGCCCAGACCGGATTGAAGAAGTGCAGCCCCAGGAAGCGCTCCGGCTGCGCCAGGCCGGCGGCCAGCTCGCCGATGGAGATGCTGGAGGTGTTGCTGCCCAGCAGCACCGGCCGCAGCGCCGCCGCCTCGGCGAGCACCGCCCGCTTCAGCGCCAACCGCTCCGGTACGGCCTCCACGAGCACCCCCGGCTCGGGCGCCACCTCGGCGAGCGCGGTACGCACCACCAGCCGCTCCCGGTTCGCCGCCGCCTCGTCGGCACCGAGTTTCCCGCGCTGGACCGCCCGGTCCCAGAGCGACGCCAGCCGTGCCGGGGCGTCGGCGGCCCGGCCCGGATCCACCTCCACCAGTTCGACGGCGTGCCCCGCCCCGGCCGCCACGTACGCGATGCCGAGCCCCATGGTGCCGGCTCCGACGACGACGAAACGATCGTTCATGTGGCGACCCTATGCAGCCGCGATCCGCATCGCATGCGTGGGGGCGGCGGAAACCGGGTACTGCGGGCGGCAACCGACGGAGGGACGATCGATGAACGAGGCGACCGCAAACACGCCGGAGACGGTCGAGACCCGGGGTGACCAGCGGGTGGAACTGCTCCGCGCGGACACCAACAACGACGGGCGCACCGACGTCTGGGTGGTCGACACCGACGGGGACGGCCGGGCCGACCTGTTCCAGTTCGACACCGACCACGACGGCAAGGTCGACATCACCATGGTCGACATCGATGAGGACGGCACCCCGGACGAGGTCGTGGACGGCGACGGCGGCCTGCCGCCCCGGCAGCTCCCCCCGACCGTCCAGGTCTGAGCGGTAAGGCTGAGGTGTAAGCAGGGGTCCCCTGTTACCGCTTTTTGATGAGGAGGGGACCCCTGCAACCACCTCAGCCGGCGAGCCGGAGGAAGGCCAGGTAGTACGGGGCGTCACGGTCGTCGACGTCGACCAGCCGCCAGGACGTGCCCTCGACCAGGGTGGCCAGTTCCTCGGCGGAGCAGACCAGGTAGTCGAACCAGTCGGTGCCGAGTTCCCGGTACCGCAGCCGCAGCCGTAGCTGGCCGCCGAGCCGACCCTGCCGCCGGTTCCGCTCGTGGTAGCCGGTGTGCACCGGATCCCGGGTGCCGTACGGATCGGTGCCCTGGGCGATCACCTGGGCGCCCGGACGGGCCATCGCGGCCAGCGCGGCCAGGAAGGCGGGTGCCCGCTCCGCCCCCTCGATCAGCCCCAGGTTGTTGCCGAGCAGGAGGAACGTGTCGTACCGCCGCCCGTCGGCGACGTGGGCGTCGACCGTGGCGTGGACCAGGTCCCGCACGCCGCGCCGGCGGCAGACCGCCAGGGCCCCGGCCGAGGTGTCCAGGCCGGTGACCGGGGTCCCCCGCTCCTGGAGGAACAGCGCGATCCGGCCCGCGCCGACCCCGACGTCCAGCGTCGCGCCCCGGACCCGGGCCACCGCCCGGTGGTCGTACGGCTCCCAGTCCTCGGGGCCGGCGAAGTAGTGCGCGGACGGCGCGCCGTTGATCAGCCCGTCGTCCCGCTCGATGATCTCGGTGACCGGGCGCGGTAACCGCCCACCGGCCAACGGTCGGGTCCCGATGCCCGTCTGAACCGCGTACGCGTCCCTGATCATCGAGCCGAAGACGTCGCCGAGCCGTGGTTCGCCACCCATACGCTGCACGCTATCCGGCGTACCGGGCGGGCCGACCGGCCGTATCGTGACGGCGTGACTGATCTCGACGACCTGGCGGCGGAGAAGTACGTCCTGCTCACCACGTACCGGCGGGACGGTCGTGCGGTGCCCACCCCGGTCTGGGCGGTACGCGACGGGGATGCCCTGGCCGTCTGGACGGTCGCCGGTTCCGGCAAGGTCATGCGGATCCGACGGAACCCGACGGTGACGGTCGCGCCGTGCGACGTCCGGGGACGTCCGCACGGTCCGGCGGTCAAGGGGCAGGCGGCCCTCTGCGGCCCGACCGAGACCCGGCGGATCCGGAGCCTGCTCAAGCAGAAGTACCGGCTGTTGGGCCGGCTGACCCTGCTCGGCAGCCGGTTGCGCCGGGGCGATCAGGGCACGGTGGGCGTGCGGGTGACCCTGGGCTGAGCAGGGCGTCGGGGGCGCACGGCTGTCGGTCGGCCGGACGCCGCTCCGGCCCACCCGGGCCCGGACATGACGAGGGGCGGCGGACCCTCGTCCGCCGCCCCTCGTCCGGAACGTCGCTGCGCCGCCCCGGTCAGTCCCCCTGGCGTTGCTGGGGAATCTGCCCCTGGAGCAGGGCGCGCACCTCTGACTCGCGGTAACGACGGTGCCCGCCCAAGGTGCGGATCGCACTGAGCTTGCCCGCCTTCGCCCACCGGGTCACGGTCTTCGGGTCGACACGGAACATCGACGCCACCTCGGCCGGTGTGAGCAGCGGCTCTGGTTCGTGCGTTCGCGATGCCATCGGTCACTCCTCCACGTGTATAGACATCGGCCGGGGTCCCGCCGGCCGACGCGTCTCCCATGGTCCGGCTAGTCCCCGATGTCCGACATGGGCCGAACGGCCGAAGGTCCCTAGACGGACGGATGAACCATGACCGATTTATACGTCTTTTGCGGGTCAGAATCTACCTTATTCGGACTGATGATCACGGTTCGTGATGCGCCAACTACGAAGCAGGCTCCCATTACTGGCATCTCTTGCGGTGTTTGGCGCTAATTGCACCTTTCCTGGAGCTGAACCGCCCGCCACCGGGCTACGAGCTTGTCGTACGCCGCCGAAGCCTCCTCGGCCTCGCCCCGGGCCAGCCCGGCGAGGCCGGTCGCGACCAGGGCCGGCGAGTCGTCCGCCCGGAGCGTGTCCTCCGGAAGCAGATCCACCAGACCGCCGTAGTCCAGTTCCACCACCGACCGGGGGTGGAACTCCTCCAACCAGCGGGCGGCCTCCTCGACGGCCTGGGTGATCGGGACCTCCCCCACCGACTTGCGCAGCACCGACAGGGCCCGTGAGGACCGTCGGCGGGCCTTGGACATCTCCGTCCGGTAGCGCAGCACCCGGCGCCCCGGCGCCACGTCCAGCTCCCGCTCCTCCGGATCGACGAGGACGAACCAGCGCAGCGGCACGCCCCAGGTGGAGATCTGCTCGTGCAGCCGGGGCACCCCGTGCTCCAGCACCCGGGCGCCGCTGCGCCAGTCCTCTACCACGGCCTTCGCCTGACCGGCCAGCACCGCCGGGACGAACGCGTCGGCGAGCACCGCCGGCACGCCCTCGCGCGCGCTCAGCGCCGCCTCGGCCACCCGGATCCGCAGGTTCCACGGGCAGACCAGCATCGTCTCACCGGTCTCCAGCACGTACGCCTCGTCGGGCAGGTCGGGCAGGCGGGTCCAGCCCGCGCCGAGCGCCTCGATCACGGCCGTCCGCTGCCGGGCCGGTCCCTCCTGCGGGGCCACCGCCCGACCCTGGTGCACGTAGCGGCGCCAGTACGCCTGGCGGTCCCGGTCGAACGCGGTCAGCGGCTCGTACACACGCAGATATGAAGCGAAGAGCGACGGCACGGCGCGATCCTCCCACGAAAGCCCGGCCGAACCCGCGCTGACGTCCCTGATCCGTGGCGTGCGCGGGAGGCGCTCCAGAGACGATCGAGTACTAGGCTCGGCAAGGTCGGCACCATCCCGCCGGCCACCGTCAGGTTCCGTGTCCCACAAGGACACACCGACACCAGGAGCAGTCATGGGCGTATTCGCGAACGACGACCCGGGGTCCTCCGGCCACGAACAGGTCGTCTTCTGCCAGGACAAGCAGACCGGACTCAGGGCGATCATCGCGATCTACTCCACGGCGCTGGGCCCCGCACTCGGCGGGACGCGCTTCTACCCGTACGCCGGTGAGGCCGAGGCCCTCGCCGACGTGCTCGACCTCTCGCGCGGCATGGCCTACAAGAACGCGCTGGCCGGGCTCGACCTGGGCGGAGGCAAGGCGGTCATCTGGGGCGATCCGGACAGGCTCAAGAGCGAGGCGCTGCTGCGCGCCTACGGCCGTTTCGTCGAGTCGCTGCGCGGCCGCTACTACACGGCCTGTGACGTGGGCACCTACGTGGCGGACATGGACGTGATCGCGCGGGAGACCCGCTTCGTCACCGGCCGCAGCGTCGAGCACGGCGGGGCCGGCGACTCGTCCGTCCTCACCGCCTGGGGTGTGTTCCAGGGGATGCGGGCCGCCGCCGAGCACGTCTGGGGCAGCCCGACGCTCGCCGGGCGCACCGTCGGCGTGGCCGGGCTGGGCAAGGTCGGCCGCCACCTCACCGGGCACCTGGTCGACGACGGCGCGCGGGTGGTGGCCACCGACGTCAACCCCCGGGCCTGCGAATGGGCCCGGCAGACCTACCCGCAGGTCGAGCTGGTCCCGGACGCCTCCGCGCTGGTCGCGGCCGACATCGACGTGTACGCCCCGTGCGCCCTGGGTGGCGCGTTGAACGACGACACGGTGCCGGCGCTGCGCGCGAAGGTCGTCGCCGGAGCGGCCAACAACCAGCTCGCCCACCCGGGCATCGAGAAGCTTCTCGCCGAGCGGGGCATCCTCTACGCGCCGGACTACGTGGTCAACGCCGGCGGGGTGATCCAGGTCGCCGACGAGATCGACGGCTTCAACTTCGAGCGGGCCAAGCTGCGGGCCACCCGGATCTACGACACCACCCGGGAGATCCTCCAGCTCGCCGACGCGGAGGGGGTGCCGCCGGCCGTGGCCGCGGACCGGCTGGCCGAGCGACGGATGGCCGACGTCGGCCGACTCCGGACTATCCTGCTGCCCTGATCCGTCCGGGTTCCCGGGGGCGGGCGGTACGACCGAACCGTCCCCGGGTGCCCGTTCGGCCTGTTTGCGAGCTTCCGACGATCCCGCCCCGGCAGGACGCGGCGAACCCGGCTCCGGTGCCGCCTCCGGGGGCGACGCGGACCACGTCGGCGAGCGTCACGCCCTCGTCCGAGGGCACTCCTTACCGGGTACACTTCGTAACGGCTGGTTGACGCGCGACGCGCAGGGCCGGTCGACGGTAACCCGAGGTGCCGAACGTGGGCATCCCCATGTACCGTAAGAGCCACGAGAGATGCCTGACGTCATCGGGGCCCGCCTTCGGGCTGCCCCGAATTCTGTGCGAGGGGGTCGAGCCATGGGGCGCGGCCGTGCTAAGGCCAAGCAGACAAAGGTGGCCCGGGAGTTGAAGTACCACTCCCCGAACACCGACCTCGCCGCCTTGCAGCGAGAACTCGGCGGCAGCCGTAAGTCGGACCACGACTTCGACGACGACTACAAAGAGTACGTCGACGACGATGACGAGGACCATCCGGAGGACGACCCGGATCCCTGGGTTCGTCCTACCCGCTGACCCGCGGTCGCATCTGAGTACGCGGTAAGGCCCGCGTGCTCACGCATGTGCCCTTCGGGCCCGGCGTACCAACTGACGATCGAGGACCTGCCGTGCCGGCTGCCCGGGATGCCCCGGCAGGTCCTTGATCTCCCTTCCGTGCCCTCACCGAGGCCGGTTGTTCCAGTTGTAGAACGTCGGGATGTTCTCGAAGTGGTTCCATGCGCAGACCGCGCTGGCCCCGTCGCTGCCCGAGACCTCCGCCCGGAGCCGGCGCGCCGCCTCGGCTTCGTGGAGCAACGCGGTAAGGCCCGCCTCGGCTTCGCGTACCCGCTCCACGATCAGGTCGGCGGGCTTCCCTCCCACCGGCTCACTCGACCGGTGACTGGTGATCTCGGGCATGTTCCAACACTCCCTCCAGTAGGCGGATCTTGCTGTTGCGGCAGTGCTCGGTCTCCGTACCGTCGAAGCGCCCCTGCTCGAAGTAACGGTTGGCGGCGTGGCCGCCGCCGCAGAAGCCGAAATACGGGCACGAGGCGCGACACGCCTCGACACCGCTGAGGAACTCGCCCACCCAGGACGTCCGCTCCGCGTCGGCCAGGATCTCGGCCAGCGGGGTGTCCAGCACGTTCCCGCTGCTGAAGTTGCCGTAGCGGGGGTCGGAGAAGCCGGCCAGCTCCGGGGAGAGCAATGTCACCGAGCCGTCGTGGGCGACGGTCGGAATCGGGTCCAGCCGCCGGGGCAGCACGTCGTCGGCCGTCCCGTCCAGGATCGCCGAGGCGTACCGCAGGGACCATTCCACCTCGCGCAGGTGGATCCGGGGATCGCGTCGCCAGGCGGCGACCAGCTCGGCCCAGAAGGTGGTCACCGTCGCGGGGTCGTGCGCGTTGCCCCGGGTGTTCACCCCCTCGGTCTCCTCGATGTTCACCCCGAGGACGTCACACCCCAGGTCGAGGAAGTAGTCGTACAGCTCGGCGGCGAGCCCGGGCTCGGGGCGGCTCACGACGGCGAGCGCGGAGAACGGCAGCCCGTGCCGGCGCAGCGCGGCGACCCCGCGAACGATCCGGTCGTACGCCGGCCGACCGCCCCGGGTGACCCGCTCGGCGTTGCGGTCCCGCCCGCCGTCGACGCTGACGCTCACCCGCACCCGGTGCTCGGCGAAGAACGCGCACCAGTCGTCGTCTATCAGGGTGGCGTTGGTCTGCACGTGATGCTCGACGGCCGGATTGAAGGGTGCGATCAGCGCGGCCAGGTGCTCAGGCCCGGCCGCCAGGGGCTCCCCGCCGTGCCAGACCACGGAGAACCGGCCCCGCTCGGCCCAGGGGTCGACCGCCTCGGCGACCGCCTCGGCGACCGCGACCGGCATCCGTCGGTCCATCGCACGCAGGGGGAGGTAACAGTAGTGGCAGTCCAGGTTGCAGAGCGTGG
The DNA here is from genome assembly GCF_900091415.1 of Micromonospora inyonensis. NCBI lineage: Bacteria > Bacillati > Actinomycetota > Actinomycetes > Micromonosporales > Micromonosporaceae > Micromonospora > Micromonospora inyonensis. The sequence continues at coordinate 1,689,709 of NZ_FMHU01000001.1, read as the reverse complement.
TCGGCTGCATCACGACGTACGTCGGGACGGCGGCGACACCGCGCATCCCGCTGAACGTCCGCTGCCGGACAGCCATCGCCCTCCTTCGCCGATCGCCTGAGGAACCTTCAGGCTAGGCGGCGATGACCGTCCGGGTGAACCCCTCATCGGGTGTACGACTGATCATCACGTGGTGACCGTCATCCCCGGGTGTGCTGGCCCACCATCCGCACGTTGCCGGTGCCCTCGATGATCTCGCCGGCCTGCCAGGCGTCGATCCCCCGGCCGGCCAGGGTGGCCAACGCCCGGTCGGCGTCCTCGGAGGAGACGATGGCGAACATGCCGACGCCCATGTTGAAGGTGGACTCCATCTCCGCGTCCTCGATCCGGCCCTTGGCCTGGATCAGGTCGAAGATCGGCTGCGGCTTCCAGGTGGCCCGGTCGACCACCGCGTCGACGGTCTCCGGCAGGATCCGCACCAGGTTCCCGGGGATGCCGCCGCCGGTGACGTGGGCGATGGCCCGCACCTCGGCCTCGGCGATCAGCTTCAGGCAGTCCTGCGCGTAGATCTTGGTGGGGGTGAGGAGTTCCTCGCCGAGCGTGCGCTGCCGGCCGAAGTCCTCGATCACCACGTCCAGTCGCATCCGGCCCGCGCCGAGCAGCACGTGCCGGACCAGGGAGTACCCGTTGGAGTGCAGACCGGACGAACGCATCGCGATCACCACGTCGCCGATCTCGACCCGCTCCGGGCTGAGGATCTCGCTCTCCTCGACCACGCCGACACCGGTGGCCGACACGTCGTACTCGTCGGGGCGGAGCACCCCCGGGTGCTCGGCGGTCTCCCCGCCGAGCAGCGCGCAGCCGGCGTACCGGCAGCCGTCCGCGATGCCGGCGCCGATCTCGGCGACCCGGTCCGGCACGACCTCGCCGCAGGCGATGTAGTCGAGCAGGAACAACGGCTCCGCCCCGCACGCCACCAGGTCGTCGACGACCATCGCGACCAGGTCGATGCCGATGGTGTCGTGGATGCCGAGCTGCTGGGCGATGACCAGCTTGGTGCCCACCCCGTCGGTCGACGAGGCCAGGATCGGGTTCGTGTACTTCTTCGTGTCGAGCCGGAACAGGCCGGCGAACCCTCCCAGGTCGCCCAGCACCTCGGGCCGCCGGGTCTGCCGCACCTTGGACTTGAGCAGCTCGACCGCGCGGTCACCCGCCTCGATCGACACCCCGGCGTCCGCGTACGACGTCGACCGCTTACGGGCCGGACGACCGGTTCCGGCCGGCCAGGGCTGGCGCTCGCCGCCGGTGCCGGACGGGCTGCTGCTTGCTGCGCCGCTGCGCTCGGACACGTGCGTCACGGTTCTCCCCTTTGTGGTCCTCGCGGTGCCGACACCGCGCCATGTTCCTCGACCCGTCGATGGCTGCCGCCGGCGACCTGCGCCGGGTGATGCTATGGGCGGTGTACGGTCGCGCCGCCCGGACTGGCGACGAGTGGTGGAGTGCCCCCGTGTTCCGCACCCCGGGGCGCGGAACGGGCGGCCTCCGGCGCGGCGCCGGTGACCCGGCGGCCCACACCCTCGAGCACGTGCTTGCCGATCAGGTTGCCGGCCGGGAGCTCGATCGGGTACTCCCCATCGAAGCACGCCCGGCAGAGTCGGGTCTTCGGCTGCTCGGTCGCGGCGATCAGCCCGGGCAGCGAAACGTACCCGAGGGTGTCTGCGCCGATCGAGCGGCGGATGCCCTCGTTGTCCAGCCCGTTGGCCAGCAGTTCGGCCCGGGTGGCGAAGTCGATGCCGTAGAAGCAGGGCCAGCTCACCGGCGGCGAGGAGATCCGGACGTGCACCTCCAGGGCACCCGCCTCACGCAGCATCCGGACGATCGCCCGCTGGGTGTTGCCCCGCACGATCGAGTCGTCCACCACGACGAGCCGCTTGCCCCGCACGTTCTCCCGGAGCGGGTTCAGCTTGAGTCGGATGCCGAGCTGGCGCAGCGTCTGGGAGGGCTGGATGAAGGTACGCCCGACGTAGGGGTTCTTCATCAGTCCCGCGCCGTACGTGATGCCGGACGCCTCGGCGTACCCGATGGCGGCCGGGATGCCGGACTCCGGGACCCCGATGACGAGGTCCGCCTCGACCGGGTGCTCCTTGGCCAGCTGCCGGCCGATCTGCACCCGGGTGGCGTGCACGTTCCGCCCGGCGAGGGTGGCGTCGGGGCGGGCGATGTAGACGTACTCGAAGAGGCAGCCCTTGGGCTCGGGGGCGGCGAACCGGGTGGAGCGGAGCCCCTCGGCGTCGATGGCGATCAGCTCACCCGGTTCGATCTCGCGCACCACGCTCGCGCCGACGATGTCCAGGGCGGCGGTCTCGCTGGCCACCACCCAGCCCCGCTCCAGCCGGCCGAGCACCAGGGGACGCACGCCGTGCGGGTCGCGGGCGGCGTAGAGGGTGGACTCGTCCATGAAGACGAAGCTGAACGCGCCGCGCAGCCGGGGAAGCACCTTCAGCGCCGCCGCCTCGACCGACAGGTCGGGGTAGCTGGCCAGCAGCATCGTCACCAGGGAGGTGTCGTTGGTCGAGCCGTCCGATCCGAGGCCCTGCTCGGCGACGTCGCGCTGGAGGTCGGCGGTGTTCACCAGGTTGCCGTTGTGGGCCAGCGCCACCGTCGTGCCGGCGGTGGTGGACCGGATGGTCGGCTGGGCGTTCTCCCAGGTCGAGCCACCGGTGGTCGAGTAGCGGGTGTGCCCGATCGCCAGGTGGCCGCGCAGGCTCGCCAGGGTCGGCTCGTCGAAGACCTGGGCGACCAGGCCGAGGTCCTTGTAGACCACGACGCTCGACCCGTCGCTCACCGCGATGCCGGCCGCCTCCTGGCCACGGTGCTGCAACGCGTACAACCCGAAGTAGGTGAGATTGGCAACCTCTTCGCCCGGTGCCCAGACCCCGAAGACGCCGCAGGCGTCCTGGGGGCCGGGCCGTTGGGGGTCCAGGTCGTGGCTCAGCCGGCCGTCGCCTCGGGGCACCTGCCGCTCCCTCGTTGCTGTCTGACTGCTGGGGTGGGTGTCGCGCGGGTCCGCGCGGCATGCCGGGACGTCGACTCACAGTGTACGCGGTACCATAGTGATACCGACAGTCACGAACCAGCTCCTATCGGTCATCGACGGATGGTGATCATCCCAGCTCCAGCGGGAGATGGACCGAGAGATCCGCCCGGACCCCACTCACCCGGACGCGACCCTCCGTGACCGCCTCACCCCACTCCAGCCGCCCCGAGGCGAGGGCGAGCCACACCTCGGGTGACATCTCCACCACGTTCGGTGGCGTACCGCGGGTGTGTCGCGGACCGGGAACGCACTGGACCGCGCCGTAGGGTGGAACCCGCACCTCCACCGATCGGCCGGGGGCGCGCTCCGCGAGGACGGCCAGCAGCGTCCGGACCGCTTCCCGGAGGACCGACCGTTCGGGCGTACGCCCCTCGTCGAGCGCCGTCAGCGCCGCCGCGACCGCGGCGGACTTTATGTGCGGAGAGGACACGACGGGACGATACGGCTAGCCAGTAGGGTTACCGACGCTGGCCCTGGGTCGCGCTCATCCGGCCCGACAAGGCATAGTTGCCGACGGCGTTATTCAAACCGTGATGATCCCCGGGACCCGGCCCCCACCGGGCGGGGAAGTCAGACCGGAAGGCGGTGGACGTGTCAACACACCGACGTGCCTGGAAGCAACGGGCCGGTGTGGTCGTAGCGCTGGTTGCCGGCGCTCTGCTCGCCATCCCCGCCACACCCGCCCTGGCCGCCCCGGACGTCAACAACGTTTCGGCATCGCCGAGTTCGGTCGAGGCGGGCAAGACCACCACGGTCAGGTTCTCGCTCGACTTCGACGCCGACGCTGGCCCGGCGAACATCCAGGTTTCCTCGAACAACGGCAAGTTGGCCTGCGTCAACGGCTGTTCCTCCATCCCGGTCACCGAGGGTGGCCGCATGGAGGCCACGTTCCGGTTGGCCGACGACGCGAGCAACGGCTCCGCGGTCATCACCGTCAAGGCGACCGACGCCACCGGGCAGGGCGAGAGCAAGGAGGCCAGTACCACCGTCACGCTGGTCGGCCGGGCCGCGCCCACCACGCCGTCCCAGGCGCAGACCGTCCGGCGGATCTCCGGCAAGGTGACGAACGCCACGAACGGCGAGCCGGTCCCCAACGCCACCGTGGCGCTGATGGATCCCCAGCGCCACCAGTACACGACGACCACCGACGAGGACGGCGACTGGCGGTTCGACGGATCGACCCAGAAACCGATCACCCCCGGCCAGATCGTCCTCGGCGCGAGCTTCAACGACGTCCGTAAGACCGTCACGATCAACGCCGGCGCCGGGCAGAGCGTGACCGGGCAACGGATCTCGCTCGCCCTGCAGGTCGAGGCGACCGCCTCCCCCACGCCGGGCACCACCGAGGACTCGGTACCGACCGAGGACCCCACCGAGGAGACCACCGAGGAGGCCGGCGCCACCCCCGGAGCGGCGAACAACGCCGCCGAGGAGGAGTCCGGCGGGTTCGGCTCCTGGCTGCTGATCATCCTCGGTGGCCTCTTCGTGGCCATCGGCGTCGGCACCATCGTGCTGCTCTGGATGCGGCGCCGGGAGAACCCCGACGACGAGGACGGCGAGGCCGCCACCGGCGAGGCGGCCGGTACGACCCCGGCCGCGCATGGGGCGTACCGGGGCGGCGCGGACGACGCGACCCGTGTGGTGAACCGGGTCGGCCCCGACGCGACGATGGTCGGCGGCGCGTCCCTCGCGGACGCACCCACGATGATGCACAACCGACCGCTCGTCGACGACGTCCCGCCGGACCCGTACGGCGCACCGCCGCCCCAACCCGGGCAGGGCTACGGCGCGGCCGGCCAGGGCGGCTGGGCCGGCGGCGGATACGGCGACTCGGCCCCGACCCAGGCCGCCGGTGGCTACGGCACGGGCGGCTACGGCAACGCGCCCTCCTCCGGCAGCCCCTACGGGAACGCGCCGTCCTCCGGTGGCGGGTACGGCGGCCAGCCGGACTACGGCAGCCCGGGCGGCGGCTACACCGCGCCGGGCCAGGGCGGTGGCTACGGCGACGGGTACGACGAGCCGACCGGCCGCTACACCGAGGGCACCCAGTCGTACACCCCGCCTGCGGACCCGTACCCCACCTCGACCTACCAGCCGACCGACGGAGGCTACGGTCAGGATCCGGGCGCGGGCTACGGCCGGGGCCAGGAGCCGACCGGCGGCTACGGCGGCTACGGCGGGCAGAAGAGCGGATACGGGCAGGAAGCCACCCCGGGCGGCTACGGCCAGGACCCGCAGCAGGGCGGCTACGGTTACGGCCAGCAGGGCAGCGGCGGATACGGCTCCGGTGGCGGCTACGACCAGCAGGGCGGATACGACGGCCAGCAGGGCGGGCACAGCGGCGGCCAGCAGGGCGGCTACGGCCAGGACCCGCAGCAGGGCGGCTACGGTTACGGCCAGCAGGGCAGCGGCTACGGCGACTACGACCAGCAGCAGGGTGGTCGGGGCCGGGACGGTCAGCCCCCGCAGCAGGACCGCGGCAACCGCCGCCTGGACTGGCTGGACGACTGACCGAACCAACACCACGAGCGGCCGTTCCCACCCGGGGGCGGCCGCTCGTGGTTTCCCCACCCGCGGTTCCGGTTCCGGATCCGGTTCCGACTCGACGGTTTCTTCCACCCGCTGCGGTGGTAGCAGGGGTCCCCTGTCACCGCTTTTTGATGAGGAAGGGGCCCCTGCAACCACCCAGGCGAAAGCCGGTGGGCGGTACAGGAGGGGTGCGGACGGCGCAGGGGTGGGGGCGGTGCGGGAGGAGCGGGCGGCGCAGCGGTACGGACGGGGTCAGGCGACGGAGAAGACGCCCTGGCGCAGGACCGGCACCACCCGGGAGACCCCCGCCTCCACCGCGATGTCGACGTCCCCGGCGAAGCCCTGCTCGACGAGTTCCCGCCCGGAGACGCAGCCCCGCACGGCGGCCGGAACGTCGGGGGTGCTCGCCAACGCGGCGAGCGCCATCGCCGCCTCCACCGAGAGCCCGCCCGGGACCCCGGAGAGCGCGTCGAGGACGCACGCCGCGCCCAGCTGGTCCTCCACGCAGGGGCGCAGCGAGCCGTCCGGCCAGCGCTCACCCGAGGCGACCACCCCGATCGGCGCGTCGACGGTGCCGTACTCCCGGTCACGCAGCCAGCGCCCGACGGCGTCGGCGTTGCGGAGGCAGGCCGCCACCACCGGCAGGCCGGTCGCGCTGGCCGCCGCACAGATCGCGGAGCCGTTCGGCGACGGCAGCACCAGGTCGGGTACGACCGGGGTGGCCCGCAGCGCCGCCGGTGAGAGCGACCACGGGTGGTCTCGGGTCACCTGTCGCCGCCCCACCGCAGCCACCGCACCCACCCGGAGGGCGTAGTCGGCGGCCTGCTCGCCCCAGGGGAACGGGTGGACGCGGATCCCACGGGCGACCGCGACCTCCACCGAGGTGGTGAAGGAGAGCACGTCCACCACCACCAGGACGGCGCAGACGCGGCCGAGTTCCGCCGCACCGGCGAGCCCCCAGTCGAACCGGGCACCCGTACCGGGCTGGGTGAAGACCGGCGCCGGCACCGCCTCAGCGCCGGTCGGTGGCGGTGTTCTCCCCGGCTCCGTCGGCCTCGACCGGCGGCGTGCCACCGACCTCGGCCACCTGGGTGCCGTCGGCCTCGACCACCGGTTCGTCGTCGGGTTCGGCGACGACGTCGCCGATCGGTGCCACCCCGGCCACGGGCACTGCCTCGACCGCGCCGGCGACCCCGGTGGCCGGAGCCGGCACGTCGACCACCTCGGCGGGACCGAAGAGCCGGGGCAGGGTCGCGGTGTAGGCGTCCCGCAGCTCGTCCAGGCCGATCTGGAACTGCCCGCGCACCTCCAGCACGCCGCCCGTCGGGTCGGTGACCCCGATCGCCTCCGCCGGCACGCCGCGCTCGGTGCACAGGGCGGTGAACGCCTTCGCGTGCCCCCGCGGCACCGAGACCACGGCCCGCGTGGCGGACTCGCTGAAGAGGTAGACGAACGGCAGCGAACCGGTGGCGAACCGGTCCGGCAGGGCGATCCGTGCGCCGACGCCCCGCCGTAGGCAGGACTCGACCAGGCTCTGCGCGAGACCGCCGTCGGAGAGGTCGTGCGCCGAGCTGAGGTGCCCGAGCCGGGCGGCCTCGGCCAGCAGTTCCGCCAGCGCCTGCTCGCGGGCCAGGTCGACCCGGGGCGGTACGCCGCCGAGGTGGCCGTGGGTCACCCAGGCCCACTCCGAGCCGGACAGCTCGTTGCGGGTCTCGCCGAGCAGGAAGATCAGGTCGTGCTCACCGGCCGGCCGGGACGCGAAGCCCATCGGCACCCGCGCGGCGACGTCGTCCAGCACTCCGAGCACGCCGACCACCGGGGTCGGGTGGATGGCCGCCGCTCCGGTCTGGTTGTAGAAGCTGACGTTGCCGCCGGTGACCGGGATGCCCAGTTCCTGGCAGCCGTCCGCGAGACCGCGCACCGCCTCGGCGAACTGCCACATCACGCCCGGGTCCTCCGGCGAACCGAAGTTCAGGCAGTTGGTGACGGCGATCGGCTGGGCCCCGGTGACCGCCACGTTGCGGTACGCCTCGGCCAGCGCGAGCTTCGTGCCCTGGTAGGGGTCGAGGCGGGCGTACCGGCCGTTGCCGTCGACCGAGAGGGCGACGCCCAGGCCGGTGCGCTCGTCGATCCGGATCACGCCGGAGTCCTCCGGCTGGGCCAGCACGGTGTTGCCCAGCACGTACCGGTCGTACTGCTCGGTGACCCAGGTGCGGTCGCAGAGGTTCGGCGACGCGATCATCCGGAGCAGGGTCTCCCGCAGCGCGTCCGGCGTGGCCGGGCGGGGCAGGGTCTCGGCCCGGTCGGCCTGGAGCAGGATCAGGTCGGCCGGCTCCCGCATCGGACGGGCGTAGACGGGGCCGTCGTCGACCAGTGAGCCGGGCGGCACGTCCACCACGAGCTGGTCGCGCCAGGTGACGTAGAGCCGGCCGGGCTGCCCGTCCACCGTGGGCGCGGTGACCTCGCCGATGGCGGTGGCGAGCACGCCCCACTTCTCGCAGGTCTTGAGCACCGCCTCCAGCTTCCCCGGCTCGACCACCAGGAGCATCCGCTCCTGGGACTCGCTGGCGAGGATCTCGTGCGGCTCCATGGAGGGCTCGCGCAGCGGCACCCGCTCCAGCCAGACCCGCATGCCGGTGCCGGCCGCCGCGGCGGTCTCGGTGAGCGCGCAGGTGAGCCCGGCGCCACCGAGGTCCTGGATGCCGACGACCAGTTCGGCGTCGTACAGCTCCAGGCAGGCCTCGATGAGCAGCTTCTCGATGAACGGGTCACCGACCTGCACCGACGGGCGGCGCTTCTCGCTGCCCTCGTCGAAGGTGGCACTGGCCAGCACCGACACGCCACCGATGCCGTCCCGGCCGGTCTTGGCACCCATCAGCACCACGACGTTGCCGGGGCCGGCGGCCTCCTTCTTCTGGAGCCGGTCGACCGGCAGCACGCCGAGGCAGAGCGCGTTGACCAGGGGGTTGCCCTGGTAGCAGGGGTCGAAGACCACCTCGCCGCCGATGTTGGGCAGGCCGAGGCAGTTGCCGTAGCCGCCGACGCCGGCCACCACACCGGGCAGCACCCGGGCGGTGTCGGGGTGGTCGGCCGCGCCGAAGCGCAGCGGGTCCATCACCGCGACCGGACGCGCGCCCATGGCGAGGATGTCCCGGACGATGCCGCCGACGCCGGTCGCCGCGCCCTGGTACGGCTCGACGAAGCTCGGGTGGTTGTGCGACTCGACCTTGAAGGTCACCGCCAGCCGGTCGGAGACCTGGACCACGCCCGCGTTCTCGCCGATGCCGGCGAGCAGCCGGTCGCTCGGCGGGGCCTTCTCGCCGAACTGGCGCAGGTGCACCTTGCTCGACTTGTAGGAGCAGTGCTCGCTCCACATGATCGAGTACATCGCCAGTTCGGACTGGGTGGGACGCCGGCCGAGGATCTGCCGGATCCGGTCGTACTCGTCGTCCCGGAGCCCCAGCTCGGGGTAGGGCTGCAACTCGCCCGGGGTGCCCGCGGCACGGGGCACGGTGTCGAGGCGGTCGAACGGGACGGCGGGGCTGGCCGGGGCGTCGGCCACCGGACGCGGCGCGGCCGGGGCGCCCGTGGTGGGGTGCGCCGCCGGGTCCGGGTGGGTGGTCATGACCTCTCCTCGTTGCGCTCGTGGCCACCGTGTCGCGGGTGGCTGAGCCGACCGGTGATCCCGTGGGGCTGGCTCACGCCGGTGCTCCCACCAGGTGCTTGAGGACCGAGGTGAAGAAGCCGAGGCCGTCCAGGGACGGGCCGGTGAGTGCCTCCACCGCGTGCTCCGGGTGCGGCATGATGCCGACCACGTTGCCGGCGGAGTTGGTGATCGCGGCGATGTCCCGCTGCGAGCCGTTCGGGTTGCCGCCGACGTACCGGGCGACGACCCGGCCCTCGCCCTCGAGCCGGTCCAGGGTCGCGGCGTCGGCGACGTAGCAGCCCTCGCCGTTCTTGACCGGGATCAGGATCTCCTGGCCGGCCTGGTACGTGTTCGTCCAGGCGGTGCCGGTCGCCTCGATCCGCAGGATCTGGTCCCGGTTGCGGAAGTGCAGGTGCTGGTTGCGGGTGAGCGCGCCCGGAAGCAGGTGCGCCTCGCAGAGGATCTGGAAACCGTTGCAGATGCCGAGGACGGGCAGCCCGCCCCGGGCGGCGTCGACGATCGTCTCCATCACCGGGGCGAACCGGGCGATCGCCCCACAGCGCAGGTAGTCGCCGTAGGAGAAGCCGCCGGGCAGCACCACCGCGTCGACGCGGTGCAGGTCGGCGTCGCCGTGCCAGAGCCGGACCGGCTCACCCCCGGCGATCCGGACGGCCCGGGCGGCGTCCCCGTCGTCGAGCGAACCGGGAAAGGTCACCACGCCGATCCGGGCGGTCACGGTCGCGCTTCCACAGCGTCGTCGGCCTCGACCAGGCGGACGGTGAAGTCCTCGATGACCGGGTTGGCGAGCAGCTTGTCGGCGATCTCCCGGGCCCGGTCCAGGTCCGGTTCACCGGTGAACTCGATCTCGACACGCCGACCGATCCGGACGGAGGCGACGTCACTGACGCCGAGCCGCGGCAGCGCGTTTGCGACGGCCTGGCCCTGCGGATCGAGAATCTCGGGCTTGAGCATGACGTCGACGACGACGCGAGGCACTGGGCACTCCTGACTGTGTACGCAGTTGGGTGCCGACCCACAACGGGCGAGCGCAGCCAGCCTACCTGGCAGATAGCGGTCCGGACGCACCGGCCGGCGACCGCCCGCGCAGTGATCCGCATTACCGGGCGCAACGGGTGTGGGCCAGTACCCCACCGGTCGTGTCGGCGCCACCGCCGAGGGCGGAAGGCGAACACCCGACCCCGTTGATATGTAGCGATCAGTATCGATAGGAACCTTGTCCGCGCCCGCCCTCAGCCCCTACTGTTCGTCGACAGGTATCGATGGCAAGCCGGCCTGCCGACGGGCCCACCGGCCCCGTCGACGGCTCTCCCGACCCGGTGTCCCCCTGCAACCCCCGTGAAGGAGTCCCCGCCATGCGAATCCGCTCCCTCGTCGCGGCGCTCAGCGCCGCCTTCGTCGGCATGATCGGCCTCGGCTCGCCCGCCGCGGCAGCCGAGCCGGCCCCGGTCACCCCGTACATCATCGGTGGCAGCTACGTCTCCTCCGCCCCGTGGGCCGCCGCCGTGTTCAGCAACGGCTCGTTCACCTGCTCCGGCAGCGTCATCTCCGCCGACTGGGTGCTCACCGCCCGGCACTGCATCAGCGGCTCGATGTCGGTCCGCATCGGCAGCGTCTACTACGCCTCGGGCGGCACCACCCGCACCGTCAGCGCCACCTACACCCGCTACGACCTCGCGCTGATGCGCCTGTCCAGCCCGGTGAGCACCTCGTACGTCTCGCTGGCCACCAGCAACCCGCCGACCGGCTCCACCAACACCATCTACGGCTGGGGCATGACCTGCTACAGCGGCTGCTCGGCCTCCAGCCAGCTGAAGACCGCCACCGTCCAGGTGACCGGCCTCACCACCGACGCGTACGGGGGCCAGGCGATCCGGAGCAGCCGGATCAACGGCAACGCGTGGCGGGGCGACTCGGGCGGCCCGCAGTTCTACAACGGCCGCCAGGTGGGTGTCGCCTCCACCGCCGACGGCCGCACCATCCAGAACTACGGCAGCGTCGCGTACAACCGGGCCTGGATCACCTCGGTGACCGGCATCTGACCCCGATGACCGCCTTCTGACCCGACGCACCGACTCGGCGCGGACGGCCCGGCTCGTGCCGGCCGTCCGCGCCGCGCCGTTTCGCAGCATCCGGCGAGGTGAACATGGCTCGCGAACCGCCCGCCCGGGCAGGTGCCAGCATCAGTGACGTGCTGGTCGTGACAACGGATAGCCTGCCCGGCTACGAGATCCGCCAGGTCCTCGGCGAGGTGGTGTCATCGATGGCCAGGACGCGGAACCCGTACCGCGAGGGCGTGAAGAACCTGCGTGGCGGCGCGTACGACCCGATGGCGCCGGACAACCTCACCCGCTGGCGTACGGACTCGGTGACCCGACTCGGCGAGGAGGCCCGCCGCCTCGGCGCGAACGCCGTGGTGGGGATGCGGTTCGACAGCCGCGACTGCGGCGAGATGTGGATGGAGGTCTGCGCCTACGGGACGGCGGTCGTCGTGGTGGCCCGCGCGCCCGAGACCATGCCCTCCGACCAGCCGGTCGTCGCGGCGGACACCGCCCACCAACCCGGCATCGCCGAGGCCCCGGGGGGCGTCGCCGAACCCGCCAGCGCCCCCGACCTCTCCACCGCCGCAGAGACGCCCACCCCCCGCCCCTGACCGGGTGGCCGGGGCGGGGCGGGGGAGGCGGGTCAGACAGCCCAAGGGCTTTTGTGTCAAGCAGTGACGAGACCGACCTGTCCGGCGCGTTGCGGCCAGGCGTGTGTTTCGTCGTATCGGGTGCCGGTCTTGAGGCAGCCGTGCAGGATGCCGACGAGGCGGTTGCTGAGCTGGCGTAGAGCGGAGTTGTGGCTGGCTCCGCGGGTTCGCTGCTTGTCGTAGTAGGCGCGGGCGCCTGCTGACCCCGTCAGTGCCGAGAGCGCCTGCGAGTGCAGGGCGTCGGCGAGCCGGTCGTTGCGCACGTAGCGGGCCAGTACGATCCGGCTGCGGCCGGATGCGCGGGTGATGGGGCTGGACCCGGCGTAGTTCTTGCGGGCCTTGGCGCTGGCGTAGCGGTCGGGGTCGTCGCCGAACTCGGCGAGGATGCGGGGGCCGTTGACGTCGCCGATTCCGGGCTGGGACAGGTAGATGTCCGCGTCGGGGTGCTGGCGGAAGTGCGTGTCCACCTGGGCCTCCAGCCGGGCGATCTGCTCGTTCAGGGTGATCAGCACGGTGGCGATCGCCTGCACCGTAGCCGCGTACGCGGCGCTCAGCACCTCGGGCTGGGCCAGGTGCGAGGTCCGCAGCGCGGTCTTGACCTGCTCGGCCTTGGCCGCGACGTCGCGGCGGCGCGCGTGCTTGAGCGCTGCCGTGATCTGCCCGCCCGTCAGCCGGGCCGCGCGTACCGGGTCCGGTGCCTTGGCCAGCAGTTGCAGGGTGTCAGCGCCGGTGAGCCCAGGGGCGTGTAGGCGTCCAGGGCGGCCGGGAAGAACTCCCGCAACGCCACGCGCAGGCGCAGCAGATGCCGGGTCCGTTCCCAGATCAGTGTCTGATGCGCCCGGGCGATCACCTTGATCGCCTCGGCCTGTGCGCTGTCACCGGCCATGGCACGCAGCTGATGCCGCTCGGTACGCACCATGTCGGCGAGAGCGTGCGCGTCGGCGGCGTCGCTCTTGGCCCCCGAGGTGACGTAGCGTTCCTTGAACCGGGCCACCTGCTTGGGATTGAGCCCGTACACCTGATAGCCGGCCGCCAGCAGCGCCTGCACCCACAGGCCCCGGTCGGTCTCGATCCCGACCACGACCTGCCCGGGGTCATCGGACTCGCCCAGGTGCTCACCGATCAGCTCGTGCAGTCGGCCGATCCCGTTCGCTCCCTCCGGCAGGCGCCGCACGGCGAGCCTGCGTCCACTCTCGTCCTGGATCTCCACGTCGTGGTGATCCTCGGCCCAGTCGTTCCCCACGAACAGCAATTCCTCGCCCCCAGCTCTGCCCGGCATGATCAGCAGCCTGCGGGAGAAACGCTCGCGCTCTAATGGATCAGTGCTCACGCCCACCGGGCGGGCACGACAGCCCAACAGCAGTCTCGTCTCCCGACCACCGGCGGGGGCACGGTCTGACCCTAGGACTCACCTGCTCCTGAGGCTTGCAGTGCTCACCCGCCAGCGGCTACCGGAACCGAGTCTGCGCCCGAACAGGGCTAAAGCCCCGAACCGACACCAACCCGGTAGCCCCCATTAGAGGATGGGGGGCGGGGAGTAGGTGGCCGCCTCGGGATGCTGGGTGACGATCTTCGTGATGCGGGCGGTGACCGAGGCGACCTGGCGGGCGGCGGCACCGACGAAGGCGGCACGGTCGGCGACCAGGGCGTCGATCTCGGCCCGGGTGAGGCCGAGGCGGGGGTCGGCGGCCAGCCGGTCGAACAGGTCGTTGCCGGCGACGCCCCGCTCCCGCATGGCCAGGGCCACGGCGACCGCGTGCTCCTTGATCGCCTCGTGCGCCACCTCGCGGCCCACGCCCCGGCGCACCGCCGCCACCAGGATCTTCGTGGTCGCCAGGAACGGCAGGAAGCGCTCCAGCTCCCGCTCGATCACCGCCGGGTACGCCCCGAACTCGTCGAGTACGGTGAGGAAGGTCTGGAACAGCCCGTCGGCGGCGAAGAAGGCGTCCGGCAGGGCCACCCGGCGCACCACCGAGCAGGAGACGTCGCCCTCGTTCCACTGGTCGCCGGCCAGCTCACCGACCATCGACAGGTAACCCCGGATGATCACCGCGAAGCCGTTGACCCGCTCGCTGGACCGGGTGTTCATCTTGTGCGGCATCGCGCTGGAGCCGACCTGGCCCGGCTTGAAGCCCTCGGTGACCAGCTCCTGACCGACCATCAGCCGGATCGTGGTGGCCAGCGAGGACGGGGCGGCGGCGACCTGGGAGAGCGCGGCGAGCACCGCGACGTCGATCGAACGCGGGTAGACCTGCCCGACGCTGTCCAGCACCCGGCTGAACCCGAGGTGCTCGGCGACCCGCCGCTCCAGCTCGGCCACCTTCTCCGCGTCCCCGTCGAAGAGGTCGAGCTGGTCGGCGGCGGTGCCCACCGGCCCCTTCACGCCGCGCAGCGGGTACCAGTCGATCAGGTCCGCCAGCCGCTCGTACGCGATGAGCAGCTCCTCGGCGGCGGAGGCGAAGCGCTTGCCCAGCGTGGTGGCCTGCGCGGCGACGTTGTGCGACCGGCCGGTCATCACCAGGCCGGAGTGCTCGTGGGCGAGCCAGGCCAGCCGGGCCAGCGCGGCCACCACCCGGTCCCGGATCAGCTCCAGCGAGCCGCGGACCTGGAGCTGCTCGACGTTCTCGGTGAGATCCCGCGAGGTCATCCCCTTGTGCACGTGCTCGTGGCCGGCGAGGGCGTTGAACTCCTCGATCCGGGCCTTGACGTCGTGCCGGGTGACCCGCTCCCGGTCCGCGATCGAGGCCAGGTCGACGTCGTGGAGCACCCGCTCGTACGCCTCGACCACGCCGTCCGGCACCGCGACGCCGAGGTCGCGCTGCGCCCGGAGCACGGCGAGCCAGAGCCGCCGTTCCATGCGTACCTTCTCCTCCGGGGACCAGAGGGCGACCAGCTCGGGTGAGGCGTAACGGTTGGCGAGCACGTTCGGGATCGTCGTCACCCGACCATTCTCCGGTATGCGCAGCGCGGCGGCCCACGCAGGTCAGAGCCATCGACAGGGCCGGCGAGGCCAGTGACGGTCGCGGATCTCCCGGCCAACCGTTGCACCGACCGGGGCACGTCGCTAAGGTGCGTGGCAGAGGCCGGCATCTCCCCCCGTGGATGCCGGCCTCTGCGTTACCGGATCGACGCCCATTCCCCCAGACGCGACGCCGGATCGAGATGGCGACCGAGCCCCACCCACGCGCCAACATCGATGATCCTACGATGGATGCGCGCAGGTCGTCAACTGACGTTAATGGCGCGGGAAACGCGGATTAATCATAGCTATTGGACGACGGGGGTGACGCCGTGAACAGCACAGCCGAAAGCGGTACATCGTTCGCGGACCGGCTCAATCTGCTCTTCGACACGATCCGTCCGGCCGGTCGGGAGACCCCGCACAGCAACAAGGACGTGGCGATCGCAATTCGGACGGCGGGGGGCTCCATTTCCGACGTGTACATCTGGCAATTGCGGACCGGGCGTCGGACGAATCCCACCAAAGAGCACATAGAAGCGCTGGCTCAGTTCTTCGGGGTGAGTCCGGCGTACTTCTTCGACGACGAGCACGCCCGGCACACGATCGCCGACCTGCGCACGCTGGACGCACTGCGCAAACTCCAGGTACAGCACGTGTCCCTGCGTACGGTGCTCCAGCACAAGGGGCTCTCCCCGGCCAGCCAGCAGGTCATCCAGCAGATGGTCGACCGCTGCCTGGAGCTGGAAGGGCTCGCCGGGCGGGACACCGGATCGACGGAGGACGGACGGTCATGACCGGGTGGCGTGCCAAACGACGGTTGACGCGCCTCACCAGCGGTATCCGGATCCCGGCGACGGCCGACAGCGCGGCACTCTGCGGCGCCGTGGCCGAACGCCTCGACCGGCCGATCCAGCTCCTGCCCCTGCCCCTGCCCACCGACGCGCCCTGCGGCATCGTGATCTCCACACCGCAGAGCCACTACGTGGCGTACGACAACCGGACCAGCCCGCTGCACCAGCGGCACATCGTCGCCCACGAGCTGGGCCACCTGCTCGCCGGGCACGCCGCCCGGCCGGTCGGCGCCGGCGAACTGACCCGCCTGCTCATGCCCACCCTCGACCCGGACATGGTCACCTCGGTGCTCGGCCGGGTGCCCGGTTACGACGAGCGGGCCGAGTGGGAGGCCGAGGTCATCGCCGGTCTGCTCCGCAAGCACGCCGGCCGCCGCCCGCCCCCGGACACCGCCGACGCGGACCCGTCGACCGCAGCCGTCGTCGACCGCATCCGGCAGTCCCTCGGCGGGCCGTGAGGGGTGCACGACCTCCTCTACCCCGGGCTCGCCGTCCTGGCCTGGACGGCAGCCGCCCTGCGGCTGGGCGCCACCCTGCACTCCGGCTCCGGCAACCCCGCCCGACACGCGGTCACCGGCGCGGTCGCCCTGCTCGCGCTGACCTTCACCGTGTCCACGCCAGCCGTCTGGGCGCTCGCCGACCGGGCCGTCGGCGTCGAGAACGTGACCGCGCTCATCGCCCACCTCTGCGTGGTCGGCTTCTCCACCAGCATCCAGGTCCTGTTGCTGTGGTGGACCAAGCCGCCCGAGGAGGCCGGTCGGCACAGCCGGTACCGGCTGGTCGCCCTGGCCGTGGTCGTGGTGCTGCTCTTCGTCCTGTTCTGCGGGATCGGTCCGACCGAGACCCACAACACCGACTTCGTGGTCACCTACGCCCACCGGCCGCAGCTCGCCGCGTACCTGCTGATGTACCTCGCCGCCTTCTCGGCGGGACTGCTCGACATCATCCGCATCTGCTGGCCGTACGCCCGGCTCGTCGGTCCCGGCTGGCTACGCCGGGGGTTGCGCACCACTGCGGTCGGAGCCGCCGTCGGGTTGGTGTACACCCTGGTCCGCATCGTCGACGTGATCACCGCCGTCTGCTGGGAGCTGCCCCGCGTCGAGTGGATCGTCCCGATCGCGGCCAGCACCGGCGCGCTGCTGGTCATCAGCGGTCTGACCATGCCCGCGTGGGGCACCCGGCTCGCCGCGCTGCCGGCCACGGCCCACCGGATCCGGCTGCTCCGGCAGTTGCGCCCGCTCTGGGCCGCCCTCTGCGCCGCCGTACCGACCGTGCGCCTCGCTCACGACCGGCGCTGGTGGCGGCCGGCCGATCGGCTGCACCGCCGGGTCATCGAGATCTACGACGCCCGGCTGGTGCTGCGGCCGTACCTCAGTGAAGCCGTCGGGGACCGGGCCCGCCGTCACGCGGAGGCCGGCGGGCTCGGTGACGACGACCTCGCCGCCGTGGTGGAGGCCGCGAAGGTGCGCGCCGCGCTGGCCGCGATGCGCGCCGACGTCCGCCCCCGCCGCCCGGAGCTGCCCGGCCCGCCCGATCCGGCCCTCGACGAGGTACGCGAGGTCGAGCAGTTGGCCCGGGTCGCCCGCGCGTTCGCCAGCTCTCCCCTGGTCGGTGCGGCCGTCCGCGAAACCGCCAACGACACCTGACCCGTTCCGCGACCTTGACCACGCGGTGCCGGCAACCCGGGTTCGCCATCGCCTCGTGCTCTCCGGGCGGCGACGGTCGGCGTTGGTCGGCGTTGGTCGGCCGGCGTCAGGTGGAAGCAGGGGACCCCTCCTACCGCATTTTGTCGAGCAGGGGACCCCTGCAAACACCGAGCCTCCGGCGATCACGATCAAGCTGCGGGCTCGTGACGCAGCCAGATGAACGCCTCCGGCTGGTCCCGGTTCCACTCGTCAGCCTGCTCCTGCGGCACGGCACGGAACCCGGCGGCGACGTAACAGCGCAGTGCCGGGGTGTTGGCGGGGTGCACCCGCAGGCAAACCGCCGGTTTCCGGCGCAGTGCCTCCCCGGTCAGCGCGGCGACGAACCGACGCCCGACACCCCGACCCCGGTGCCCCGGTGCCCCGGCGCGACGATCAGCCGGGCCAGTTCGGCCTCGTCCTCGTCGTCGTCCACCCACAGCTCGCCGAACGCGACCAGCTCACCCGCCTCCACCAGCCCGTACGCCTCGGTGTCCGGCTGCGCCACCCAACCGGCGACGGTCTCCGGGGTGACCTCGTCCCGGGAACACCACCACCGGCTCTCCTCGACCGACCCGGCCCACCCGGCCACCGTCCCGGCGTCCGCCCCGTCGAACCGCACCAGCTCCATGCGCCGCCCCTCGTCTCGCAGCCGATGGCGTCGCCAGCGGCGGTGGATCACGGGGGAGTCGTCCCGCCGGGGACATCGCGTCCGGTCACCGCCGGGCAGGCGTGCGCCAGCGTAACGACGGCGGCCCTCGATGAGGACCGAATTGCCGGCGTCACGACGCCCGGTTGAGCGCGTCGGCGCACGACACCGCCCGGGTGATGATCGGATGATCCGATCGGACCGCAGCGATCGGGCACCGGGCAGGCACCAGAGCCCAGAGTTGATGGCGGAAGGGAGGTCCTCTTGATCTCGGCACTCAACCGGATGGTCGACCACGTGGAGGAGCACCTCACCGAGGAGCTCGACCTCGACGGGTTGGCCAGGAAGCTCGGCACGACCGAGTACCACCTGCGCCGGATGTTCTCGTCGCTGGCCGGCATGCCGCTCTCGGAGTACGTGCGCCGACGTCGGATGACCGTTGCCGCGGCTGACGTCGTCAGCAGCACCGACGACCTGCTGTCCATCGCGGTCCGGCACGGCTACGGCTCGACCGAGGCGTTCGGCCGGGCGTTCCGGGCGGTGCACGGTGCCGGCCCCAGCGAGGTACGCCGCGACGGAGGCCCCCTTCGCACACAACCACAGCTCAGGTTCCGCCTGACCGTCGAAGGGAGCACTCCCATGGACACCCGCATCGTCGACCGCCCCGCGTTCCGGCTCGTCGGATACGCAACCCGGGTCCCGTTGATCTACGAGGGCGTCAACCCGCACATCCACCGGCATATCACCTCGTTCCCGCAGGAGGAGCACCTCCGGCTCAAGGCGATGAGCAACACCGAGCCGGCCGGGATCCTCCAGGTCAGCGACGACCTCGACGCCGACGCTGCCGAAGGCAGCGAGCTGACCTACCTGCACGGGGTCGCGGTCACCGGCGACACCCCGCCACCGGACGGGCTGGACGCCATCGAGGTCCCGGCCGGCACGTGGGCGGTCTTCCGTAGTTCAGGGCCGTACCCGAGCACCCTTCAGCAGACCTGGGCCGCGACCGCCACCGAGTGGTTTCCCTCGAACCGGTGGCGACTGCGGCCGGGTCCGTCGATCGTGACGGTGCTCGAACGCGCCGAGGACTTCAGTACCGCGACCTGTGAACTGTGGCTGCCCGTCGAGCCGACGTGACCGGCTCCACGGGCACCTGACCCGCATCGGACATCGGCAGTCGGCCCGGCCGCTCGTCGGTTCCACACCGAGGCGGCCGGGCCGACACCCGGTCCGTGGACCGGGCGCCGACCTCCCGCCGGACCGTCACGTCACACTGCCGCCGGGTAGGCGTGTGCCAGCTCGACGGCGAACTCCTCGAACTCGGTCGGGGTCGTGTCTCGACGCTGATCGCGTTGACGTAGCCGGCGTCGACCAGGTAGTCCCGCAGCTTTGCCAGTGACCAGCAGGAGAACCGCGACTGAGGAAACGGGGTCGCACCGGGCGATGACACAGATCCAGTCGCGGGTCTGCTCATCGATCCGTCTCGGTGCGCCCCCGCTCCATTTTGGTTCCAGCGCGTCGAACCCCCGCTCGTTGAACGCGTGGATCGCGTGCCGCACGTAGTCCTCGCTGGCCCGCAGCAGGTGAGCGATGTCAGGGGCCGGCTGTCCCTGGGCGGACATCAGCACCACGATCTACCCACCAGCCACCACCTCCCAAGGCCGAACCGTTGGCAGACAGCCTGCCCGACCCGTCCTCAGAACCGGCGGATTACACGATCAACGTTCCAAAACGAGGCACTACAAGTTGCTCACTTGCTGGCGGTAGTGCAGCTCGTGCAGGTGTCCTCCCTTGACCAGGACCGACGCCTCGATCGGGCGATCATCCCGGGACACCGCCACACGGAACTGCCGGATGATCGGAACGTTGGGTGGGAGCACCAACAACTCCGCCTCCTCGGGCGTGGGCATACGCGCCGACACACGGTCGGTGAACATGGCCATTGGCAGCCCCGCGTCAGACAGGACCCTCGGCGCTCCGCCGACGATCCGCCGTTGCTGCGTCAGCTCGGTGCCGGCCGCGATCGACATGGGATAGTACGACCAGGACAGCTCGACGGGATCGGTGTCGTACAGCGCCAACCGGTGTCGAACGACGACCCGCTCCGCTTCGGCAAGTTGAAGTGCCCGGCCGACCTCGGGTGGGGCTTCCGCCTCGGTCACGTCGAGCAGCCGGTAGGAGTACCGACTCCGCGCCGGGTCCAGGTAGGCGGCTGCCTCGACCACCAGCGGCTCGCGCTCGCGCACGTAGACGCCCTTGCCGACCGCGCTGACCAGATAGCCCTCGTCCTTGAGTGCGGCGAGGGCACGCTGAACGGTCGCCGTGGCCGCCGAGTACCGGGTGACCAGGGTGGGGATGGACGGTAGCTGCGTACCCGGGGGCAGGTCGCCGGCCATGATCGCCGCCCTGATCTCGGCCGCGATCTGCTCGTGCCGGGGACGACCGTCACCTCTGGTAGCCACTGTTCGTCCCCTCAGTCGATCGACATCTCGTACCGCAGTCGGCGGCCTTCAGCCACCATGGTCATAACGCTCAGCTCCACCGGCAGCCCGCCTCCGGAGGTGAGCAGGCGGGTGAGCCCCAGCACCCAGCGATGGTCATCGAGGGCGAGCGCCTTCCGCTCCGCGTCCGTGGGTTCGCGAGCGTAGACGTCCTCGACGGTGTGGCACGGCCGGTAGCCCAGCTCCGCCAACAGGGTCACCGCCCCACCGCGGATCTTGCGCGGCTCGGCGAGTGCTGTGCCGCGGGCGATGGCGAGCGGGTAGTACGAGTCGGTCAACTCGACGGGCCGGTCGTCGAGCAGCATCAGCCTACGGCGCAACACGACCGTCCCGCCGGGCTCGATGTCGAGAGCGGCGGCCACCTCGGCGGGTGCCACCACCTCGGCGACCTCCACCAGTCGTTGGCTTCCCACGCCCCCGGCGGTTGCCGCCTCCGCTTTCCAGGAATCGGATCCCCCTGGCGTCACGTAGGGCACCGAGACACTCAGCCAACCCTTGTCGACCATCGCCAATCTCCCACTCGCGTCCGTCGCCCCGAATCAGAGTAGGTCGCCCAGCGGCAACACCCACGCCGATCCTTGATGCCTTATGCGATACGCAGTAAGGTTACCGCACGTAAGTGGGCCGGGACGGGTGCTGTGGTTTGGCGGCCTCGTACCCATCCCGGCCCGGCAAGCCGAAGGGAGCAGCCACGCTGGACCGCGCCCGGGGATCGACTCCCCTCCTGTCTACCACCCGGTGGTGACAGCGACGCGTCCGGCGTGCCGCTCCCCGTCCCCGGCCGGTGCCCACGCTGACCCCCGACAGCGCGCACCGGCCCCACCGGGGGCGGGCGTACGGCAGCGGCAGCGCACCGACCGCACTTCCCCCGCGGTCGCCCGCGCCGGCCGTACGCCCGCCCCTGCCCAAGGCAGGAGGGCTTCCCATGGGTGTCTACCGGTCGGTTCACCGACTGTCGGACCTCGACGAGGCGGACGCGCAGGCCGCGCGCACGGTGCTCGCCAACCACGTACCCGATCCGGAGAACGGCCTCTGCGTGGCCTGCCTCGAACCCGCGCCCTGCCGGCCTTCGAACGCGGCGGCGAACCGGTTGGTCGACCTGGGTCGACCGGTGTTGCCGGACGATCCGCCGCCGACCCGCCCCGCCGGTTGGCGCAGTCGGTGGTTCCCGCACCGCCGGGGCCGATACCGGACGGCACCGCTGCTCACCCACGCCTGGCGGGTCCGGCTCGGCGCAGCGGTGGCCCGGCCGCCGGCCTTCGCCTGGTTCGCGTGAGCCGGCCGCGACGGGTGGAGACGCCGTACCCCGATCCGGGTACGCCGGAGGCGCACGTCCCGCGACGGCCCGGGTGGGAGTGCGCCGGCTGCGGGCTGGACTGGCCCTGCCTCGACCGGCGGCGACGCCTCCTGGCCGAGTACGCCGGCAACCGGATCGCCTTGGCGGTGCTGCTCGCCTCGTACATGATGGACGCTCTCGCGGAACGCCCCGATCTGCCCGCGGCGGGCCTGCGGACCCGGTTCCTGAGCTGGCTTCCCCGCCGGTTCTGAGCTGGCCGACCGTGGTGGCGAGGGCACCGCCACGGTCGGCCGCAGCGCGGCTACCTCGTGGTGAGGGTGAGCGCGGGATCCAGGGCGATGGCCTTCTGCTGCTGCTCGGTCAGCGCGAACGTCCGGTCCGGTCGGCTGCTGGTGTGCGACACCTCGACCCAGACGCCGTCCTCGCGCAGCACCGACACGTGCCGCTCGGCGAAGATGTCCGGGGCCTGCCGGGTGGGTTCGCTGATGACGCGGACCCGTTCACCGTTCGGTCCCTTGCTCTCCACGCAACGCTGGGACGTACTCGGCTTGCCGCAGCCCGGGAAGGAGACCACCCGGGCGATCCGGACGGCGAGGAGCCCCGGAACCCCGCCGACGGTGATCTGCGCCTCGCCTCGGTACTGGTCGACGGTGTTCTCGGCGGTGTCACCGGTCCACTGCGACTCCAGGTCGGCGGCGCGCCCGTCGGCGCCCAGCGCACCGACGCCTGGTGCCTGCTCGCGGAGCGTGGCGAGGACGGCCTTGTCGATCCGTTCCTGCTGGGCCGCGCCGTGGGAGGGGATCGGTGGCGGCGTCGACTCCGCGCCGGGTGGCAGCGAGCCGAGTTTCAGAGCGGGATCGTTCGCGACGGCGGTCAGTTGCTCTGCCGTCAACGGGAGCCGCCGCTCTGCGTCGTCGCCGGTCAGGTACGCGGTGACCATGACCCCGCCCGGCCGCCGGGCGCTCACCTTGCGAGACGGGTTCCCGGTCGATTCGGCGTTCTCGGTGGTGGCCACGATCATGGCACCGTCCGAAAGGGTCTTCTGCCGACACTCGCCAGGGCCGGGCTGTGGCACATCGCAGGTGTGCCGGCTCAGCACCCACCGGGCCACCTCGACGGTCAAGATCCCGCGAACACCGTGAACCTCGATCCCGCGCTGAGTCGAGAAGTGGTTGGTCGGGTCGGGGCTCTGGCTGCCCGGCTGGGGCATGGGAAGGAAAATGACGTCGGGGGCCGCACGCTTCACGGCCGTGTCGACGGCACCCTCCAGGCGGCGCAGGTCCGCCGCGCTGCCAGCCGTGGTGCTGGTTGCCGGCTGGACGGTCGACGGCGTCGATCCCGGCACCAGAGCCACCGCGAGGGTCACCGCCAGGAGGGCCGACGCTCCGGCCCCACTGGCACCCCAGATCCGCAGCTTGCCGGCCCGCCGCTGCCGGGAGATGATCCGATCGACGTCCACCGTGGAAATCGGGGAATCGCCGATCGCCTCGTCGAGTGCCTCTCGGTAGCTCATGCCCACTCCTCACTGGGTCGTCCCGACGAACTGGTGGCAAGGGCGCGCAGCGCGTCGAGGCCGCGCGCTGACTGGCTCTTGACCGTGCCGGGGCTGATGCCGAGGATCCCGGCGGTCTCCTCCATCGACAGGTCGCAGTAGAAGCGCAGGACGATCACCGCCCGACGCCGCGCCGGCAGTTGCCCGAGCAGGTCCAGCAGCATCTCCCGGTCCGCGAGCGTGGGCTCGGACGAGTTCAGGTCCGCCCGGTCGGGGAGTTCGTCGACGCTCCGCTCGCGTCGCCACGGCCGCCGTCGCTCGTCCAGCCAAGCGTGGGTCAGCACGCCGCGCACGTACGCGTCGACGTTCTCCGCCGCGCGGACCCGTCGCCAGTGCCGGTAGAGCTTGCCGATGGTGATCGACACCAGATCGTCTGCGGTGTGCCAGTCCCGGCAGAGCAGGTACGCCGTCCGGCGCAGCGGCTCCAACCGGGCGGCCACGAACTGCCGGTACTCCTCTTCGTCCGCGCGCTTCACCGCGCGGAGCCCGTATCAGCCGTCATGTCCAGGGGACGGACGCTCCGGTCCCCGGGGTTGCCTCGATCGTGGTGGCACATGGCCCCGGCGGGCCGTTTGCCACCACGATCGGCAGTGCGGAGGGCCGGTGGAGCCCCGCGCTCCGGGGGCCGGTCTCACGACGGGGCGGGGCGGCCGGTCAGGGCATGGTGGAGGGCGCGGCAGGCAGCGTCTTCGGTGTCGTGGATCTCACGGACGTCATACACGCCACGTTCGTAGAGGCCGATCTCCCACCGGCCGCCGGGTGACCCGCGCAGGAACCAGAAGTCGGGCGGGAGCGGCACGTGTTCGTGGACGTCCTCCAGCTCGAAGGCCTCCGGGGAGAGCCCGGTGTGCAGCAGGATGTTGCGCAGCTCGCGCCGGTCCACCCGGTGCCTCCCGTCGTCAGGCGGGCGACCGCAGTCGCGCGCCAGGGTGACCGTACCGCCGGTCAGCAGGCGGAGGCGCCGGCGGCACATTGGGCTCGCGGCGCGGCGGTCAGGTTCTCCTCCACCAGGAACCCGTGCTCGGTCAGCCAGGTGATGCTGAGCTGCGAGCCGGCCTCGGGCAGGTGCCGGCGCTCCAGTTTGTACTGGATGCCCATGCCCGGCTGGGCGAACCAGGGGGCGATCGGCCCGGAGTCGACGGTGAACGGCTTGAGCACGCAGTACACGTGGTAGTTGGCCAGCGGCGCGTTCGCCGGGGTGTTCAGGTTGGGCGGCGGGAGCGACCGGGAGCGCAACGGTGTGCCGAGGGGGGCGAGGTAGGCGCCGCCGGGAAAGCCGAACCGGTCCAGCCGGTATCCGGGGAGGAGGGTCTGCGCGGCCTTGACCGGACGGCCGTCCGGGGCGATGACGAAGCCGCCGGCCGGCGGGTAGACATAGGCGTCCTGCGCCGCGTTGGCGTACTGGTCGAGGAACTCCTGCGCGGTGAGCGCGCCGAAACGCTGGTAACCCGCGAGCAGCGGCCCGACCGGGTGGGCCTTCGGTGGCCGGGCCGGGCCGAGGAGCTGGTTGTCCTCGTAGTAGGTGGTGGTGGGCGGCGCGTTCGGGGGCGTACCCGGTCGGCACGGTGAGCCGGACAGCACCGCCGGCGGCTGGCGGACACGCCCCGCAGGCTGCGGGTCGTCGCGGTGGTCGGCTGAGGATTCCGGACGGCGGTCGTCGCGCTGACCGGCCGGGGAATCCGGACGGCGGTCGTCGTCGGGGGCGGGCCGGGCGGCGAACGCGGGAGACGCCGGCTCGGTGCGGGCAGCCGCCGGCTGGGCGGGCAACGGCAGCAGGACGAGGGCGACGCCGGCCAGCAGCGCCAGGAGTCGACGGTCGACCGCCATGGGGAACCTCCCGAGGACGACGGATCAGGCGATCCCATCCTCAGGCGGCTCTGCGCTACTTATTGGCCTTTGCGGCTTTTATGCCTGAAAGTGCCGGCGCGGCAGCAGCACGCAGCGCCCCGCCGAGGTCGCTCGCTCGCCGCCGGGGTGGTTGCAGGGGCACCTTCCGGTACGGAAATGAGTAACAAGGGGCCCCTGCAACCACCAAGAGCGGGTGCCGCACCCCGCGCTTCGAGAGCGCCGGTCAGCGCTCCAGGATCGCGGTGACGCCCTGGCCGCCGGCCGCGCAGATCGAGATCAGCCCGCGTCCGCTGCCCTTCTCGGCGAGCAGTTTCGCGAGCGTGGCGACGATCCGGCCGCCGGTCGCGGCGAACGGGTGCCCGGCCGCCAGCGACGAGCCGTTGACGTTGAGCTTCTCCCGGTCGATCGTGCCGAGCGGCGCGTCCAGACCGAGGCGTTCCTTGCAGAACTCCGGCGACTCCCAGGCGGCGAGCGTGGCCAGCACCTGCGAGGCGAACGCCTCGTGGATCTCGTAGTAGTCGAAGTCCTGCAACGTCAGCCCGGCGCGGGCGAGCATCCGGGGCACCGCGTACGCGGGGGCCATCAGCAGCCCCTCGTCGCCGTGCACGAAGTCCACCGCCGCCGTCTCCGACCAGGTGAACCAGGCGAGCACCGGCAGGCTCCGCTCGCGCGCCCACTCCTCGCTGGCCAGCAGCACGGCGGACGCGCCGTCGGTGAGCGGGGAGGAGTTGCCGGCGGTCATGGTCGCCAGCCCGCCGTCCGGGCCCTTCGTGCCGAAGACCGGCTTCAGGCCGCCGAGCTTCTCCAGGGTGGTGTCCGGACGGAGGTTCTGGTCGCGGGTCAGCCCCAGGTACGGCGTGACCAGGTCGTCGAAGAACCCCCGGTCGTACGCGGCGGCGAGCCGCTGGTGCGACCGGAGCGCCAACTCGTCCTGGGACTGCCGGTCGACCGCCCAGCGCAGCGCCGTACGGGCGGCGTGCTCGCCCATCGACAGCCCGGTACGCGGTTCCGCGTTACGCGGGATCTCCGGCCTGAAGTGCTGGTGCGGGCGGAGCTTCGCGGCGATCCGCAGCCGCTGGCCGAGCGTCCGGGCGGAGTTGAGCCGGAGCAGGGTGCGCCGCATCTCCTCGTTGACGGCGAGCGGGGCGTCGGAGGTGGTGTCCACGCCTCCGGCCACACCGACGTCGATCTGCCCAAGGGCGATCTTGTTGGCGACCAGGATGGCGGCCTCCAGCCCGGTGCCGCACGCCTGCTGGATGTCGTACGCGGGGGTGTGCGGGTCGAGCTTCGAGCCGAGCACCACCTCACGGGTGAGGTTGAAGTCCCGGGAGTGCTTGAGCACCGCCCCGGCGACCACCTCGCCGAGCCGCTGCCCGGCCAGGCCGAACCGGGCGACCAGCCCGTCGAGCGCCGCGCCGAGCATGTCGGCGTTGGACGCGTCGGCGTACCGCGAGTTGGACCGGGCGAAGGGGATCCGGTTCCCGCCGACCACCGCGACCCGTCGGATGCTCTGCACGATCCCGCCTCCTCGAAACTCTTGCCCCAACCCTACTCGCCAGTAGGCTACGCCTATGACCGACAGGTACGCGAGCTTCGTCCAATCGGCGGCCGGTCGCGCGCTGGTCAAGCGCCTCGGGCTGCCCGACCCGCCCCGCCTGCGCCGGCACCGCCCCGGTGACCCGCTGCTGCCCGGCCCTGCCCTGCTCGGTGCCGCGACCGGGGGCCGACTCGCCGAACCGGTCGGCCGGATCCTCCGCGCCGGCGGGGTCGAGCTGGCCACCGACGATCCGGCCGCCGGGGGCGACCCGGCCGCCGCGTCCGCCGGCACCCGCTTCGGTGCCCTGGTGTACGACGCCACCGGCATCACCGACTCGACCGGCCTACGGCAGCTCTACGACTTCTTCCACCCGTACGCCCGGTCGCTGCACGCCAGCGGGCGGGTGGTGGTGCTCGGCACCCCACCCGAGCGGTGTGCCACCCCGCGCGAGGCGACCGCCCAGCGGGCGTGCGAGGGGCTCACGCGCAGCATCGGCAAGGAGTTCGGCCGGGGCGTCACCGCCCAACTGGTGTACGTCACCCCCGACGGGGACGCCGGCACGGAGACCAGCCTGGAGGCGACCCTGCGGTTCCTGCTCTCCGGCCGCTCGGCGTACGTCTCCGGGCAGGTCGTCCGGATCGGCACCGGCCCGGCCACCGCGCCGGCCGACTGGGACCGTCCGCTGGACGGGCAGGTCGTCCTGGCCACCGGGGCGGCCCGGGGCATCGGCGCGGCGCTGGCCCGGGTGCTGGCCCGCGACGGCGCGCAGGTGGTCGTGCTGGACATCCCGGAGGCCGGGGACGAGCTGGCCGCGGTGGCCAACGAGATCGGCGGCAGCGCCGTGCAGCTCGACCTGACCGCGCCGAACGCCGCCACCCGGCTCGCCGACCACCTCGCCGCCCGTCACGGCCGGGTGGACGTGGTGGTGCACAACGCCGGCATCACCCGGGACAAGACCATCGCCCGGATGAACGCCGACCGGTGGGACCAGGTGATCGACGTGAACCTGTCCAGCCAGGAGCGCATCAACGACGTCCTGCTGGAGCGGGAGCTGATCCCGCGCGGCGGCCGGATCGTCTCGGTGTCGTCGATCGCCGGGATCGCCGGCAACCGGGGTCAGACCAACTACGCCACCAGCAAGGCCGGCGTGATCGGACTGGTCGACTCGCTCGCGCCGACGCTGGCCGATCGGGGGATCAGCGTCAACGCGGTGGCCCCCGGCTTCATCGAGACCCGGTTGACCGCCCGGATCCCGGTGGTGGTGCGGGAGGCGGGCCGCCGGATGAACAGCATGTCCCAGGGCGGCCTGCCGGTGGACGTGGCGGAGACCATCGGCTGGCTGGCCTGGCCCGCCTCCGGCGCGGTCACCGGCAACGTGGTCCGGGTCTGCGGCCAGAGCCTGCTGGGGGCGTGATGGCGCAGCGCGAGGAACCGGACGACCTCACCGTCCACGAGCTGATCGACGGGCCCACCGAGGCCATCTCCCCCCGTGACCTGGCCGCCGTCCGCACCGACCGGGACGGGGCCGCCGGGAACGGGGCCGCCGGGAACGGGCACGACATCAGCGTCGCGGAGACCCACGACCTGTCCGCGTACGCCACACAGGACCTGTCGGCACACGCCGCACGGACGGCCGGACGGGCCCCGGTGGAACTGCCCCGGATGCCGGCCTCCGGGCCGCTCTACCGGCGGGCGGTGCTCGGTGCGCTGCCCGGGATGGGCGGCCAGCGCTCCGGTGACCTGCCGGACGCCGCGCTGGCCGTGCGGGGCGTCCCCGTGGACCGGGCGCGCCTGGCGGACTACGACCGGGTCTGCGGGTTCCGGCTGACCGACGAGTTGCCCGGCACGTACCCGCACGTCATGGGGTTCCCGCTGGCGTTGCGGCTGATCAGCGCCCCGGACTTCCCGATCCCGCTGGCCGGCGTGGTGCACGTGGGCAACCGGATCACCGTGCGCCGTCCGGTGGACGCGGGCGAGACCCTCGACTTCACCACGTACGCGGAGAACCTGCGTCCGCACCCGCGCGGCCGGCAACTCGACGTGGTGCTGGTGGGATCGGTCGACGGGGAGGAGGTCTGGCGGGGCGTGTCGACGTACCTCGGCCGGGATCGGTCGGCGACCGGCGACCGGAAGAGGCAGGGCGAGTGGGCCCCGGCTCCGGCCGGGCCGGCGCTGTGGCGGGTCGGTCCGCGGGTGGGCCGGGACTACGCCCGGGTCTCCGGCGACCACAACCCGATCCACACCTCGCGGATCGGCGCGCGGCTGCTCGGCTTTCCGCGCCCGATCGCGCACGGCATGTGGAGCAAGGCCCGCTGCCTGGCCGCGCTGGCGCCCCGGCTGCCCGGGGCGTACACGGTGGAGGTGGCGTTCAAGCTGCCGATCCCGCTTCCCTCGACGGTCAGCTTCAGCACGATGCCGGACGGTGGGTTCGCCCTGCACGACGCCCGCACCGGCCGCCCGCACCTGACCGGCCGGATCACCTGATCTCCCTGGTCGGGACGGGCCCGGGGATCGGAGTGGGCCGCGTCACCTGACGCCGGTCCACTCCGGGTGGACGAGGGCTTCTGCACGCGCTAAGTTGTTCTCAGATTGAGTTGTTCTCTTGTTGAGAGGAACAGGGTGGACGAGCAGGAGTTCCTGGCCGGGTACGACCCGTCGGCGTACCCGGCGGTCGCGGTGACCGTGGACGTGGTCGCGCTGACCATCCGCGAGGGTGCGCTGCACCTGCTGCTCGTCCGGCGCGGCCAGCCGCCGTACGCGGGGCACTGGGCACTGCCCGGCGGGTTCGTCCAACCCGACGAGGACCTCGCCACCGGCGCGCGCCGGGAGCTGGCCGAGGAGACCGGCCTCGGCGACGAGCGGATGCGCCGCGTCCACCTCGAACAGCTCCGCAGCTACGGCGACCCGGGCCGCGACCCCCGGATGCGGATCGTCTCCGTCGCCCACCTGGCCTTCGCCCCCGACCTGCCGGACCCGGTCGCCGCCAGCGACGCCGCCGACGCGGCCTGGCTGCCGGTGGACGCGCTCGGTAGCCGGCAGCTCGCCTTCGACCACGCCCGGATCGTCGAGGAGGGGCTGGAGCGGGCCCGCGCCAAGCTGGAGTACACCCCCCTGGCGACCCGCTTCCTCGACGCCGAGTTCACCATCAGCGAGCTACGCGGCGTCTACGAGACGGTCTGGGGGCACCCCCTGCACGCCGGCAACTTCCACCGCAAGGTGCTCTCCGTGCCGGGCTTCGTGGAGAGCACCGGCGCCACCACCGAGCGGGGCGGGGCCCGGGGTGGCCCGCGCGCGAAGCTCTACCGGGCCGGCGACGCCCGGCTGCTCCACCCGGCGCTGCTGCGCCCCGCCCGGGAGGAGGAGATCCGGTGAGGACGGAGGAGGCCATCCGCCTGGTCGCGGCGGCCCGCACCGACGACGACCTGTTCGGCACCGATGCCCCGGCCCACCGGTACCGGCAACTGGTCGCCGCCCTGCACCCCGACCGGCTCGGCCGGGCCGACGACCGGGTCCGCGCCGCCGCCACCGAGGCGTTCGTCGAGGTCACCACCCGCTGGCGGGCGACCACCCACGGCCCGGGGATCCTGCTCGGCGACTACCGGCTCGGCCGACTGGCGTACGCCGGCGACCTGGCCGACCTGTACGACGTCGGGGCGGACCGGCTCCTCAAGCTGCCCCGCCAACCCGGCGACAACGACCTGATGGCCCGCGAGGCACACGCCCTGCGCACCATCGAGGACCAAGGCGACCCGCGCCACCTGCCGTACGTGCCCCGGCTGGTGGACTCGTTCCGGCACCGGGACGCGGCCACCGGCGCGGAGCGGCGGGTCAACGTGCTGGCCGCCGTACCGAACCTGCACAGCCTGGACGAGGTGCGCCGGGCGTACCCGGACGGGCTGGACGGCCGGGACGCGGCCTGGATGTGGCGGCGGCTGCTGGTCGCCCTCGGCCTGGCCCACCGGGCCAGCGTGGTGCACGGCGCGGTGCTCCCCCGGCACGTGCTGATCGAGCCGGACGCACACGGCGTGGTGCTGGTCGACTGGTGCTTCTCGGCGGAGCCGGACACCGCCGTCCCGGCGCTCGTGCCCGGCTACGAGGACTGGTACCCGCAGGAGGTCACCACGAGGCAGCCGTGCGGGCCGGGCACCGACATCGCCATGGCTGCCCGCTGCATGACCTGGCTGATGGGGGGCCGTGCCCCCCGTGAACTGCTCGCCTTCGCCGACGGCTGCCGGCACCGGTTCCTGCGGGCCCGGCCCGACGACGCCTGGCGACTGCTCGGCGAACTCGACGAGGTGCTGGAACGGCTCTACGGGCCGCGCACCTTCCGACCCTTCACCCTCAACCCCTAGGGAGGCTGCCATGGGCAGTGGAATCTGGTCCACCAACGTGTACGACGCCGCCAAGCAGTACCGGAAGGCCACCGGGAAGAGCGCCTTCTCCTACAGCGACAGCGGGGCCCGCACCGTGCACCCCGACCTCGACCCGCGCGGGGCCACCCGGGAGAGCCGCGACTCGGCCGAGCACCCGCAGTCGACACCCATCGCGGTGCTGTTCGACGTGACCGGCTCGATGGGGCACGTGCCGCGCACCCTCCAGGCCAAGCTGCCGCAGCTGCTCGGGCTGCTGCTGCGCCAGGGCTACGCCCGTGACCCGCAGATCATGTTCGGCGCGATCGGTGACGCCAGCTGCGACCGGGTGCCGTTGCAGGTCGGGCAGTTCGAGTCGGACAACCGGATGGACGACGACCTCGGCAAGATCGTGCTGGAGGGTGGCGGTGGCGGCCAGATGATGGAGTCGTACGAACTGGCCATGTACTTCATGGCCCGGCACACGGTCACCGACTCGTGGGAGAAGCGCGGCCGGCGCGGCTACCTCTTCATCATCGGCGACGAGCTGGCCTACGGAAAGGTCAAGAACCGCGAGGTGGCCCGGGTGATCGGTGACGGCCTGGGCGAGGACGTGCCGCTGCGGCAGGTGGTCGACGAGGTGACCCGGCGCTGGGACACCTACTACCTCCTCCCGGCCGGCAGCCACTACTCGGGCAACCGGAAGGTGCTCGACTTCTGGCGCGACCTGCTCGGGCAGAACGCCGTCGAGCTGGACGACCTGGACGCGGTCTGCGAGACCATCGCGCTCACCGTCGGCCTCGGCGAGGAGGCGATCGACCTCGACGAGGGCCTGCGCGACCTGAACCGGCACGGGTCGACGGCCACCCGGACGGTGTCGAAGGCGCTGGCCCGGGTCGGCGGTGGGCGGCGCACCGTGGTGTCGGCGCTGCCGGTGGCCACCATGCCGGTCGACCCGACCAGCGACCCTGCGCTGCCCGCCCCGCGCGGCGGCTCGACCGGAGGAGTCACCCGGCTGTGAACCACGTGATGGTGGTCGACCTCGGCTACGGGGACGCCGGCAAGGGCACCGTCGTGGACTGGCTCTGCGCGACCCGGCCGGTGCACACGGTGGTCCGGTTCAACGGGGGCGCGCAGGCGGCGCACAACGTGGTGCTCGCCGACGGCCGCCAGCACACGTTCGCGCAGTTCGGGGCGGGGACGTTCCGCCCCGGCGTACGGACCCACCTGTCCCGGCACGTGGTGGTGGACCCGTTGGCGCTGGCCGCCGAGGCCGACCACCTCACCTCGGTGGGGGTGCCGGACGCCCTCGACCGGCTCACCGTCGACGGCGAGGCGCTGCTCGCCACGCCGTACCACCGGGCCGCCAACCGGGCTCGCGAACTGGCCCGGGGAGCCGACCGGCACGGCTCCTGCGGGCTGGGGGTGGGTGAGGCCGTCGCGTACGGTCTCGCCCACCCCGACGAGGCGCCCCGGGTGGCCGACTGCCGCCGCCCGGACCTGCTGCGGCACCGGCTGACCCGGCTGCGGGACCGGCTGACCGC
This sequence comes from Micromonospora inyonensis, assembly GCF_900091415.1. Taxonomy (NCBI): domain Bacteria; kingdom Bacillati; phylum Actinomycetota; class Actinomycetes; order Micromonosporales; family Micromonosporaceae; genus Micromonospora; species Micromonospora inyonensis. Next base: position 1,656,979 of record NZ_FMHU01000001.1, on the reverse strand, counting down.
CGAACTCGGCCCGCTGGACGCGCCGCCGGTCTCCGACTGCCAGCCCGCGTTCACCGGGTTCGCCGCCCGGGTGGCGATCGTCGACGGGTCGTACCTGGCCGGGGTGCTGCGGGCGGGCACCTGCGTCTTCGAGGGGGCGCAGGGGGTGCTGCTGGACGAGTGGCACGGCTTCCACCCGTACACGACGTGGAGCACCACCACCTTCGCCAACGCCGAGGCGCTGCTCGCCGAGGCGGGCCTGGCCGGCACCGCCCGGCGGCTGGGCGTGCTGCGCACCGTCACCACCCGGCACGGGCCGGGTCCGCTGGTCACCGAGGACCGGACGCTGGCGCTGACCGACCCGCGCAACCCGACCAACGCGTGGCAGGGCCGCTTCCGCTTCGGCCACTTCGACGCGGTCGCCCACCGGTACGCGCTCGACGTGGCCAGCGGGGTGGACGGGCTGGTCCTCACCCATCTGGACCTGGCCGACCGGGGGCTGCGGTTCTGCCGCCGGTACGAGACCGTGGACCGGCTGCCGGCCGGTCCGCCCGGCGACCTCGACCGGCAGGCCGCGCTCACCGCCCGCCTGCTGGCCGCCCGCCCGGTGTACGACACCGCGCCGGTCGACTGGGCGGCGGCGGTCGGCGACGCACTCGGCGCCCCGGTGGTGCTCACCTCGCACGGCCCCACCGCCGAGGACAAGCGACCGGTGACGTCCTTCGGGACCGAGCGGCCGGAGGAGAAACGGCCGGTGACGCCCGCCGGGACCGAGCAGCCGGCGGTCGCGGTCGGGCGGTAGCCCGTGCCGGGTGGCGGGTCCGGCCCGCCGCCCGGTCCGGGGCCGTCCGGGGTCGTCACTCCACGGGCGGACGCCAGGTCTCGCCGCGCAGCAGCTGGTCCGCACCGAGCCAGGCGATGTTCATCATCCGGGTGGCGGTCTTCGCCGGGTCCGCCTCGGGATGGTCGGCGAGCCAGTCGGCCAGCGACTCGCTCGCGCCGACCAGGGCGTACGCGATCACCTCCAGGTCGATCTCGCGGACCTCGCGGCCCCGGGCGCGCAGGGCGTGGTCGAGCATGCCGGCGACCACCTCGACCATCCGGCTGCGCATCACGGCCAGCTCCCCGGCGAACGGCTGCTCGCCCCGCGCCTGCCGGTAGAGCACGACCCAGCCGTCCCGGTGCGCGCCGACGAATCCGAAGAACGCCCGCAGTCCCCGCCAGAGCCGCTCGTCGGCCGGCAGGTTGGGGGCGGCAGCCCCGGCGATGGCCTCGACCATGCGGGTGCCCTCCCGGTGCAGGCACGCGATGAAGAGCGCCTCCTTCGTCCCGAGGTACGCGTAGACCATCGGTTTCGAGATGCCGGCGTCCTCGGCGATCTCGTCCATGCTGGCGGCGTGGAAGCCCCGGCGGGAGAAGGCGCGGACGGCCGCGTCGAGCATCTGCTGCTCACGGACGGCCCGGGGCAGACGACGGAACGAGGGAGGGCTGGACACCTTGCGAGCATACCTACTCGTGCGTAAGGTTACGCCAGAGTAGGCAAATCTACCCGTGCGCCCCGACCCGACGCGGAACCCGCGCGGTGCGACGGGTGTCACGACGTCCGGAAGGTAACTCATGACTGACTTCGATCCGGCCACCTTCTCCTCGTACGGCCCCAAGGAGTTCGCCAAGCTCGTCAAGTCCACGCCGGACAAGAAGATCGCCGAGGTGATGTCGGGCGAGCTGCGGGGCAAGGTCCTCGACGAGGTGTTCAGCCGGATGCCGTCGCTGTTCCGCGCCGAGAAGGCGGGCTCCACCGACGCGGTGCTGCACTGGAACATCACCGGGCGTCCGGACGGCGGCTCCGACACGTACGAGGTCGTCATCTCCAACGGCGCCTGCACGGTCAACTCCACGCCGGAGCGGGAGCCGAAGCTGACCCTGACCCTCGGTCCGGTCGAGTTCCTCAAGATCGTCGCGGGTGCGGCCAACCCGGCCATGATGTTCATGACCGGCAAGCTGAAGGCCAAGGGCGACCTGGGCCTGGCTGCCAACATCCCCAACCTGTTCGACATCCCCAAGGGCTGACATGTCCGAGTTCTCGCTCGACCTGAACGAGGAACAGCGGGATCTCCGCGACTGGGTGCACGGCTTCGCCGCCGAGGTCGTGCGCCCGGCCGCGGCCGAGTGGGACGAGCGGGAGGAAACCCCGTGGCCGGTGATCCAGGAGGCGGCGAAGGTCGGCCTCTACGGCTTCGAGTTCCTCGTCACCTGCTTCGGCGACCCCACCGGCCTCTCTCTCCCGATCGCCAGCGAGGAACTCTTCTGGGGTGACGCCGGCATCGGGCTGAGCATCTTCGGCACCTCCCTCGCCGTCGCCGCCATCTACGGCTCCGGCACCCCCGACCAGCTCGTCGAGTGGGTGCCCCAGTGCTTCGGCGACCCGGAGTCCCCGGCCGTCGCCGCGTTCTGCTCCACCGAACCCGAGGCCGGCTCCGACGTCGGCGCGATGCGCACCCGGGCCACCTACGACGAGGCACGCGACGAGTGGGTGCTGCGCGGGCAGAAGGCGTACGCCACCAACGGCGGGATCGCCGGGGTGCACGTGGTCACCGCGTCGGTCGCCCCCGACCTGGGCTCGCGCGGGCAGGCCGCGTTCGTCGTACCGCCGGGCACGAAGGGGCTGCACGCCACCCGCAAGCTGCGCAAGCTCGGCCTGCGCGCGTCGCACACCGCCGACGTCTTCCTCGACGAGGTACGCGTACCCGGCCACTGCCTGCTCGGCGGACGGGAGGCACTGTCGACGCGCCTCGACCGCGCCCGTGCCGGCCAACGCGCCTCCGGCCAGGCCGCGATGCGTACCTTCGAGCTGTCCCGGCCGACGGTCGGCGCGCAGGCGATCGGGGTGGCCCGCGCCGCCTACGAGTACGCCCTGGACTACGCGAGGACCCGGATCCAGTTCGGTCGGCCGATCATCGAGAACCAGGCGGTCGCGTTCGCGCTGGCCGACATGAAGATGGAGATCGACGCGGCCCGGCTGCTGGTGTGGCGGGCGTCCTGGATGGGACGCAACGAGAAACCGTTCGCCGCCGGGGAGGGCTCGATGTCCAAGCTGAAGGCGGGCGAGGTGGCCGTCGCGGTCACCGAGAAGGCGGTGCAGCTGCTCGGCGGGGCCGGGTTCCTCCGCGACCACCCGGTCGAACGCTGGTACCGGGACGCCAAGATCTACACCATCTTCGAGGGGACGTCGGAGATCCAGCGGCTGGTGATCGCCCGCGCCATCTCCGGTATGCAGGTGCGCTGACCACCTGCGGACGTGGGCGGGGCGGGGCGGTTTGGTGGTAGCAGGGGACCCCTCCTCATCACAATGCGGTAGCAGGGGACCCCTGCTACCACCCGGCCCGGGGCGGCAGCACCACGGCAGCGCACCGCACACCACGGCAGCACCACGCACCGCACGGCGGAAGGCAGCACAGCGCAGGGCGGAGCAGCGTCGGCAGGAAGCCGGGATGGGACTGCCGTTCGTCATCGCCACGCTGGCTCGGCGGGGCTTGCTCGCGCCCGGCGGCCCGGTCCGGGTCGCCGCCCAGCTCAACGCGCTGCGCCGGTGGGGTTTCAGCCTCGCCGGCGAGCTGCGCCAGGCCGCCGCCCGGAACCCGGACCGAACCGCGGTCGTCGACGAGCACGGCACGTGCACCAGCTACGCGACTCTGCTCGACCGGTCCGAGCGACTGGCCCGGGGGCTGCGGTCGGGGCTCGGGGTGCGCGGCGGGGACCGGGTAGGGTGCTCTGCCGCAACCATTCCGGTCTGGTCGAGACCATGGTGGCGACCACCCTGCTCGGCGCGGACGCCGTCCTGGTCAACACCGGGCTCTCCGCCGGCCAGCTGGCCACCGTCGCCGAGGATCAGCGGCTGCGGGTGCTGGTGCACGGCACCGAGTTCGCCGACCGGGTCCTCGGCCTCCCCGCCGGGGTGCGGCGGGTCGACGAACGGGGACACGCGGACCTGGTCACCGGGGCGATGCCGGGCGCCCTCGTCCCGCCGGTCCGGGGCGGGCGGACCATCGTGTTGACCTCGGGCACCACCGGCACGCCGAAGGGGGCCCGGCGGCCCACCCCGAACGGCTCAGGGCCGCTGGTGTCGATCATCGACCGGATCCCGCTGCGGGTCCACGACCGCGTCATGATCGCCGCGCCGCTCTTCCACACCTGGGGGTACGCCGCCCTCCAGGTCTCCTTCGCGCTGCGCGCCACCATCGTGCTGCACCGCCGGTTCGACCCGGCCGCGGCGGTGGCCGCCCTCGGCGGGCAGCACTGCGACGCGCTGTTCGCCGTACCGGTGATGCTGCAACGGCTGCTGGAGGTCCCGCCGCCCCGGCCCCGCCCGCCGCTGCGGGTGGTGGCGGTGAGCGGCTCGGCGCTGCCCGGCGCGCTGTCCCACGCCTTCATGGACGCCTACGGCGACGTCCTCTACAACCTGTACGGCTCCACCGAGGTCTCCTGGGCCTCCATCGCCACCCCCGCCGACCTGCGCGCCCACCCGAACACGGCGGGCCGGCCGCCGCACGGCACCCGGGTCGCGGTCGTCGACGCCGCCGGTCGTCCGCTGCCGCCGGGCCGGGTCGGGCGGATCCTCGTCGGCAACGAGATGCTCTTCGAGGGGTACACCTCCGGCGCGGGCCGCGAGCGACACGACGGCCTGCTCGACACCGGCGACCTGGGACGGCTCGACGCCGACGGGCGGCTCTTCGTCGACGGCCGCGCCGACGACATGATCGTCTCGGGTGGAGAGAACGTCTTCCCTTCCGAGGTGGAGGATCTGCTCGCCCGCCTCCCCCAGGTACGCGAGGTCGCGGTGATCGGTGTCCCCGACGACGGGTACGGGCAGCGCCTCGCCGCCTTCCTCGCCCTGCACCCCGGCGAGCACCTCGACCCGGAGGCGGTACGCGAGCACGTCCGGCAGCACCTCGCCCGATTCTCCGTCCCCCGGGACGTGAGATTCGTCGCGGCGCTGCCCCGAAACGCCACCGGGAAGGTCGTGACCAGGGAACTTCGTTGTCATCTCGACTGATGGCCGGAATGCCTCGTCCACAGTGATAGGTTCGGTCGCCTCCCTCCCCCATCCGGTGTCCAGGAGCTGCCATGGCAGGAGTTCGCCGCCGTCGTGCCCTCGGTCTGCTCGCCCTCGGCGCGTCCGCGGCGACCGCTGGCGTCCTCTGGCCGACGGCGGCCAGCGACCGGCGGGTCGTCCCCAGCCGGTTCGGCACCGTCGCGCCACTCCACAGCCGTTCCGCCGCGCCCCCCACCGGTCCCGTCCCGGTCGTCCGGGAGAACCAGGCCCCCGGCCACACCTGGCCGCCCGTCGAGAGCCGGCAACCGGCGGTCGACGACCGCCGTCGGCAGATCCAGGGGTACGCCTCGGCGACCAGCGTCGCCCACGGGGAGACCATCGACTTCCACGTCGCGGTCGACCCGGCCGGGCCGTACCGGATCACGATCGTCCGACTCGGCTGGTACGGCGGGGCCGGTGCCCGGGAGCTGCTGACCAGCCCCGAGCTGACCGGCGGGCCGCAACCGGTGCCCACCGCCGACCCACGGACCGGGGCGCTGGTCTGCCGCTGGCCGGTCTCCTGGACGCTGCGGGTCCCCGACGACTGGACCTCCGGGCTCTACCAGGCGATCTTCACCTCGGCCGAGGGCTGGTCCGGGTACGCGCCCCTCGTGGTACGCGACGACCGCCGCGCCGCCGCGCTCTGCGTGGTGGTGCCGTTCACCACGTACCAGGCGTACAACCAGTGGCCGATGGACGGCACGAACGGCCGGAGCCTCTACTACGGCTACCGCGACGGGTTACTGGACTACGGGCGGCGCGCCTTCGACGTCTCCTACGACCGTCCGTACGCGGATAACGGCTGGCCCAAGCACCTCGACCGGGACCACGACTTCGTCCGCTGGGCGGAACAGCGGGGCTACGACCTGTCGTACGCCACCACCGAGGACCTGCACAGCGGGCGGCTCGACCCGACCCGGCACCGGGGTGTCGTGTTCTGCGGCCACGACGAGTACTGGTCGAGGCCGATGCGGGTCGCGGCGGAACGCGCGGTGGCGGCCGGCACCAGCCTGGCCTTCCTCGCCGCCAACAGCGTCTACTGGCACATCCGGCTGAAGCCCTCCGCCGACGGGCGACCCGACCGGCTGGTCACCTGCTACAAGACGGACCCGGACCCGGAGGTGGACGCCGCCGGTCCGACGACCCAGTGGCGCACCGTCACCCCGGACGGCAGCGACGCCGAGCAGGGCCTGCTCGGAATCCAGTACAACGGCATCGTCTCCACCCCGCAGCCGCTGGTGGTCGCCTCGGCCGGGCACTGGTTCTGGGCCGGCACCGGGGTGGCCGACGGCGACCGGATCCCCGGACTGGTCGGCGGGGAGGCCGACGGTGTCGTCTCCCGGCACCCGAGACCCGGGGGCACCGGGGTCACCCTCGGCACCGCCGGGTACCAGACCAGGTACAAGCAGCGGCGGATCCAGAAGACCCACCTCTACGAGACGTCGCAGGGTGGCGTGGTCTTCGCCGCCGGGACGCTGTTCTGGACGATGGCGCTGAACCGTGCCGGGCACCGCGACGAGCGGGTCGAGCGGGCCACCGCCAACCTGCTGGACCGGATGGCCCGCTCCCGGTGAACCGGTCGGGATGGCCGCGCGCCACCCCGCGTCCGGTGGGGCGCCGCCCGCTCAGCTCAGGCCGGCAGGCTGACGGCTCCGCGCACCGCCGCGTCGGCGATGTCCCGCCGGTGGTGCGAGCCGGCCAGCTCCACGCCCGAGACCAGCGCGTACGCGGCGTCCCGCGCGGCGGCCAGGTCCGGGCCGGTGGCGGTGGCGCAGAGGACCCGGCCACCGGCGGAGACCAACGCGCCGTCGGCGGCCCGGCGAGCGGTGCCGGCATGGATGACGCCCGGACGCTCCGCGCCGGTGATCACGTCACCGGTGCGGGGCGTGCCGGGGTAGTTGGCGGCGGCCAGCACCACGGTCACCGCGGCCCCGTCGCGCCAACGCAGCGGCGGGTGTGCGGCGAGCGAGCCGGTCGCCGCCGCGTGCAGCAGCCCGCCGAGCGGCGACTCCAGCAGGGCGAGCACCACCTGGGTCTCCGGGTCGCCGAACCGGGCGTTGAACTCGATCACCCGGGGGCCGGCGGCGGTGATCGCCAGGCCGACATAGAGCAGACCGGCGAACGGGGTGCCCCGGCGGCGCATCTCCGCCAGCGTCGGGTGCACGACCTCCCGCATCACCTGGTCGACCAGGTCGGACGGGGTCCAGGGCAACGGCGCGTAGGCACCCATGCCTCCGGTGTTGGGGCCGGTGTCGCCGTCGCCGACCCGCTTGAAGTCCTGTGCCGGCAGCAGCGGCACCGCCGCCTCGCCGTCGGTCACCACGAACAGCGACACCTCGGGTCCGGCAAGGTACTCCTCGACCACCACCCGGCCGCACTCGGCGGCGTGGGCCAGCGCGGCGGTCCGGTCGTCGGTCACCACGACACCCTTGCCGGCGGCGAGCCCGTCGTTCTTCACCACGTACGGCGGCCCGAACTCATCCAACGCCCGGGCGGTGCCCGCCTCGTCGGTGCAGGTGTACGCGCGGGCGGTGGGCACCCCGGCGGCGGTCATCACGTCCTTGGCGAACGCCTTCGACCCCTCCAGCCGGGCGGCCTCGGCGGACGGCCCGAAGCAGGCGACCCCCTTGGCGCGGACCGCATCGGCGACCCCGGCGACCAGGGGCGCCTCCGGCCCGATCACCACCAGGTCGACGCCCTCCTCGACGGCCAGCCCGGCCACCGCCGCCGGATCCGCGGTGTCGACCTGCCGAAGCTCGGCCACACCCGCGATGCCCGGATTGCCCGGTGCCGCGATCAGCCGCTCGACGGACGGATCAGCCGCCAACCCGAGCGCCAACGCGTGTTCCCGCCCACCCGATCCCACAAGAAGTACCCGCACGGGCCCCGATCCTACCGACCCCCGGACCGACATTCGTTGATCATGGAGTCGGCCGGGATGCGGATCTCAGTTCCGGCCGCTGCCCACACCCTGTGGACAACCCGCCCCGCCCTGTGGACAACGCCCCCACCCCGCCCGGTCGACAAGGACTGTGGCGGGGCGGTGGCCTCCCCGTCGCCCTCCCGATCCGGGCGGGCGAGCAGGGCCGAAGGTCAGGGGAGGAGGGGGTGGCGGTGGACGTTCTCCTCGCGACCGGGGCCGACGCCGACCACGCTGACCCGGGTGCCGCAGAGTTCCTCGATCCGGGCGATGTACCGGCGGGCGTTCTCCGGCAGCTCGTCCTCGGTCCGGGCCTTGGTGATGTCCTCCCACCAGCCGTCGAGCTCCTCGTAGACGGGAGTCGCGTGGTGGAAGTCGGTCTGCGTCATCGGCATGTCGTCGTACCGCTTGCCGTTGATGTCGTACCCGACGCAGATCGGCACCTTCGGCAGGCCGGTGAGCACGTCCAGCTTGGTGACGACCAGGTCGGTGACCCCGTTGAGACGGCAGGCGTAGCGGGCGACGACCGCGTCGAACCAGCCGCACCGGCGCTCCCGGCCGGTGGTGGTGCCGTACTCGTGGCCGACCTTGCGCAGGTGCTGGCCGTTGTCGTCGAAGAGTTCGGTCGGGAACGGCCCGGAGCCGACCCGGGTGGTGTACGCCTTGCTCACCGCGATCACCTTGGTGATGGCGGTCGGCGGGATGCCCGCGCCCACGCACGCCCCGCCGGCCGTCGGGTTCGACGAGGTCACGAAGGGGTAGGTGCCGTGGTCCATGTCGAGCATGGTGGCCTGGGCACCCTCCAGCAGCACCGTCTCGCCCCGGTCCAGGGCGTCCCAGAGCATCACCCGGGTCTCGGCGATGTACGGGCGCAGCCGCTCGGCGTAGGCGAGGTACTCCTCGACGGTGGCCTCGACGTCGATCGCCTTGCGGTTGTAGACCTTGAACAGGATCTGGTTCTTCTCGCGCAGCGCCAACTCGAGCTTCTTGTGCAGGATGCCCGGGTCCAGCAGGTCCTGGAGGCGGATGCCCATCCGGGCGACCTTGTCGCCGTACGCCGGGCCGATGCCCCGGCCGGTGGTGCCGATCCGGGACGAGCCGAGGTACCGCTCGACCACCCGGTCCAACGCCCGGTGGTGCGGCATGATCAGGTGCGCGTCACCGGAGATCCGCAGGCGGGAGACGTCGACGCCCCGCTCGGCCAGCCCGTCGATCTCGGCGAGCAGGACCTTCGGGTCGACCACCACGCCGTTGCCGATCACGATCATCGCGCTCGGGGAGAGCGCTCCGCTCGGCATCAGGTGCAGGGCGTACTTCTGGCCGTCGGGCGTGATCACCGTGTGCCCGGCGTTGTTGCCGCCGGAGTACCGCACGACGTAGTCGACCCGCTCACCCAGCAGGTCGGTAACCTTGCCCTTGCCCTCGTCGCCCCACTGAGCACCGAGGAGCACGATCGCTGGCATCTTCACCGCCTCCAGGGGGCTCGGGTGCCAGGTGGCGACCGCGTGGCGAGCCCGAGGTGTCAGGCTAACAAGTGGTGGAGGCGCAGCCGGCAGGGGCTGCGTGACGAGGTAGGAGGCCCTCTTCCGTGTACGACGTGGTGCTGCTCACCCTCGGCTCGGAGCGCGACGCCGCCGGTGCGTGCGGTAGCGGTGGCGGCTGCTGCGGCACCGGCGGGAAGACCAGTGCCGAACCGGCCGAACACTGCGCGCCGGAGGCCGCCGAGCGCTGCGACACACCGCGCGTACCGGTGCTGGCCTGCGCGGACGCGCTGACCGAGCGGGGTGCCCGGACGGAGGCGGTCACCGCCCGGTCGGACGCGGAGATCGACGAGGTGCTGGCCCGGCTCGACGCCCCGGCCCGGCCCGACGGTCTCACCTGGCCCGACCCGGACTCGAAGACCCGGGTGATCGTCGCCACTGCCAGCGACGCCCAGTTGCGCGCCGTCGTGCGCCGGCTCGTCCGCCGGTACGCCCCACCGCCCAGCCGCCGCCCCGCCGACCTGGCCGGCAACCGTACGGTGCCGGACCTGCCCCCGATCGGTGTCCTGCCGCTCGATCCGGCCCGGGCCACGGGGCAGCGTGACCTCGCGGCGCGGCTCGGGCTGCCCCGGGACCCGGCGGCGGTGGCGGTCGCGGTGCTGGACGGCACGGTGCGCCGCCTCGACCTGCTGCGCAACGACGGCGGTTCGGTGACCCTGGACGGGGCGCTGCTGGGTGCCTCGGACTTCTCCGGCCGGCCGCTCTACTGGCGGGGGCGGGTGGAGGTGGACGACGCCGTCCTCACCTCGGGCGACGACCCCCTGCTGGCCTGCGCGATCGGCAACGCCGGCGGGTACGCCCGACTCGACGGTCTCCCCCTGCTCACCGATCCGGACCCGGCCGACGGCGTGGTCGAGGTGGCGGTGGCCGTTCCCGTGGTGGCCCGCAGCCTGTTGGGCCGGAAGCGGGTCCGGTTCGAGGTACGCCGGGCCCGGGGCCGGGCGGTCGCCGTCGTGCCCCGCGACGAGCGGGTCCCGTACCTCGACGACGGCGTCGAGGGTGAGTTGAACCGCAAGCGGTCGTGGTGGACCGAGCCGGCAGCGTGGGCGGTCTACACGGCCTGATCACCCGGTTCGGCACCGGACGGGCGACTTCCAGGGCCTATCCTCGGCAGGAGGATGGGGGGAGGAACCGTGGTGCACGAGAACGCCGACCGGGTCCGTCTACCGGTTCAGCAGGGCAGACCGGTACCCGAACGGGACATCGAACCGCTGTGGCCGCCGGATACGGTACGGCCCGACGCCGACCCCGTGGCCGGTACTCCCGACCGGCACTGGGCGCCGCCGGAGGTACCGGCGACAGAGGTCCCGGTCTCCGGTGGACCGGTTCCCCGTCCGGAGTCCCGGCCGACGAACGGCGACGCCGCCGTGGTGGACGACCTGACGATCTGGGCACCGGACGGACATCCCGGCCGGCCACCGGCCCAGGCGTCGACCGCCACCCCGCTCGGCACGGCTCCGCCCGACGGCGCTCCGGTCGACGCCGCTCCGCCCGACGCCGCACCGGTCGACGCCGCACCGGTCGACGCCGCTCCGGGTGCGGCCACCGACGACAACCACGTCGACACGCCCCGCCCGACGGGCGGGTCACGGCCGCATGCGGACTCGCCGTGGGCCCACCCGCCACAGCGGACGCACGGCACACCGGTCGAGTCCGTCCCGCCGCCGGTGCCCCGTCAGCAGCCGGCCGGAAGCGACGGTGTCCCGGGCTGGTACCCGTTGCCCGCGCCCCCGACGAGCGGCGACCCGGCCGTCGACGCCCCGGCCGAACCCGACGACGCCCCGTCGACGGCCGGTGAAGGTCCGGCGGCGGGCAGCGCTCCGCCGCCCGTCGACCACCTTCGCGGCCTCCAGACGTCGCCGCGCGGTGAAGGCCCGGCAGCGGACGACGCTCCGCCGCCCGCCCATCCGCCGACGGCCGAGGCGGTGGGACCGGTGGACACCGGGCCGCCGGCCGGCGGTGTCGGGCCGGCTACCGCCACGACCTGGGCCACCATGCAGGCCAGCCCGCCGGGCGGGGCATACCCGGGCCACGGTGGTTCCACCTCCACGCCGCCCGGTGGCGCGTCTCCGGCCGGTGGTACGCCTCCGGCCGGCTGGGCACCGCTGCCGGCCGCGCCGGTGCCGGGCTGGCCGACGAGCGGCGGTTGGGCCACGGCCTCCTCGCCCGAGCCGACGGCACCGGGAACGCCGGACCCACAGTGGGACGCGGGGCAGCCCCGGACCGGCCTCCCGTACCCGGCCACCGACCAGCCCGGCGCGACCGCGCAGTACCCGGCCCCCGGCCAGTCCGGGCAGTACCCGACCCCCGGCGGGACCGGGGCGGAGGCCGCTCCGCCCCGGGTGCCGACAGCACCCGCGAGCTACTCGGAACCGCTCTGGTCCGACGGCGCGACACCGACCGCCGAGGACTTCGCCCGGCGACGGCAGGCCCGGCCCGCCGACCCGGTGGCGACCATGGGCGTACGGGCCGTGCTGAACCGGACGACCCTGGGCCTGGTCAAGCTGCCGCCGGGCCGGCACGAGCAGGAGGTCAAGCACGACATCGAGATGGTCCGCCGCAACTTCGGCGGCCTCCGTCAGGTGACCGTGGTCAACCCGAAGGGCGGTGCCGGCAAGACGGTGGCGATCCTGCTGCTCGCGATGACCTTCGGTCAGAAGCGCGGCGGTTACGTCCTGGCCTGGGACAACAACGAGACCCAGGGCACCCTGGGGATGCGGGCCCAGCAGGACTTCCACGCCCGGACGGTCCGGGACATGCTCCGTGACCTCGGCCAGTTCCAGGGCGCGCACGGGCGGGTCGGCGACCTGTCGCAGTACGTCCGTTCCCAGGGCGAGGGGATGTTCGACGTGCTCGCCTCGGACGAGTCGGCGACCGGCGGTGAGATGCTGACCGCCTCGGCGTTCGCCGAGATCCGGGACGTGGTGAGCCGGTTCTACAAGCTGATCTTCGTGGACACCGGGAACAACGTCCGGGCGCAGAACTGGCAGGCCGCGATGGACGCCACCGACCAACTGGTGGTCACCATGTCCGCCCGGAACGACTCGGCGGAGACCGCCGCGCGGATGCTCGACCACCTGGAGCAGAGCGGGCGGCAGCGGCTGGTCCGGCAGGCGGTGACGGTGGTGTCGATGCCGCCGTCCCGGAAGGAGATCGACCTGCCGGCGATCCAGGAGCACTTCGCCGCCCGGACCAGGGCGGTGCTGCTCGCGCCGTACGAGCGGTTGATCGACACCGGCGAGCCGATCCGGTACGGGCAGCTCTCCTCGGCGACCCGGGACGCCTGGCTCAAGATCGCAGCCGCGGTCGCCGAAGGTCTCTGAGCATCGACGCTCCAGCTCCACCCGCCCCGGGTGGCTGCAGGGGTCCCCTGCTACTCAAAAAGCGGTAGCAGGGGTCCCCTGCTACCACCTCAGTCGCTGGCGAGGGCGTCCCCGGCGGCCGGGTCGCAGTCGCGGAGGAACTGGGCGCAGCGGGCTGCCTCGTCCGCCTCGCCGATCTCGTCGGCCGCCCGGGAGAGCACGTACAGGCAGCGCAGGAAGCCCCGGTTCGGCTCGTGCGACCACGGCACCGGGCCGTGCCCTCGCCAGCCGTTACGACGGAGCTGGTCCAGCCCCCGGTGGTACCCGGTTCGGGCGAACGCGTACGCCGGGACGACCTGGCCCTGCGCGAGCGCCCGGGTGGCCAGCGTGGCCCAGCCGGCGCTGAAGGTCGGGAAGCGGGCGGCCACCTCGGCGTACGCCTCGTCGGTGTCCGCCTCGGCAGCGGCAGCCAGTGCGGCCTCGGCCTCGTCGTGGACGGGCAGGAGCGTGGCTGGCGGCTCAGGCAAGAGGTTCTGCATCGCCCCATTCAACCCGCTTCGGGAGATCGGCCCGCGAGGGGGTCCGCCCAGGGTCGTCGGCGCAACGGCTGAGCCCTGGCCACGCCTGTGGCCAATGTCAACCAGTGTTCACCTCGACTACGAATGATGTTCCGGAGCCTCCCCAGGAACCGGTTTCACGAGAGCCCGGTGGCCCTGGTCGCCGGGCTCTCGCCGGTGCGGGTGACGGCACCGGTGGT